>NZ_CP116256.1:7809884-8110872 GCF_027947575.1 Streptomyces rubrogriseus | reverse complement strand
CACGCAGACGACCGTCAGCGGCGAGGCGGCGACCGCCTCCTCGGCCGACGCGGCGGCGACCGCGCCCGCCGCGACCAGCTCGGCGTCCCGCCCCGGCGTGCGGTTCCAGACGGTGGTGGCCACCCCCGCGGCCACGAACGCGGCGGCCAGCGCACGGCCCATCGGACCCAGGCCGACGACGGTGACGGCGGTGGCGGTGGCGGTGACGGCGGAGGGCCGCCCGGTGGGTGCGGACATGCTTCAACTCCCGTAACGTGAAGAACAATTGCTGATGAATGGGGGCACCTCATGGCACACCGGCGCCACGATCCGAACGTCTGCGGAGTGACCGCCGCGATCGCCGTGATCGAGGGCAAGTGGAAGACCACGCTGCTGTGGCTGCTGGAGTCCGGCCCGCACCGCCCGGCCGAGCTGCGCCGGAGGGCGCCGGGCCTCACCGAGAAGGTGCTGACGCAGGCGCTGCGCGAGATGGAGGCGGACGACCTGGTGGACCGACGGGTGTACGACGTGCTGCCGCTGCGGACCGAGTACTCCCTGACCCCGTTCGGCCGCGATCTCGCCGAGGCCCTTTCCCCCCTCTCCGACTGGGGCCACCGCCGCCTGGACCGGCTGGCGGCACCGGAGCCCGCCGTCCGCGCGCCTTCCTGACGCCCGCCTGCCGTCTCAGTTTCGGACGGCCGCGACGCGTTGCCCAGTACGCACAAAAAAGTGGGTACGGAGCCGGGGGAGCCGGGAGGAGCCGGGGGCCGGGGTCCGGAGGCGGCGACACACTATTGCAAGCAGATGCTTGCAATAGTTAGCGCGGTGGCGCATGCTGGACGCATGGCATCGCTCAACGTCGGCAATCTCGGTGAGTACCTGCGCGAGCAGCGGCGCAACGCGCAGCTGTCGCTCCGGCAGCTCGCCGACGCCGCGGGCGTGTCCAACCCGTACCTGAGCCAGATCGAGCGCGGGCTGCGCAAGCCGAGCGCGGAGGTGCTCCAGCAGGTCGCCAAGGCGCTGCGGATCTCCGCCGAGACGCTGTACGTCCGCGCGGGGATCCTCGACGCGGAGCGGGACCGGGAGGACGTGGAGACGCGTGCGGTCATCCTCGCCGACCCCTCGCTGAACGAGCGCCAGAAACAGGTGCTGCTCCAGGTCTACGAGTCCTTCCGCAAGGAGAACGGGTTCGGGACCGACGCGGAGCCGGGCGCCGACGCCGACATCGCCGTCGACGGGGCTGCAACGACACAAAACCCTCACTCGTAAGCAATTCCGGAGGACCATCACCATGGCCATCACCGACGACCTGCGCAAGACCTTCAGCGACCCCACCCCGCTCTACTTCGCCGCGGGCACCGCCGACCTCGCCTTCCAGCAGGCCAAGAAGGTGCCGGTGCTGGTGGAGCAGCTGCGCGCGGAGGCCCCGGCGCGGATCGACGCCGTACGCAACACCGACCCGAAGGCCGTCCAGGAGAAGGCGACGGCCCGCGTCAAGGAGACCCAGGGCAGCCTCCAGGCCAAGGCCAACGAGCTGTTCGGCAACCTCGACGCCGACTTCAAGAAGCTCGGCGAGACCGCCCAGGACCTCGCGCTGCGCTCCGTCGGTGTCGCCGCCGAGTACGCCGTCAAGGCCCGGGAGACCTACGAGAAGGTCGCCGAGCGCGGCGAGCACGCGGTGCGCACCTGGCGCGGCCAGGCCGCCGACGGCATCGAGGACCTCGCCGAGGACGTGGAGGACCTCGCGGTCGCCGTCGAGCCGGCCAAGCCCGCCCCGGCCAGGCCCGCGACGCCCAAGCCGGCGACGGCCAAGTCCGAGCCGGTCCGGGTCACCGAGGACAAGTCCGCGGCGGCGAAGAAGACGCCCGCCCCGCGCAAGGCCCCGGCCAAGAAGAACACCACCGCCAGGAAGACGACGCCGCCCGCCAAGTAGGGCAGGGCGCGAGGAGCGGAGAGCGGGCCGGGCACCCTTGGGGTGTCCGGCTCGTTCTGCGGGTACGGTGACCGCGTAATGACGATCCGATTCTGGTGGTGGACGTTGTGCTGATGCAGGGGTTCGCAGGCTTCATGTGGCTGCTGAGCATCGCCCTGATCCTTTTCAGCGGCTTCGCTTTGATCGACGCCGCCACGCGCCGCGAGGACGCCTACCGCGCGGCCGACAAGAAGACCAAGCCCTTCTGGCTGATCATCCTCGGGCTCGCCTTCGTGGTGAACCTGATCTTCAACATCCTGTCGTTCCTGCCGATCATCGGTCTCATCGCGACGATCGTGTACATGGTCGACGTACGGCCCGCGCTGCGCGGTCTGTCCGGCGGCGGCCGCAGCAGCCGCCGCGGCTCCAGCAGCGACGGCCCGTACGGCCCGTACAACGGCGGACGCTGACCCCGTACGACGGGCAGCCCCCGCGCCGGGTCACCGGGACCGGGCGGCTCAGGCCGTCCGGTCCAGCAGGACCACGGCCAGGTCGTCGGCCAGCTCGCCGCCGTTGAGTTCGCGGACCTCGTTGACGGTCGCCCGCAGCAGCTCCTCACCGGTCAGACCCTCGGCGCGCTGGCGGCGGACCAGCTCCACCATGCCGTCCTGGCCGAGCCGCTCCCGGCCCCCGCCGACGTGGCCCTCGATCAGGCCGTCGGTGTACAGCATCAGGCTCCACTCGGCGCCCAGCTCCACCTGCGTCCGCGGCCAGCGGGCGCCCGGCAGCAGCCCCAGCGCCGGGCCGTTGTTGTCGTAGGGCAGCAGCCGTGCGGGCATGCCCGGGCGGCTGAGCAGCGGGGACGGGTGCCCGGCCAGGCACAGGCCCGCGCGGCGGCCGTCCGGGGAGATGTCCACGGCGCACAGCGTCGCGAAGATCTCGTCGTCCGAGCGTTCGTGCTCCAGCACCTGCTGGAGCGTGCCGAGCAGCTCGTCGCCGCACAGCCCCGCCAGCGTCAGCGCCCGCCAGGCGATCCGCAGCTCCACGCCGAGCGCCGCCTCGTCCGGGCCGTGCCCGCAGACATCGCCGATCATGGCGTGCACGGTGCCGTCCGGGGTGCGCACGACGTCGTAGAAGTCGCCGCCCAGCAGCGCGCGCGAGCGGCCCGGGCGGTAGCGGGCGGCGAAGCGCAGCGGGGAGCCCGCCAGCAGCGGGGTCGGCAGCAGGCCGCGCTCCAGGCGGCGGTTCTCCTGCGCCCGCACCCTGCCCTCGGCCAGCCGCCGCTCCGCCGAGTCGGACCGCTTGCGCTCGACGGCGTAGCGGATCGCCCGGCTCAGCAGGCGGCCGTCCAGCTCGTCGCGGAACAGGTAGTCCTGCGCGCCGACCGCCACCGCCTCGGCGCCGCGCTCGGCGTCGCTGGAGGAGGTGAGGGCGAGCACGGCGTGCCGGGGCGCCAGCTCCAGGACCTGCCGGAGCACCGCCAGCTCGTCGTCGTCCTCCGCGTCGCCGCCGCTGCCGTTGCCACCGGCGTCGGCGTTCGTGCGGGCCGGGGCGGGGGAGGACAGGGCGAGGTCCAGCAGGATGCAGTGGACGTCGTCGGTCAGCAGCCGCCCGGCCTCGGTGAGGTTGCGCGCGGTGCGGACGCGGATCGGCTTGCCGGACTGGTCGAGCAGGTCCGGCACGATCGGCGAGCCGGCCGGATCGTCCTCGATCAGCAGCACCGTCAGGTTCGTGGGAGCCGCGCTCTCGGCCCGGACGCCGGGCGTCGGCGTCCGGTCGGTGCCGGTGCCGGTGCCGGTGCCGGTGCTCGTGCCGGAGCTGGTGCTCGTGCCGGTGCTGGTCTCCGTGCTGGTGTCCGTGGGCTTCTCGCGCTTCTCCGTGGGGTTCTCTGGGGTTTTCTCTCGCCGGGTGGCGGCGTTCTCGGCCTGGGGCGTCCCGGGCGGGGCCTGTTCCTTGGAAGGGCCGCTGTCCGGGGACGCGGCGGGCGCCTGACCACACTCCACGGCCGGGATCGCCCTCTGCCGCGGTACGGGTACGGGCATCGTCTTGGTTTCCTTCCCTCCCCCCGAGGGCATGGCGGGGCGAGGGACCTCGACCCACCGACGGGGACCATAGCGGGTGACCGCACCGCTGCGGAATGGTCCAGAACACGTCGGGCGGCCGAGGGCCACTGTCATATGCCGCGTTTTCCCCCGCAGTTGGACACGTCGACCCGGGGGCGGGGATGACGAAGGTCACGCGGGGGCGGGCGCCGTGCGTGGACTGGGTCACGTGGCCCGTCTCACGCGCCCGGCGCCGGTCGCGTGGCCCGCGTCACTCCTTGGGGGTGGACGCCTGCTCCGGGGCCGTGTCCGGGCGGACCACGCCGAGGATCGGCATCGAGCCCGCGCCCGCGACGGTGATCGAGCGCCCCGGACGCGGGGCGTGCACCATGGAGCCGTCGCCGACGTACATGCCGACGTGGCTGGCGTCGTCGAAGTAGATGATCAGGTCGCCGGGGCGCATGTCCTCGACGGCGACGTGCCTGAGCTGCTTCCACTGCTGCTGCGAGGTGCGCGGGATCGCCTGTCCTGCCGCCCCCCAGGCCTGCGAGGTCAGACCGGAGCAGTCGTAGGACTTCGGGCCCTCGGCGCCCCACTGGTACGGCTTGCCGATCTGGGCGGTGGCGTACTCGACCGCCTTGCGGCCCCGCTCGGTCGCCCCGGTGTCGAGGTCCTTCAGGATGCCGGAGTCGAGCCAGGCGGTCTGCGCCTTGGCCTGCGCCTCCCGCTCCAGCCGGGCGAGGCGCTCCTTCTCCTCCTTCTCCAGCTCGGACTCCAGCTTCTCGGCCGCCGCGATCTGCTTCTCGATCTTCTTCTGGGCGGTGGCCTTGGCCTTGCGGTTCGCCTCCAGCTCCTTGAAGCGGGCGGAGGCGTCCGCCGCGTAGGCCTTCAGTTCCCGCTGGGCGCGGGTCAGCTCGCCGAGCAGGCCCTTGGTGGCGCGCTGGCCCTGGATCACCCGTCCGGTCCCGTCGAGGAAGTCCTCGGGGTCGTCGCTCAGGATGAGCTTCGCCCCGTCGGGCAGGCCGCCGGTGCGGTACTGGGAGCGGGCCGCGGCTCCCGCGCGGTCCTTGAGGCCGTCCAGCCTCTCCTGGCCCTTGACGATCTTCTTGGCCAGCTCGACGATCTCGGCGTTCTGTTTCTCGGCCTTCTCCTCGGCCGCGTTGTACTCCTCCGTGGCGGAGGCCGCGGCGCGGTAGAGCTTGTCGAGCTTCTTGCGTACGGCTTCCAGGTCCTTGCCCTTGCCGGGCGTGGCCGACGGGCCGACAGGCGCGGTGGCGGAAGCGCCCGGGGTGCCCGGTGCCGGGGAGGACGAGGGCGAGGGGCCGGGGTCCGCGAACGCCGTCCCCGGTGCCGCCAGCACGGTGATCGCGCAGACCACGGTCACGGCAGTCGTCGTCAGGACACGCTTCCCCGTACGCATACCTCGCCCCCAACCTGATTAACCGTCAGTAACATAGCTCGCTCGGGGGATCGTGCCATGCCGGCGCGAAAAGCGACAGAGGCCGTGCTTTCCTCCTGCTTCCCCTCGATTGCTTCCCTTGCTTCCCTCGGGGTGTGACGAACGCCGCAGGAAGATCGTTCCCGGTCGGCGGCCTCCCGCTCGGCCCCGCCCCCCGTCCGCGCCGTGGGCTCACGCGCGGGGCGCCAACGCCTCCCACCGCACCGTCACTTCACCCTGCCGCCACCGCACCGGCCCGTCCGTCACCGGCCAGTCGGCCGTCAGGTCCCGCACCGACCGCATCCAGCGCTGCCGGGCGCCGTAGGAGGCGTAGGGCGCGGCGGCGGCCCAGGCGCGGTCGAAGTCGCGCAGGAAGGCGTGCACGGGCTCGCCGGGGACATTGCGGTGGATGAGCGCCTTCGGCAGCCGTTCGGCCAGGTCGGAGGGGCGGTCCAGGGAACCGAGCCGGGTCGCGAAGGTGACCGTGCGCGGTCCCTCGGGCCCGAGCGCCACCCACACGTGCCGGCGCCCGATCTCGTCGCAGGTCCCCTCGACCAGCAGCCCGCCGCGCGAGTGCTCCGACGCCGGGGCGAGCCGCGCGCACAGCCGCCGCCAGACGGCGGCGACCTCGCCCTCGTCGTACTGGCGCAACACGTTCGCCGCGCGGATCAGCAGCGGCGGCGCGGAGACGGGGACCTCGAAACCGCCGTGTCGGAAATCCAGCCCCGCGCGCGCGTACGGCTGGGCCGCCGCCACCCGGGCCGGGTCGATCTCGACGCCCACCACGCGCGCGTGCGGCGCGACCGTGCGTAGGCGGTGCAGCAGTTCGACGGCGGTCCAGGGCGCCGCGCCGTAGCCGAGGTCGACGGCGACCGGGTCGGCGGCGCGGCGCAGTTCGGCACCGTGCGCGGCCGCGATCCAGCGGTCCATGCGGCGCAGCCGGTTGGGGTTCGTCGTCCCGCGCGTGACCGTGCCCACGGGGCGGGAGGCGGTGGCGCGGGGTGGCATGCCTACGAGGGTATGCGGCGGGCGTCCGGCATTCGGCCGCGGAATGGTGGTACCCGCACACCAGACAGGGCTCGCGTCGGCGCCGACTCGGGTGACGACCGGGCGGGGGACCCGCGGGGCCGGGGTGGGGGACCCGCAGGACCGGGCGGGGGACCCGAAGGACCCTCGAACGGTTGAGCGATCGGCGGTAATGATTCGGCAAAGGTCGGAAAAGCGGAATGGAGCACCGCCCGTCCGGTGTTCCCAACCCTTGGAGGGCACCCCACGTCCTCCGACCGGCATGCCCGCAGCGAGGAGGAACGGCTCGTGAGCCAGTACGTCAGCAGGCTCGGGCGTCGCTCACCGGCGGCCTCCCCGCGGCTGAGGCTGAACCGAAGGCCCCGCCGCGTCGCCATGCTCTCCGTGCACACCTCACCGCTCCACCAGCCCGGCACCGGCGACGCCGGCGGCATGAACGTCTACATCGTGGAGCTGGCGCAGCGCCTCGCCGAGATCAACATCGAAGTCGAGATCTTCACCCGGGCGACCACCGCCGCCCTCCCGCCCGCCGTCGAACTGGCCCCCGGCGTCCTCGTCCGGCACGTCGACGCGGGCCCGTACGAGGGGCTGGCCAAGGAGGAGCTGCCCGCCCAGCTCTGCGCCTTCACGCACGGCGTGATGCAGGCCTGGGCCGGTCACCGCCCCGGCCACTACGACCTCGTGCACTCCCACTACTGGCTCTCCGGCCACGTCGGCTGGCTCGCCGCCCAGCGCTGGGGCGCGCCCCTGGTGCACGCCATGCACACCATGGCCAAGGTCAAGAACGCCAACCTGGCCGACGGCGACACCCCCGAACCGGCCGCCCGCGTCATCGGCGAGACCCAGATCGTCGCCGCCTCCGACCGGCTGATCGCCAACACGGCCGAGGAGGCCGACGAACTCGTCCGCCACTACGCCGCCGACCCCGACAAGGTCGCCGTGGTCCATCCCGGCGTGAACCTGGAGCGCTTCCGCCCCTTCCCCAAGGGCCGCGTCCCCGGCCCGGGACAGCACGGCAACGCCCGCGCCGCCGCCCGTGCCCGCCTCGGCCTGCCCCAGGACGCGCTGATCCCGCTCTTCGCGGGCCGCATACAGCCCCTGAAGGCGCCGGACATCCTGCTGCGCGCCGTCGCCGTCCTCCTCGACGAACGCCCCGAGCTGCGCTCCCGCATCGTCGTCCCCGTCGTCGGCGGCCCCAGCGGCAGCGGCCTCGCCAAGCCGGAGGGCCTGCAGAAACTCGCCGCGCGGCTCGGCATCGCCGACGTCGTACGCTTCCGCCCGCCCGTCGGCCAGGAACAGCTCGCCGACTGGTTCCGGGCCGCGTCCGTGCTGGTCATGCCGTCCTACAGCGAGTCCTTCGGGCTGGTGGCCATCGAGGCCCAGGCGGCCGGTACGCCGGTGCTCGCGGCCGCGGTCGGCGGTCTCCCGGTCGCCGTGCGCGACGGACACACCGGCCGCCTCGTCCACGGCCACGATCCCGTCGCCTACGCGCGCGTGCTGCGCGACTTCGCCGACAACCCCGAGCTGACGCCCCGCATGGGCGACGCCGCCGCCCGGCACGCCCAGTCGTTCGGGTGGGACAGCGCCGCCGCCACCACCGCCGACGTCTACACGGCCGCGATCCAGTCGTACCGCCGTCGCGTACGCTCGCACCATGGCTGAGGCACCACAGCAGAAGGCAGCGCAGGTCCTCGAGGCGGCACTGAAGGACGCCGACCTGGAGTGGGAGAGCCCGGAACCCGGCAACTACGTCGTCAAGCTCCCCGGCACCCGCAAGCTGTCCACGACGGTCTCCCTCCTCCTCGGCCGGCACTCCCTCTCCCTCAACGCCTTCGTCGTCCGCCACCCCGACGAGAACGAACCGGCCGTCCACCGCTGGCTGCTGGAACGCAACCTCAAGCTCTACGGCATCGGTTACGCCGTCGACCGCCTCGGCGACATCTACGTCACCGCGAAACTCCCCCTGGCCGCCGTCACCCCCGACGAGATCGACCGCCTCCTCGGCCAGGTACTGGAGGCCGCCGACGGCGCCTTCAACACCCTGCTCGAGCTGGGCTTCGCCTCCGCCATCCGCAAGGAGTACGAGTGGCGCACCGCGCGCGGCGAGTCGACGCGGAACCTGGAGGCGTTCCAGCACCTGATCGAGCGCTCCGGCGACTGACCGGCGGCGTCAGGCCCGGGCGCCGCTCGCCCGGTAGCGCCCGGGCGTGACCCCCACCAAGCGCTTGAAGTGCCGGGTCAGATGGGCCTGGTCGTAGAAACCGGTGGCCCCCGCCACCTCCGCCGGCGAGTCACCGGCGAGCAGCATCCGCCGGGCCCGGTCGACCCGCCGGGACATCAGGTACTGGTGCGGCGCGATGCCGTACGCGCCGCTGAACGCCCGTACGAGGTGCGCCGGATGCGCGGGCACGAGCGCGGCCGCCTCCGCCAGCCCGATCCCCGCGACGACCCGCTCGTCGAGCAGCTCCCGCAGCCGCCGGGCGAGCACGGGGTCCCGGCGTGCGCCGGCCGCGCAGGTCCCCGGCCGCAGATGGTCGCGCAGCCGGTCGCCGATCAGGGTCAGCCGGCTCTCCGCCTCCAGCTCGTCCCCGGGCAGCGCGAGCGCCGCGTGCAGCTGCCCGACCCGCCGCCGCAGCACCGGATCGCGCAGGTCGGGCGCGTCCACCGCCGGTCCGATCAGCTCGTCGCCGAGCCGGGAGGCGTCCAGGTACAGGACGCGCTTGCGAAACCCGTCCGGGGTCGCCGGGGAGCCGTTGTGCGGCACGTGCGGCGGCAGCAGCGACACCGTGTCGTGCGGGGTGCCGTGCTCGTGCCGGTCCAGGTCGTACCGTACGGCGCCGTCGTCGACGATGAGCAGCGTCCAGGCGTCGTGGACGTGCATCGGATAGGCGTACTCGGTGTAGTGGGCGTGGAAGACCTCGACGACGCCGGGGACGCGGGGCCGCCAGGCGGAGACGTTCCGCTGGTCCTTCGGTCGGCCGCCCATGCAAAAAACGTACAAGACCGGGCGGGGTACGGGTCGGCAGTCTCACCGTATGAGCACGCACGAAGCAGCCCCCGAGACTCCCGAGGCTCCCGAAACCGAGACCCCCGTCCGCTTCGACACCAAGATCGCCGTACTGCTGCGCGAGGACCTGGAGACCTGGCAGCGCCTCAACGTCACGGCGTTCCTGGTCAGCGGCCTGGGCAAGCAGTTCCCCGAGGTGATCGGGGAGCCCTACGAGGACGCGGACGCCGTCGGCTACCTGCCGATGTTCCGCCAGCCGGTGCTGGTCTTCGAGGGCACGAAGGAGACGCTGACGACCGCCCACGCGCGCGTACTGTCCCGCGCCCTGCCCCGCGCCCTCTTCACGTCCGACCTCTTCACCACGGGCAACGACCGCGACAACCGCGCGGCGGTGCGGGCGGTGGCGACGGCGGACCTGGACCTGGTGGGCCTCGCGGTGTACGGCCCGAAGAACGCGGTGGACAAGGTGCTGAAGGGTGCCCGGATGCACCCGTGACCGGACGCGCCCGTGACCGGACGCGCCCGTGACCGGACGCGCCCGGGATCGGACGCGCCCGCCCGGCGAGCGGCGGGGTCAGACGGCGCTGGTGTCGACCCGGGGCGCGGGGACGGCGGACGCTTCCGGGGCCACCGGCATCTCGTCGCTGCCGTTGCCGTTGCCGTTGCTGTTGTCGCTGTCGCTGTCGCTGCCGTTGCCGCTATCGCTGTGACTGTGACTGTGACTGTGGCTGTAGCTGTGGCCGTCGTCCGGCAGGCCCCGCATGAGCCCCCAGTACCCGGCCGCCGCCACGGTGCCGACGACCGCGCAGATGCCCCACAGCCACTCGGCGCCCCAGCGGTCGATGACGAACCCGGACATCAGCGGGGCGACGAGGGAGGCGACCGCCCAGGACATGGTGTACATCCCCTGGTACCGGCCGCGCCCGTGCACCGGCGACAGCCGGACGACGAGCCCGGTCTGGGTCGGCGCGTTGACGATCTCGGCCAGCGTCCACACGCACACGGTGAGGGCGAAGACGCCGACCGACCCGGCGAAGGCGGTGAGCCCGAAGCCGTACCCGGCCAGCAGCGACGAGGCGACGAGCAGCAGTCGCGGATCGCGGTGCTCGATGAACCGCGTGACGGGGATCTGCAGGACGACGATCAGGACGCCGTTGACGGCGATGGCCAGCCCGAAGTCGGCGGGCGTGAACCCGGCGTCGCCCATGGCGACGGGCAGCCCCACGTAGGCCTGCTGGAAGATCACGGCGATCAGGAAGGACAGCCCGACGACGCTCATGTACCGCCCGTCGCGCACCACGGTCCCCAGGGAGACGGCCGTGCCCTTGCCCGGGCCGTCGTCCAGGGTCGTCTCCTGCTGGGGCCGGGACTCGGGCAGCTTCACGAAGACGAGGACGGCACAGACGAGCGTCATCCCGGCCTCGATCATGAACCCGGCGAGATAGCTGACCTCGGCGATGAACCCGGCCGCCATGGAGGAGATCGCGAAGCCGAGGTTGATCGCCCAGTAGTTGAGCGAGAACGCCCGGATACGGTCCTCGGGCCGCACGATGTCCGCCATCATCGCCTGCACCGCGGGCCGGGAGGCGTTGCTGGCCATGCCGACCAGGAAGGCGACGGCGGCGATGGCCACCGGGTCCCGCACGAAGCCGAGCAGCGCGACCGACAGCGCGGTGGAGGTCTGCGCGACCAGCAGCGTGGGCCGCCGCCCCAGCCGGTCGGACATCACCCCGGCGCCCAGCGAGGACACGACCCCGCCGAGCCCGTGCAGGGCGGCGACCAGACCGGCGTACGAGGCGGAGTAGCCGCGGTCGATGGTCAGGTACAGCGCCATGAAGGTGGCGACGAAGGCACCGAGCCGGTTGACCAGGGTGCTGGTCCACAGCCACCAGAACTCGCGGGGGAGCCCGGAGACGGTCTCGCGTGCGTCACGTCCGAGTCCGGCGACAGGCATGGGTCCCCCGAGGTGATTGAGATCGCTGTAAGCGGCTGATGCGGTAAGCACAACTTACAAACGGCTCTCTCGGGGAAGCCATTCAATTAACACTTCCCGTCAACCGTCCGCCCACCGGGCGCACGCGCGGGGGATCAGAGCCTTGGATTACGCTCGGGAGCATGGCCGACGCACCGTACAAGCTGATCCTCCTCCGCCACGGCGAGAGCGAGTGGAACGAGAAGAACCTGTTCACCGGCTGGGTGGACGTCAACCTCACCCCGAAGGGCGAGAAGGAGGCGACGCGCGGCGGCGAGCTGCTCAAGGACGCCGGCCTGCTGCCCGACGTGGTCCACACGTCCGTCCAGAAGCGCGCGATCCGCACGGCCCAGCTCGCGCTGGAGGCCGCCGACCGCCACTGGATCCCGGTCCACCGCCACTGGCGCCTGAACGAGCGCCACTACGGCGCCCTCCAGGGCAAGGACAAGGCCCAGACGCTCGCCGAGTTCGGCGAGGAGCAGTTCATGCTGTGGCGCCGCTCCTACGACACCCCGCCGCCCGCGCTGGACCGCGACGCCGAGTACTCCCAGTTCTCCGACCCGCGCTACGCGATGCTCCCGCCGGAGCTGCGCCCGCAGACGGAGTGCCTCAAGGACGTCGTCGGCCGCATGCTCCCGTACTGGTTCGACGCGATCGTCCCCGACCTCCTGACCGGCCGCACGGTCCTGGTCGCCGCCCACGGCAACTCGCTCCGCGCCCTCGTCAAGCACCTCGACGGCATCTCCGACGCCGACATCGCGGGCCTGAACATCCCGACGGGCATCCCGCTGTCCTACGAACTGAACGCCGAGTTCAAGCCCCTGAACCCGGGCGGCACGTACCTGGACCCGGACGCGGCGGCGGCCGCGATCGAAGCCGTGAAGAACCAGGGCAAGAAGAAGTAGGCCCACCTCAGTCGGCCCCCGTCCTGCCGTTACTCGGCAGGGCGGGGGCCGACTGGCGTTTCGGGCCGGCGTTCGCGTGAGCGGCCATATCAGGACGGAGGCCAGGCGTCGGCCATCTCGAAATCTGCCGCACCGCGTGAACGGACGAGGGTCGCGCCGTCGAGATCAACGAAATGAAGCTGGACGCCGCTTCGTACGTCTTGGAGTACGACTTCGACGCGTAAGACGGGCGGTCCTGTCCCACGCCACAGTCCGAGTTACGACACTGCCGACGGCAGGCTCGGTCTCACGAGTAGAAGCCGGCCCAGTACTCGTCACGGCCGCAGGCGAAGTCGCCTGGGCGCTCCGCCCTCAGGACCTCGTACCTGGCAACAAAGATGTCCAGGGCCTCATGGACAGAGCAGTCCAGATGGTCACGGAGGGTCTTGATACCCCGGATGATCTGGTTGCTGACGATCTGCTCGTCGGCAACGTCGACTGCGGCGCCATCGGTCATGACTGCGATCGAATCCGATGGGTGGCACACCGGGCAACAGAGTTCGCCGGTGCCGGATGCGGCCGGGCCGGGAGTCCCTACAGGTCGGCGTCGCCCCACTCCTGGATGACGACCTCGTCGCCGACCGACAGCTTCCCCGGCGTGATCACGGAGAACTTGGCGCCGAACACCACGCCGCCGCTTGCCGCCCGGCGGTAGGTCGCGAGGGTGCGCAGTGGTTCCGGACCCCGCCTTGCCCCGGCCTCCTGCTCAACCAGAGTGACGGCACAGCGCACCGCGAGCTTGGCATAGCCCAACTCGGCACCGCCGATGGAGATGCGGCGCCCGCGGTCCTCGGAGTGCGGTACGGCTGCCCAGTCGCTGTCGACGACGATGTTCGGGCGGAAGCGGTTCATCGGCAGGGCCGGGGCGCCGCGTTCGGCCAGCCGCTGGTTGAGGAGGGCGAGGGAGGCGCGGGACAGCAGGTGCACCGCACTGCTGTCGGCGTAGCCGGAGGGGCCAGGGGTCAGGCCGTCGGTGATGCGGTCGTGCTCCGGCGGTACGCGGACCAGACGGCTGGGGGCGCCGAGGAACTCCGACAGCCAGGCGGCGGCTTCGTCGCCCTGGTCGATCCCCTGGAAGACGGTGCCGAACAGATCGACGTCGCGGCGCGGCGCGGATGTCGTCACGTCGAGGCACAACGTGCCGAAGCGGCCGGTGCCTTCGGCACCGTCCGCACCGCGGGTCGCGTCAAGCGTGAGCCGAGTACCGTCGGTGCTGATGGCAGGCCGGATCAGGGCGAGGCGGGGGTGTCGGCGTTGCGTGCGGAAGATTCCGTCCTCGCTGATGACCATGAAGCTCCGGTCGTGGGCGAGGCCCGCCGGAGTCAGAAGCGCACCGCTCGTCGACGTGCCCGCACACCCCTTGACGGGATAGCAGATCAGATCCACGACGTTGGCCATGCGGCGTCCCTTCGGTCCGCGATCACAGTAGAACGTACGCCGATATCGCGGAGCGCCTCCGGACGGCAGAAGCGCGGGTAACGCTCCAGGTGCGGAGGGTAGCCGTGTGTGATTCGCTGGTATGCGCAACTGCCGCTCACGATGCGAGGACGGATCACATGAGTGCAGGTGGAGAAGCTCGCGCCCGGCTCCAGCAGATGCGGGACAAGGCCCAGGAGTTGAAGGCCGCCTCGGAACGGACCAGCGACCCCGGCGAGCGGAAGAGGCTCCAGGAGAAGGCCCGAAGGCTGCAGAGCCAGAGCGAAGAGGAAAGCATGGAGCGGGGCGGGGACATCTATCCGTCGGAGTGAGGAAGCGACGGTACCAGCGGTGCCGTCGAGAGCTGGGCTATGTTCTGGGGTCATGACTACCGGGACGGCCTCGCGCCACACACGGATTGGTGACCCGGTGCTCTTCTGAGTGCCGTACGGGCCGGTACGGGCCCGCTGTCCGACCGAGGAACCCGCGCTGCCGCGAGGGCACCGCCTCCGTCGTGTTGATCACAAGCTCGACACATCAACTACGACAGGAGAATTCATGCCCACCAGGTCCAAGTCGCTGCAGATCCCTACCGCGGACGGACAGGCCGACGCGTTCGCCGCCTTCCCGGGCGGTGGGGAGCGGCATCCAGGGATGCTGATGTACGCGGACGGCTTCGGGATCCGGCCCGTACTGCGGGAGCTGGCCCGCGAACTCGCCGGGCACGGGTACTACGTACTCGTGCCCAACTTCTTCTACCGGCACGGCCCGGCGCCGGTCGTCGAGCTGCCCGAGTACATCGGAGAGGAAGTCCGGGGCGCGGTGTTCGGCCAGCTGATGCCCTTGATCGAGGTGCACACGGCGGAACGGGTGCTGCGTGACGCCGACGCCTTTCTCGCGTTCCTCACCGCTCAGCCCGAGGTCGGGCCAGGGCCGGTCGCGGTGACCGGCTACTGCATCGGCGGTCTGTTGGCGACGCGCACCGCGGTGGCCCGTCCGGGGCAGGTGGCCGCCCTCGCCGCGTTCCACGCGCCCGTGGGAGCCGACGGGGCCGACAGCCTCGCCAAGCTCACCGCAGAGGTCCACTTCGGGCACGCCGAGAGCGACTTGACGCCCGAGGGCCTCGGCGAGCTGAACCAGGCCCTGGATGCGGCGGGTGTCCGCTACACCTCGGAGATCTACCCCGGCACCGTCCACGGCTTCACCATGTCCGACACCGACGCCTTCGACGCCGCCGCACTGCGGCTCCACTGGGACCGCCTGCTGCCCCTTCTCGGTCGCACCCTGGATCGCGGTGGGGAACCCGGTCGCTCGCGTCGTTGATGAGTGCGCGGTCGGCGCTGGCAGGTCTCGCTCTTGGCCATCGACCAAGCCCGGTCGTCGGTTGGGTCCCGGGCTGTTCCCGGGCCGCCCCCGGACAGAACCGGGGATGCAGCCGCACTGCAGAGCTGGGTACCTCGGATGCCGACCGCGCGTCCGCGACCCTAGCCTTAACCACTGACAACGGCTCGCTCATGAGCGGTCGGCGGGGAGCCTCTGATCAGACGGTGCCAGGCTGCGTACGACGTCGAACTCGTTGCCCTCGGGGTCGGCCATGACCGCCCAGCTCCGGCCGGGCCCCTGGCCCACGTCCACCCTGGTGGCGCCGAGGGCGAGGAGCCTGGCCGCCTCGTCTTCCGTACTGCCGTCGATCGGGCTCACGTCCAGGTGGAGCCGGTTCTTCACGGTCTTGCCCTCCGGCACCCGGATGAAGACGAGCGTGGGCGGCATCTGGCGGGCGCGGACCTCCTCGACCGTCGGCTCCCAGGAGCCGATCTCGACCTTGTCCTCGCCCCTGTCGATCACCTTGAAGTCCAGGACCGCGCACCAGAAGGCCGCGAGCCGCTCCGGATCGTGGCAGTCGAGGACCAACTCCGTGAACCTACTGGCCATTTCTCCCCCAGGCAGTGCGGACGGGCGCTCAGGGTATGGGGTCTCCGCCGTCGCCGAGCGGACTTTCAGTTCCCGGCGTCCTGCCCACCGGACCCGTCCTGCTCGGCGTCGGCGTCGGTGTCGGCGACCGCGTACCCGGGCACGGACGGCCACCGCACCGTCAGGACCACGGACTCCTCCTCCGCGTACCAGGAGTGGTCGACGCCCCTGCCCCACACGACGTAGTCGCCCTGTTCGGCCAGTACGACGCTGCGACCGGGGAACTCCACCCGGAAGCGTCCGCTGACGAGGACCTGTAGCGCGGTGCGGTCCTCGCCGGTGACCCATTGGGCGCGCTCGTCCCCCTTCGGATGCACGCCCCACTTGATCTCGACGTCCTCGCTGTGGCGGGGGTCGGAGGCGTCCTTGAAGTGCCCCAGCAGCCATCCCCGGTCCAGTGCCGCGTCCTCGCCCGCGTTGCCCACGTACACGTCGTCCGTCATGGTTCTGGAAGCTAGCAGTGGAAAACCCTTCGCCCCCGGCCGACCCTCCAGGTACGGTCACCAGCGCGTTCGTCCCCGTGCTTCCCCGTCGAGAGCAGGTTTCGGTCATGGCTTGTCGGATCAGTGAGCTGGTGCTCGGTTGTCGTGACCCCGAGGCGCTGGCGCGGTTCTGGTGCGAGGTGCTGGACTTCGTCGTGCTCGACCGTGAGGACAACGAGTACTTCGAGATCGGGCCGCGGGAAGGGTTCGGCGGGCCGCAGCCGACGATCATCCTCAGTCGCCGGGACGAGCCGGAGCCCGGCAAGTCCCGGCTGCACATCGACGTCAACGCCACCGACCGGGATCAGGACGCCGAGCTGGAGCGCCTGCTGAAGCTCGGGGCGCGGCCGGCCGACATCGGGCAGACCGGCGAGGAGCAGTGGCACGTCCTCGCCGATCCCGAGGGCAATGAGTTCTGTCTGCTCAAGGCCCGTCTCAGTCCCCTGTGAGTCGTCGGCTCGTCAGGCCGGTTCGACCGGGAGCCACAGTTCCGTCGTCGCCGTCGTGAAGTCGTCCGCGCGGTCCAGGACGGCGACGATCGACGGGCCGGGGCGCAGGCGCCACGGGTTGGAGGGGAACCACTCGGCCGCCGTGGCCGCCCAGGTGGTCTGGAGGGCGTCCGGGTAGGGGCCCGAGCTGCGGAAGACCGCCCATGTGCCCGCCGGTACCTCGATGGCGTCGAGGTCGTCGGGGGCCGGGGTGTCGGTGGTGACGGCCACGCCGTGGAGGTAGGTCAGTTCGGTGCCCTCCGGGCTGTCCTGGGCCACGTCGTCGCTGACCTGGAGCAGGCCGGCCGGTTCCGTGTCGCCGAGGGACTTCAGGCGGGCGTGGGCCTCCTGGGGGAGTGCGGCGATGTGCTGCTGGATGTGCGGGTTGACGCCCTCGTGGATGAGGGGGACGCGGGTCGCGTGGCCGACCAGGCGGAACGCGGGGCGGTCGGTGAAGCGGGTGTCCATGGGGGTGCTCCCTTCGACGGTCAGGCGGAACCTGAGCTGCGGCTGTGTCCGAAGGGGGCCGCCGTCGCGGCGTACGTCGCGCGGAGCGATGCCGTGGACCGACCGGAACGCGCGTCCGAACGCCTCCGTCGAGCCGTAGCCGTACCGGACGGCGACGGTCAGCAGGTCGTCCTCGCCCCGTACGACGTCGGCGGCGGCCACCGTCATGCGGCGCCGGCGGACGTACTCCGACAGCGGCATGCCCGCCAGCGACGAGAACATCCGGCGCAGGTGGTACTCGGTCGTGCCGAGCCTCGCGGCCAGCGCGGGGACGTCCGGCTCCTCGCCGAGGTGGTCCTCGACCAGGTCGACCAGGCGGTTCAGTGCCGAGATCATGCGGCCTCCCTTCGGCATCCACCGTGGCAGGGGGCACATCGGCGGCGCCCGATCGCAGCGGTCCGGTCCGGTCGGTCCTGTCGGTCCTGTCGGTTCGGTCAGGCGGGCACCGGCACCGGGGGCTGGTCCGGCCAGGTGAAGGCGTATGCGGGGGTGCCGCCGCGGGCCAGGCGCACGTGGCGGAGCAGTTCGCGGACGATTCCCGCGGTGCCCATCGCCCAGCCGAGCTGCGGTTCCAGCTCGCCCGGCGTGGAGCGGAAGTCGACGTTGGACCAGCGGGCGCCCTCGCGGTCCCGGGTGGCGCGGGCGGTCAGGTCCGTGACCAGGACGTCGGCGAAGTCGGACGCGTCCCGCTGCTCGGCGATCCGGTCGCAGGCCAGGGCCAGGACGCCCGCCGTGCCGCAGCAGCGGCCGTTGTTGTCCCAGAAGCCGGGGCGCAGCCGCCGGGGGAGGCCGGAGTGGGTCACCGTGTGCCAGCAGCGGTCGGCCAGGGCGGTCCAGGCGGGGTCGGACGTGACGTCGCGCAGGGCGCGGAAGAGCTGGGCGTCGCCGGAGGGGCCGTGGCACCAGCCGTAGCTGACCGGGTCGATCAGGTCCGGGAGGAACTGCGGGGTGGAGTGCGGGGCCAGGAAGCCGTCGGGGCCGTCGGAGTCGCGGGCCACGACGTCGGCCACCGCGGCCAGCGCCAGGTCGAGCAGATCCCCGCGGCCGGTGGCGCCGCCGACGCGGGCGAGGGCCAGGGCGATACCGAGGGTGCCGTGCGAGACGTGGTGCAGGCGGGCGACGACGCCGGTGCGGTGCGGCCAGTGGACGCCGTGCGCGGTCCGCTCCGCCGTACGCAGGTACGGCTCCACGGCCAGGACGGCCAGCTCGGGGTCGCCGGCCAGGAGGGCGCCCAGGCCGATGCCCGCGTTGCCGCCCATCAGCTCGAAGAGTTCGCCCCAGCGCGTGCCGTCGAAGCGGGAGCGGACCAGGTGCAGGGCGCGGTCGGCGGCCTCGCCCGAGGCCGGGTCGCCCAGTTCGGCGTGGACCGCCCGCAGGACCAGGGCGAGTCCCGTGCGGCCGAAGTAGAGGGAGTCGTCCTCCAGGTCGTCGACCCGGGCGGCGAGGTCGCGGGCCGCGCGCAAGGCGGTGTCGGCGTACGCGTCGTCGCCGAAGTGCCGCCAGGCCTCCAGGAGCACGGGGACGTTGCCGGCCGTGCCGTTGTAGAGCATCGGCTCGACGGCGTCGTCCGAGGGCCTGACCGGCCAGGCGAGGCCACCGCCGGGGGTCTCCCGGGCCGCTCCCGTCAGCCAGCGCAGCCCGTCCACCGCGATGTCCTCGACCTCGTCGACCGCCACGACCGTGGCTCCTGGTGCCGTCATGGGGCCACTCTCGCATCCGCGTCCGGCGCGGAAGCCGACGGAGGCCGCAGAGGCGGGAGAGGCGGGAGAGGGGGGAAGCGGGAGAGGCGGGAGAGGGGGACAGGCGGGGAGGGAGCGGAGTCAGTGCGCCGTCGTCAGGTGGCCGCGGTTGCCCCGGCGCCCGCGCAGGGCCCGCCACACCGCCCCCAGGGCCAGCGACTGGACGAGCGCCGAGAGCACGATGCCGCCGACGAAGAACCACGTCGGGGCGTCACCGCCCCAGCCCGCCTCGCCGAGCCAGGCCACGAAGCCGAACGCCGGGAAGGTGAACAGGGCCGGCCAGACCCAGACGAGGGACGCGTCGGGGCCGGTCCCGAAGAGGGGCTGCGCCGCGGCGACCGCCATCGCGCCGCCGACCACGGTGAGGTACACCGCCGAGACGCGGTTGGCGACGGCCAGGCGGACGAGGCCGCGTATCCGGTCGGTCCCGCCGGTCCGGTCGGTCCCGCCGGTCCGGTCGGTCCTGCCGGGTCGGTCGGCTCGGGCGTTGTTCGGCTGGGTGCTGTTCATGGGATCCGGGCTCCCCGAGGTGGTGGTCGTGGTCGTGCTCCTGAACCAGGGTCGACCGGGAGCCCGCCCCGGGCCTGAGTACCCGTACTCAAGTCCGGGGTGTCGCGGTACCCGCCTGCGGGTGGCCGGGCCGGCCTGTACCGACGCGGCCCTATACCGACACGGCCTATGCCGACAGGGGGACTTCGTGGATCTCGTCCGCCTTGTGGCCCGCGCGTTCGTGCACGCGCTGGACCGCCTCGGCCGACGGCCCCTCGGAGAGGCAGTAGATCGTGCCGGAGGCCGGGTCCGCCCACGCCTGTTCGAAGTGGACGTTCTCGTCCTTCTCCACGGCGAGATCGGCCTGGTGGGCCTGGTGCAACTGGTCCGAGGTGATGCCGTGCATCCCACGGTGTACGTCCATGAAGTGAGCCATGGCGTCTCGCACCCCCTTCAGGGTCCTCCTTCCAGGGTGCGCCCGTGCGGCGGCCGGGGCGAACCGGCCGCCGCACCACTGTCGACCGTGTGCCACCGCATGCCGCGGCCTGCCCCGGTCTACCGTGTCAGCCGCACTGGCAGGGGCTGCCCGACTGGCAGCCGCAGCCGCAGCCCGAGCCGCAGCCGCAGGCGGCGATCAGCGGCAGGCTGCGGATCTCGGTGGGCTGCTCGGTGGGGCGTTCCTGTGCGGGGTCGGGCTTCGTGCTGGGGGAATCGGCCATGGTTCCTCCTGGAAGCGGGTGCCTGGGGCCCGGGTGTGTGGGTCCATTGCACGCCCCCGGTGGCCGTCGCATCAACGGCGCACTGGGGCGCGCGCCCGCCCCGGTGCGCCCTTGACGCGCGGGTGCGCTCAGGCCCCCTCGACCTGCGTCGCCGGCTGGATGTCCGCCTGGAGGTCGTCCGCGTGCTCGCCGGTGACCAGGTAGACCACCCGCTTGGCGACCGAGACCGCGTGGTCGGCGAAGCGCTCGTAGTAGCGGCCCAGGAGGGTGACGTCGACCGCGGTCTCGATGCCGTGCTTCCAGCGGTCGTCCATCAGGTGCTGGAAGAGGGTGCGGTGCAGGAGGTCCATCGCGTCGTCGTCCTGCTCCAGCTGGAGCGCCAGGTCGACGTCCTTGGTGATGATCACCTCGGCGGCCTTGGCCATCAGGCGCTGCGCGAGCTGGCCCATCTCCAGGATGGTCGCGTGCAGGTCGTGCGGCACCGCACGCTCCGGGTAGCGCAGCCGGGCCAGCTTGGCCACGTGCTGGGCCAGGTCGCCCGAACGCTCCAGGTCGGCCGACATCCGCAGCGAGGTCACGACGATGCGCAGGTCGGTGGCCACCGGCTGCTGCCTGGCCAGCAGGGTTATCGCCCGGGCCTCCAGCTCGTGCTGGAGGTCGTCGACCTTCTGGTCCGCCTCGATGACCGCCTCGGCCAGCTTGAGGTCGGAGTCGAGGATCGCGGTCGTGGCGCGTCCGATGGCCGACCCGACCAGCCGGGCCATCTCCACCAGACCGTCACCGATCGAATCAAGTTCCTCGTGGTACGCGTCCCGCATCAGGATTCCCTCTCGTACGTCCGTTTCGGGGGCTCGAAGACGGCTTCGCGCCCCCCGCCGTGCCCCCACGCTTACACGTTCCGGCCTGTACGCGTCCGTTTCCGGCACCCCAAATGAACCGTCCCTGGCTCCAAGGTGAACTCTGGGCGACGAGTGTTCGAGGTCGCACCCGGATGGCTGGGGCCGGACGGTTCGCCGTGCCTAACCTGGAGACATGGACGTGAACGCGGCGGTCGCCGCAGTGGCGGCGATCGCCGGAGTACTCACCGGCGTCATCGCCGTGCTGGCGTTCCGCTGGAGCGAGCGGGAGCAGAAGCGCCCCACCCGCACCTCGCTCCACACCGATCCCGTGCTGCCGCCCGGTGTCGACACCGTCCTCTCCGTACTGCGTTCCTCCGCGGTCGTCCTCGACGAGGCCGACGCGGTGGTCAAGGCCAGCTCGGCGGCGTACGCCCTCGGCCTGGTCCGGGGCGGCAGGCTCGCCGTCGAACCGATGTTGCAGATGGCCAGGGACACCCGGCGGGACGGAGAGATACGGCAGGTCGAGCTGGACCTGCCGCGGCGCGGGAACGGGCGGGGGGAGGCCCTCGCCGTCTCCGCACGCGTCGCGCCCCTCGGCTCCCGGCTGGTGCTGCTGCTGGTCGAGGACCTCACCGAGGCCCGCCGTATCGAGGCGGTACGGCGCGACTTCGTCGCCAATGTGAGTCATGAGCTGAAGACGCCGGTCGGGGCGCTGTCGCTGCTGTCCGAGGCCGTGATGGACGCGGCGGACGACCCGGAGGCCGTGGAGCGGTTCGCCGGGCGGATGCAGATCGAGGCGACCCGGCTGACGAACCTGGTGCAGGAGCTCATCGACCTGTCCCGGGTGCAGAACGACGACCCCCTCGACGACGCCGAGCCCGTCCGGGTGGACGAGCTGGTCGCCGAGGCCATCGACCGCTGCCGGCACGCGGCCGGCACCAAGCAGATCACCATGGCCGCCGGAGGCACGGCGGATCTGCACGTGCGCGGCAACCGCGGCCAGCTCGCCGCCGCCCTCGGCAACCTCGTCGAGAACGCCGTCAACTACTCGCCGGCCCGCACCCGCGTCGGCATAGCCGCCCGCCGCGTCGCCGCCCCCGGCGGCGACCTGATCGAGATCGCCGTGACCGACCAGGGCATCGGCATCTCGGAGAAGGACAAGGAGCGCGTCTTCGAGCGCTTCTACCGCGTCGACCCGGCCCGCTCCCGGGCCACCGGAGGCACCGGTCTGGGTCTCGCGATCGTCAAGCACGTGGTCGCCTCGCACGGCGGGGAGGTCACGGTGTGGAGCGCCGAAGGCCAGGGCTCCACCTTCACCCTGCGACTGCCGGAGGCGGGCCTCGCCCGCGACCGCGCGCAGCGGCGGTCCGACCGCCCCGGACTCAGCGCCGAGACCGAGCGGTCGTCATCAGCCCCGCATTCCCCCCATACAGCCCCGTACGAAACGTTTCCCGCCCCGGAGGTCCTTCCGTGACCCGTGTGCTCGTCGTCGAGGACGAGGAGTCCTTCTCCGACGCCCTGTCGTACATGCTCCGCAAGGAGGGCTTCGAGGTCGCCATCGCGACCACCGGCCCCGACGGACTCGACGAGTTCGAGCGCAACGGCGCCGACCTCGTGCTCCTCGACCTGATGCTGCCCGGCCTGCCGGGCACCGAGGTCTGCCGCCAGCTGCGCGGCCGCTCGAACGTTCCCGTGATCATGGTGACCGCCAAGGACAGCGAGATCGACAAGGTCGTCGGGCTGGAGATAGGGGCCGACGACTACGTCACCAAGCCCTTCTCCTCCCGCGAGCTGGTCGCCCGCATCCGAGCCGTACTGCGGCGGCGCGGCGAGCCGGAGGAGGTCGCCCCGGCCGCCCTGGAGGCCGGGCCCGTCCGGATGGACGTCGACCGGCACGTGGTGACCGTGGGCGGCACCAAGGTCGACCTGCCGCTGAAGGAGTTCGACCTGCTGGAGATGCTGCTGCGCAACGCCGGCCGCGTGCTGACCCGCATGCAGCTGATCGACCGGGTCTGGGGCGCCGACTACGTCGGTGACACCAAGACCCTCGACGTCCACGTCAAGCGGCTGCGCGCCAAGATCGAGCCCGACCCGGGCGCGCCGCGGTACCTGGTGACGGTGCGCGGGCTGGGTTACAAGTTCGAGCCGTAGACCGGCCCGCCGGCCGCCCGGCCGGGGCGGCCCACCGGACACGGCGAAGGGCGGGACCTCACGGAGAGGTCCCGCCCTTCGGTCGTGCGCCGCTGTGTCCGTACGGCGTCCGTACGGGGCGTCCGCAGGGTGCTCAGTGGCCGGCTTCGGTGCCCGTGCCGGTCTCGGTGCCGGTGCCCGTGCCGGTCCCGTCCGGGTCGCCGGTGGCGCCACCGGCGGACTCGTCCGTCCCGGGGGCCGTCTCGCCGTCCGCAGGGGTGCCCGAGGACTCCCCGTCCGCCGGCTCGCCCGAGGTCTCCGCGGAGGCCTCCCCGGAGGGCTGCGCGGAGGCGCCCGGGGCCGCCGGGGTCTCGCTCGGTCCCCACTCGGCGAAGAAGCTCTCGGCGGGGACGACGAACGCGCGCAGGCTCACGGCGCCGGTCTTGCTGAAGTTGAAGGTGATCTTCTGCGCGTTGCCGTCCCGGACCGCCTCGCGGCTGCTGGGCAGGACCGCCGCGGCGTTGTCCTTGCCGCCGAGGACCAGGCTGCCGCCGGCCGGGACGGTCAGGTCGCCCTTCTCGCCCTTGGCGGGCTTCAGCTCGGCGGACTTGCCGGTTCCGGCCACGGTGACGGATTCGAGGGTCTGGTCCTTGTCACCGCTGTTGAACAGGGTGGCGGAGACCACGGCAGGGCCGGTCGACTCCAGGTCGGGCTGGGTGATGACGACCGCGTTCTGGACCTTGATGTCGCCCACGGACGTCGCAGCGTTGTCCGGCTTGATCTCCAGCGTCTGGGCGTTGTGACCGGCGCCGCACGCGGCGAGCGAGGCGATCGAGAACGCGATGGCGGCGGCGGCGAGGGCACCGCGTCGAAGGCTGCTGCTCACGGCGGCGGCAACTCCTTGGACTCGAGCGGGGTGGCGGCAACGGATAAAGCCGCCCTAAGTGGCTGTCAGCGGCCTCAGGCTACCGAGCCGTTGTTGAGCCGCCGCACCCGACCCTCCCCGAAGACATCCGGCTTCGCTCGGCAGGCGGTAGGCGCCGGGGGCGGCACGGGACGAGGGGGAGGCGCGGCACCGGTGCACCGGGGGCGCCGTTCCCGCACGGGCGGGGCGCCGGTACGCGTTGTTCCGGTGGGCCGTTTAGCGGCTCGTACTCGTCCGACATTCAGCTATGAAGCCCTCCGCCATACAGGTCGGGATCGGTGCGCGAAATTTCCGTGAAGGAATGCGCGGACGGCCAGGAAATTGATCACCGGGGACGGCCGGGGGGCGCGTCGTGATCAATTCCGGATTCGTCCGGAACCCGGCAGCGGCCTCCGAACGGAGTAGCGGAAGTCGCACACGCGGAACCGGACATATCGGGATCTTCGGGCGGGTGGCGAGGGCTCCGGATGTGTGTGACGTGCGTGTTTCGACCGGCCTGGACAGCGGCTCCGACCTGCGAATACTTTCTTCCGCTCGCCCGGCGCAGCACGTTCCTGTCGCTGTTGTCAAGCCCCGAGATATGCCCTGACCTGCGAAAACGCCATTCAGAAGACGCCGTTTCCGTGTTACCCTGGATAGCCACGGAAGGGGTACCTGTCACATGACGTTCAAGGTTGGCGACACCGTGGTCTATCCCCATCACGGGGCCGCGCTGATCGAGGCTATCGAAACTCGCCAGATCAAAGGCGTGGACAAGACCTACTTGGTGCTGAAGGTCGCCCAGGGCGACCTGACGGTACGTGTGCCAGCGGACAATGCGGAGTTCGTCGGCGTGCGTGATGTGGTCGGTCAGGACGGGCTGGACCGGGTCTTCGAAGTGCTGCGCGCGCCGTACGCCGAAGAGCCCACGAACTGGTCGCGTCGTTACAAGGCAAATCTGGAGAAGCTCGCCTCCGGCGACGTCATCAAGGTCGCGGAAGTCGTGCGCGACCTGTGGCGGCGCGAGCGCGAGCGCGGACTCTCCGCAGGTGAGAAGCGCATGCTCGCCAAGGCCCGCCAGATCCTGGTGAGCGAGCTGGCTCTCGCGGAGAACACCAACGAGGACAAGGCGGAGGCCCTGCTCGACGAGGTGCTCGCTTCCTGATCCGACTGGATCCGGCGCGAGGCGCAGACCGTCACCCACGTTCAGCGCACTGAAATGCCGCGGTGCCCGATGACATCCTTGCTGTCGCCGGGCGCTGCGGCATGTTCGTACCCGGACACGGTTTCCGGCATCCGGACGTCCGGATGCCGATGATCCTCGTACGCTCATCCCGGGAGGTTTCCCCGGGTCCTGGCGTGCCGGGCCCGGGCTGCTGGCTCGACCAGGGTCACGGAAGGGTCCGGTCAAGGCATCGCGCCCGGCACGGTGAGGCCATACCCAACTAGGTCGAGCACACAAACCTGACAGGAACCGATGTCTGACGAATCGCGTCCCTCACCCGTCGAGACGCCTGCGACGACGTTCGCGGAGACATCCGCGGAGACGTCCGCCGCGGGCCGTCCGCCCGCCAGGACCGCCGCCGTGATTCCGGCAGCGGGCCGGGGGGTGCGGCTCGGACCGGGCGCCCCCAAGGCCCTGCGCGCGCTGGGCGGCACGCCGATGCTCATCCACGCGGTCCGGGCGATGGCCGCCTCCCGCGCGGTCTCCCTCGTCGTGGTCGTCGCCCCGCCCGACGGCGCGGGCGAGGTCAAGAGCCTCCTCGACGCGCACGCGCTGCCCGAGAGGACGGACTTCGTCGTGGTGCCCGGCGGCGAGACCCGGCAGGAGTCGGTACGGCTCGGCCTGGACGCGCTGCCGCCCGAGTACGGCATCGTCCTCGTGCACGACGCGGCCCGGCCGCTGGTGCCGGTGGACACGGTGGACGCGGTGATCGACGCCGTACGGGAGGGCGCGCCCGCGGTGGTGCCGGCGGTGCCGCTCGCCGACACCGTCAAGCAGGTCGAGCCCGCGGCGGCGCCGGGCGAGCCGGAGCCGGTGGTGGCCACTCCCGAGCGGGCGCGGCTGCGCGCGGTGCAGACCCCGCAGGGTTTCGACCGCGCGACGCTGGTGCGGGCCCACGGGACGGTGACCGACGACGTCACCGACGACGCGAGCATGGTCGAGCAGCTGGGGCTCGCGGTGGTGGTGGTGCCGGGGCACGAGGAGGCGTTCAAGGTGACGCGTCCGCTGGACCTGGTGCTCGCGGAGGCGGTACTGGCGCGCAGGAGGCTGAACGATGGGTTCTGAGAGTCCCGGTACGGGAGAGCTGCCGCTGCTGCCGCAGGTCGGGATCGGTACGGACATCCACGCCTTCGAGGACGGGCGTGAGCTGTGGTGCGCCGGGCTGAAGTGGGAGGGCGAGGGGACCGGGCTCGCCGGGCACTCCGACGCGGACGTCGTCGCGCACGCGGCGTGCAACGCGCTGTTCTCCGCGGCGGGGGCCGGGGACCTGGGCCAGCACTTCGGCACCGGGCGGCCGGAGTGGTCCGGGGCGTCCGGGGTGACGCTGCTGACGGAGGCGGCGCGGATCGTGCGGGCGCGGGGGTTCCGGATCGGGAACGTCGCGGTTCAGGTGGTCGGGGCGCGGCCGAAGATCGGCAAGCGGCGGGCCGAGGCGGAGGGGGTGCTGTCGGCGGCGGTGGGGGCGCCGGTGTCCGTGTCGGGGGCGACGACGGACGGGCTGGGGTTCCCCGGGCGGGGGGAGGGGCTGATGGCGGTGGCCACGGCGTTGGTCGTGCGGGTGGCTTAGAGCGTGGGGGTGGGCACCCCGCGTCGCCCTGCCGTGCGGGGCTCCGCCCCGCACCCCGCCAGGGGCTCCGCCCCTGGACCCCGGCCTATGCCCACCCACCACCCGACTCGCGGGGAGAAGAAGCGGGCCAGACGCCCTGGTGTGCCGGCCCGCGGGGACAAGAAGCGGGCCCCGTGTCTCGAAGTGCCGGCTCGCGGGGGGTGTGGCTCGGTCCGGCAACAACGGCGCACGTGTGCCCCTGGCACTGCTCGGGGCCTACTACCCTGGACCCGTGACTATTCGCCTGTACGACACCAGCGCCCGGCAGATCCGTGACTTCGCCCCCCTCACGCCGGGCTGCGTCTCGATCTACCTGTGCGGTGCCACCGTGCAGGCCGCCCCGCACATCGGGCACATCCGGTCGGGGCTGAACTTCGACATCATGCGCCGCTGGTTCGCGTACCGCGGCTACGACGTCACCTTCGTCCGCAACGTCACCGACATCGACGACAAGATCATCAGGAAGGCGGCCGAGCAGAACCGCCCCTGGTGGTCCATCGGGTACGAGAACGAGCGGGCGTTCAACGACGCCTACGCCGCCCTCGGCTGCCTGCCGCCGACGTACGAGCCGCGCGCGACCGGGCACATCACCGAGATGGTCGAGATGATGCGCGGTCTCATCGGGCGCGGCCACGCCTACGAGGCCGACGGCAACGTCTACTTCGACGTGCGGTCCCTGCCGGGTTACCTGTCGCTGTCCAACCAGGACCTCGACGACCTGCGCCAGCCCTCCGAGGACGGCGAGACAGGCAAGCGGGACCCGCGCGACTTCGCCATGTGGAAGGCGGCCAAACCCGGGGAGCCCAGCTGGGAGACGCCGTGGGGGCGGGGCCGGCCCGGCTGGCACCTGGAGTGCTCCGCGATGGCGCACAAGTACCTGGGCGAGGAGTTCGACATCCACGGCGGCGGGATCGACCTGATCTTCCCGCACCACGAGAACGAGATCGCCCAGGCCCGCGGCTTCGGCGACGCCTTCGCCCGGTACTGGGTGCACAACGCCTGGGTCACCATGAGCGGCGAGAAGATGTCCAAGTCGCTCGGCAACAGCGTGCTCGTGAGCGAGATGGTGAAGAAGTGGAACCCGGTCGTGCTGCGGTACTACCTCGGCACCCCGCACTACCGCTCCACCATCGAGTACAGCGAGGAGTCCCTGCGCGAGGCCGAGTCCGCGTACGCGCGGATCGAGGGCTTCGTGCAGCGCGTCACCGAGCTGGCCGGTCATGCCGTCGAGCCGGCCGCCGAGGTGCCGCCCGCCTTCGCCGAGGCGATGGACGACGACCTGGGCGTGCCGCAGGCGCTCGCGATCGTGCACACCACCGTCCGGCAGGGCAACAGCGCGCTGGCCGCCGACGACAAGGACGCCGCCGTCGCCCGGCTCGCCGAGGTGCGGGCCATGCTCGGCGTGCTGGGGCTCGACCCGCTGGACGCGCAGTGGGCCGGGGAGCAGGCGCAGGGCGAGGACCTGCGGCACGTCGTCGACAGCCTCGTACGGCTCGTGCTCGACCAGCGCGAGGGCGCGCGGGCGCGGAAGGACTGGGCCACGGCCGACGCCATCCGCGACCGGCTCGGGCAGTCCGGACTGGTCATCGAGGACGGCCCGCAGGGGCCCCGCTGGAGCCTCGGCCCCCGCTGACCCGAGTCCGGGATCGTAGATCGATTGTGCCGCCCGGCCCTCCGGGCGGCACACTGCACATGACGCACGTACGACGCACACCCCCGTAAGACGCAGAGACGCACAGAAGCAGAGAAGCGGAGACAGGTACTCATGGCCGCGAACAACCGCCGCATGTCCGGCAAGAAGGGCGCGCAGGTCGGCAGCGGCGGCAAGCGACGCCGGGGCCTGGAAGGCAAGGGGCCGACGCCCCCCGCCGAGATGCGCAAGGGGCACGCCAAGCAGCGCGCCGCCAACGCCAAGGCGCGCCGCGCCACCGGCGGCCGCCCGCAGCAGCGGCGCGGCGGCGGCCGGTCGACGTCCGAGCTGGTCGTCGGCCGCAACCCGGTCTACGAGGCGCTGCGCGAGGGCGTGCCCGCCTCCACGCTCTACGTCCAGCAGTTCATCGACAACGACGAGCGGGTGCGCGAGGCCCTCCAGCTCGCCGCCGAGCGCGGTGGCATCAACCTGATGGAGGCGCCGCGTCCCGAGCTGGACCGGATGACCAACGGGCTCAACCACCAGGGGCTCGTCCTCCAGGTCCCGCCGTACGAGTACGCGCACCCCGAGGACCTGGTCGCCGCCGCCCACGACGAGGGCGCCGACCCGCTGATCGTCGCCCTCGACGGGGTGACCGACCCGCGCAACCTGGGCGCCGTCGTCCGCTCCGTCTCCGCCTTCGGCGGCCACGGCGTGGTCGTGCCCGAGCGGCGCGCGGCCGGCATGACGGCGGGCGCCTGGAAGACGTCCGCCGGTACGGCCGCCCGTACGCCGGTGGCCCGCGCCACCAACCTCACCCGGGCGCTGGAGCAGTACCAGAAGGCCGGCATCACGGTCGTCGGTCTCGCCGCCGACGGCGAGGCCGAACTCGGCGACCTGGAGGCCCTGGGCGGCCCCGTGGTCATCGTCGTCGGCAGCGAGGGCAAGGGGCTTTCGCGGCTCGTCGGCGAGACGTGCGACTTCCGGGTGCGGATCCCGATGCCGGGCGGCGCCGAGTCCCTCAACGCCGGTGTGGCGGCGGGGATCGTGCTGTACGAGGCGGCGCGTCGGCGCTCCTGAACAAGCGTTCGCCGTATGACCCGGACGGGGTGTTCGAGGCTGTCCGGACATGCTTGACGCGGTCCGGACAGATCGGGCCGGTCAAGGCAGTGTCCTAACGACACATCACTCGGTTAGATGAGTGTGGACACCAGAACACCCCGCACACCCACGGGGGACCGCTCGTCGGGATACGACGACGCTCCCGCGCTGAGCATGGTGAAGGTGCCGAGCGATCCGGCCCAGGTCATCGTCAACCACGCGAGCTTCCGCGTGCAGTTCGGTGCCTCCGCCCGGCGGACCCAGTCCCCGCGGATCGCGCGGCACCTGAGCGCCACCCAGGACCCCGCCCGCATGCCCGCCGCCCCGGGCCGTCGCCGCGCCGTCGTGTGGAGCGGGCGGTCCGACCCGGACGACACCGGCGCGCACCGGCTGCTCCAGGCGGTGCGGGCGGGAGCCGGTCAGCACGCCGAGGACCCGGCCGCCGACCACGCGGGCGACGCCGGAGCGACGCAGGTCATCCCCCGGATCGACCTCGACGGCGGCCCCCTGGACTACGACGACGGCCCCGCCACCCAGACGCTGGAGACCCCCCTCGTCGGCGCCCAGCGCGGCCCCGTGCCCGACGGCACCCGGCTGCTGCCCGCCATGCGCACCGTCGGCAGCGCGTACGACGAGCCGGTCTACGACGACTCCGCCTACGGCACGCGGGAGTTCGGGACCGACTACGGCTCCGACGACTACGGCTCCGACGGCTACGGCGAGGACACGGACCCGGGCGAGCCCCGCAGCAGGCGCCGCACCGACGACCCGGCGCGGCACGCCTACTTCCCCGGCCGCCGCATGAACCTCGGCGTCGTCCTGCTGCCGCTGCGCGTCTTCCTCGGCTTCATCTCCATCTACGCCGGCATGGGCAAGCTCTGCGACCCCGTCTACTTCGACGGTGGCGAACGCGGCTCCATGGTCAAGTGGCTCAACACCCTGCACCCCTGGGACGTCGCCGAGCCGCTGCGCCAGTTCGCCCTCGCCCACCCGGTGGGCGCCGGGCTGGTCATCGCCTTCCTCCAGGTGCTGGTGGGCGTCCTGACCGTGCTCGGCTGCTGGCAGCGGGTGGCCGCCGTCATCGGCGCCGGCCTGTCCGCCGCGCTCCTGGTCACCGTCAGCTGGAAGAGCGTCCCGGTCTACGACGCGCCCGACATCATCTACCTCGCCGCCTGGTCCCCGCTGATCATCGCCGGGGCGCCCGTCTACTCCGTGGACGGCAGGCTCGCGGGCAGTGCCTGGCGCCGGCTCGGCCCCCGCTCCGACATCTGGGACCTGCGCCGCTACGTCCTGCGCCGCGGCGCGCTCGTCACCTTCCTCGTCGCCGGTGTCACCCTCCTCGTCGGCTCCGTCCTCGGCGGTGCCGTCCGGGACGCCGACCGCGTGGTCGTCCCCGGGCCCGGCGAGTCCCCGCGCAACGAACTGCCCGGCTCCCCGCTCCCGCAGGAGCCCGGCACCCGCGAGCCGAAGCCCTCCTCCCCGGAGGCCTCCGCCTCACCCACCCAGGGCGCCACCGGCGAGGCGTCCACGCCCTCAGGGGACTCCGCGACCACCCCGGGCGCGACCCGCGACAGCAGCGGCACCGCCACCGGCGGCGGTACGCCGAGCCAGACCCAGGGCACCACGGGCCAGGCACCGCCCCGCCAGTCCACCCCGGCAGGCCAGGCACCGAGCACCACGGCCGGACCGACCGCGGGCGGCACCTCGACCGGCGGCAACGGCGGCTCCACCGGCTCCACCGGGAGCGGTGACGGCGGCGGCTCCTCCTCCACCGGAGACCCCGGCAGCCGCCTGGTGGGCGGCCTCCTGGGCTAGGGCCTGTCCGACAATTGCCGTCTGCCGCGCGACGCCATGCACGCACTCTCGCCGCACCGGCCCCAGACCCGAGTACGGCCAGTACGCGGGTCTGGGGCCGGCGCACCGAGAGCACCCACCTGACGCCGCGCGGCCGCCCTTCGGGCGACGACGCGAATTGTCAGACAGGCCCTGGCGGCAGCGCACGCTCCGCGTGTACGGCAGTGGGCCCCGCACGGGATGTGCGGGGCCCCACTGCCGTACGGGATGGGCCCGGGGCCGTCAGCGGCCGGACAGGGCCGCCAGTTCCCGGGCCGCCTCCGTCAGGTCCTTCGCGGTGTCGATCGCCCGCCAGTAGGAGCCCTGCGGGATCGGGAAGCCGGCCAGGCGGTTCTCGCGGGCCAGCCGGGGGAAGGTGGTGCGCTCGTGGTCGCCGCGCTCCGGGAGCATCGTGGCGAACTCCGGCGAGAAGACGTACACGCCCGCGTTGATCTCGAAGGTCGACGGCGGCGCCTCGATGAAGTCGGTGATGTGGCCGAAGCCGTCCGTCTGCACGGCGCCCCACGGCAGCCGCGGGCGGGCCAGGGCGAGGGTCGCGACGGCGTCCCGCTCGGCGTGGAAGTCGGCCATGTCGCGCAGCGAGAAACGGGTCCAGATGTCGCCGTTGGTGGCGTACCAGGACCGGTCCGGGTGCGGGAGGTGGGCGGCGGCGTACCTGAGGCCGCCGCCTCGGCCCAGCGGCTCGGTCTCCACGACGGTGGTGACGGAGAGCGGCAGGTCGGCGCTCTCCAGCCACTTCTGCAGCACCTCGGCCAGATGACCGCAGGAGACCACGACGTCGGTGACGCCCTCCTCGGCGAGCCAGGCGAGCTGATGGCCGATGATCGGAGTCCCGGTGCCCGGGATCTCGACCATCGGCTTGGGCCGGTCGTCGGTGTAGGGGCGCAGCCGGGAACCCTGCCCGCCGGCCAGGACGACGGCTTGAACGGGGCGGCGGGACGCGGCGTTCGGATCGGTCATGCCCGAACTGTACGCGGCGCCCCACCCGCCTCCGGAGGGTGCTAGGGGGCGTCGTTTGGATCTTGCCGGGGTCGCGGGGTCTGGCACAAGGCACCGTGGGCCGCGGCCGGCCTGATCCAAACGACACCCCCCTAGCTGTGCGCTGCCAGGACGCCCGAGGCGAAGGCGGTGTCGCAGACGGGACGGGCGTAGGACTGGGCGCGCGTCGGGCCGTAGACCTTCACCGCGGCGCGGCCCAGCGCGCGGGCGATGGTCGCGCAGTGGTCGGCCAGCGACGGGCGCTCGTTCACCGCCTGCTGGAGGTGGGTCAGTGCGACGCCCGGGTCCTCCTCCTGCAACTCGGTCAGCAGCCGGTCGCGCAGCACCTCGTGCGGGGCGCGGGCGGCGCGGGCGGAGGAGGCCTTCGGCGAGGTGGCCTCGGACGCGGCGAGCACCGAGTCCGAGGGATCCCCGGACCAGTTGACGCGGGTGACCGCGAGAGTCCCGGAGAGCACCAGGACGACGGGCAGGACGAAGGCGAGAGAGCGGCCGATCCGGCGGGCGGGGCCCCGGCCGCGTCGCGTCTGTCGGGTGGTGGAGTGCTTCACGGAGTGCTTCACGCGAGTGAGGGTAGCGCCCGGTAATGATTTGGCGACATTTAGTCACCCTATCGGGGGATGAAGAGTGGCCGTGAACGGGATAGGGGATTGACGAACACCGGTCGAAACGTCCGTTGTGCCGGGGTATTTGTCGACAACGAAAAGAGCCCCGCAGCAGGCCGCGGGGCTCTTTTCGTCAACGCGGGTGAAATCACCCGGTCGCGTGGTTTCTCAGTCGGTGAGGCGCTCGCCCGTGGAGGACGAGAACACGTGGATCTCGCCCGGACGCGGCACCACGTGGACGGTCGCGCCCTTCTCCGGCACCGCGCGGCTGCTGACGCGGACCACGAGGTCCTTCGTCTCGCCGCCGACCTCGACCGTGCCGTAGATGTAGCCGTCGGCGCCGGTCTCCTCCACGACGTTCACCGAGACCGCGAGTCCGGCCGGGGCGTCCGCCGAGTCCTTCGACAGGGTCTTGGCCGCGCCGCCGTTCAGCTCCACGACGTCGAAGTGCTCCGGGCGGACACCGACGGTGACCGTGCGGTCGCCCTTGTCGGAGGCGGCCTTCAGGGCGTCGCGGTTGACCGGGACGACGCTGTTGCCGAACTTCACGCCGCCGTCGGTGATCGGGACCTCGACCAGGTTCATGGCCGGGGAGCCGATGAAGCCGGCGACGAAGAGGTTCGCGGGCTTGTCGTACATGTTCCGCGGGGAGTCGACCTGCTGGAGCAGACCGTCCTTGAGGACCGCGACGCGGTCGCCCATCGTCATGGCCTCGACCTGGTCGTGGGTGACGTAGACGGTGGTGATGCCCAGGCGGCGCTGGAGCGAGGCGATCTGCGTACGGGTGGAGACGCGGAGCTTGGCGTCCAGGTTGGACAGCGGCTCGTCCATGAGGAACACCTGCGGCTCACGCACGATCGCGCGGCCCATCGCCACACGCTGGCGCTGACCGCCGGAGAGCGCCTTCGGCTTGCGGTCCAGGTACTCGGTGAGGTCGAGGATCTTCGCGGCCTCCTCGACCTTCTGCCGGATCTCCGCCTTGTTGACGCCGGCGATCTTGAGCGCGAAGCCCATGTTGTCGGCGACCGACATGTGCGGGTACAGCGCGTAGTTCTGGAACACCATGGCGATGTCCCGGTCCTTCGGCGGCAGGTGCGTCACGTCGCGGTCGCCGATGCGGATGGCGCCGCCGTTCACGTCCTCGAGCCCCGCGAGCATCCGGAGCGAGGTGGACTTGCCACAACCGGACGGGCCGACCAGGACGAGGAACTCGCCGTCCGCGATGTCGATGTCGAGACCGTCGACGGCGGGCTTCGTGGAACCCGGGTACACACGGGTCGCCTTGTCGAACGTAACAGTGGCCATGGTGAAAGGGCCCCCTTCTACCGGCAGGAACGTGCCGGACGATCCGTTGTAGGAAGGTGGTGGTGTAGTCCACACGGGTGAAGCTGAGCAGGACGGTACCCGGCGTTCACCTGATCTGTCAGTAGCTGGGAGTCTGTGAATTCCGCCGAAATTTTCGAATCACATCGTTCACCGGCTCTGTGTACAGTGGAGCAGCCTGCGCGCGCCCGACGCGCGCGTGCCTCCTTAGCTCAGCTGGTCAGAGCGCCGCTCTTGTAAAGCGAAGGTCGTCGGTTCGAATCCGACAGGGGGCTCCGCAGCCGGCACGCCGACGCCCCCGCGATCCTGGATCGCGGGGGCGTCGGCGTTGGTCCGGGGTGCTACTTGCCCTCGGGCAGGGGTTCGGCCTCGCAGACCGTGCCGGGCTTCGGGAGGGTGCCGTTCAGCAGGTAGGCGTCGACGGCGTTCCGGACGCAGGTGTTGCCGCTGTCGTAGGCGCCGTGGCCCTCGCCCCGGTACGTCAGCTCGATGCCCACCTTCTCGCCGAGGCGCCGGGCCATGCGGGCGGCGCCCTCGTAGGGGGTGGCGGGGTCGCCGGTGTTGCCGACGAGGAGGACCGGGGGCGCGCCCGGGGCGCCGACCTCGGGGTGCCGGGCCGCTCCGGGGACCGGCCAGCCGTCGCAGGACAGGGTGCCCCAGGCGAGGCCGGGGCCGAAGAGCGGGGAGGCCTCGAGGAAGTCCGGCAGGCGGGACAGGACGTCCGCGACCGTGTAGCGGCTGCTGGAGTCGTCGCAGGTGATGGCCCGGAAGGCGTCGTCCTCGTTGCTTTCCTCGTCGGTCGTGCCGTCGGTCGTGCCGTCGGCTGTGCCGTCGTCCGTGTCGCCGCCGGTGCCGTGCTGGCCGAGGGCTTCGGCGAGGTCGTGCAGGACGTCGCCGTCGTCGTCGGCGGCGGCTTCCAGGCCGACCCGGAGCGCGGGCCAGTAGTCCTGCCGGTAGAGGGCGCCGGTGACGGCCGCGACGAGGGCGTCGCCGTCGAGTTCGCCGTCGTCCGGGGTGGGCAGGGGCGTGTCGTCCAGGGCCGCCTCGAGGCCGACGACGAGGTCCACGATGTCCTCGGCGTCCTCGCCCAGCGTGCAGCCCTGCCGGGCGCACCAGGCGGCGAAGTGCTCGAAGGCGAGCTGGAAACCGCCGGCCTGGGCGAGGGCCTCCTCCATCATGTCGTGGGTCGGGTCGACGACACCGTCGAGTACGGCGCGGCCGACGCGCTCCGGGAACAAGTGCGCGTAGACGCCGCCGAGTTCGGTGCCGTAGGAGATGCCGAGGTAGTGCAGCTTCTCGTCGCCGAGGACCTGGCGCATCAGGTCCATGTCCCGGGCTGCCTGGGTGGTGCCGACGTAGGGGAGGACGTCGCCGGAGTGCTTCTCGCAGGCGGCCGCGGTCTCCCGGTTGAAGCGGACGAGCGCGTTGGTCTCGTCGCCCCCGTCGTCGGGGATGTTGTCGATCTCGTCCTCGTCGGGGAGGCCGGCGTCCGGGCAGCGCACGCCGCCGCTGTTGCCGACGCCGCGCGGGTCGAAGCTGACGAGGTCGTAGCGGGTGCGGAGTTTCTCGTAGTCGGCGGCCAGGCCGGGAAGGGTGGTGACGCCGGAGCCGCCGGGGCCGCCGAAGTTGAAGAGCAGGGAGCCGATCCGGTCGTCCGGGGTGCCGCTGGTGCGGGCCCGGACGAGTGCGAGGTCCATGGTCTTGCCGGAGGGGTTCTTCCAGTCCAACGGCGTGCGCAGGGTGGCGCATTGCCACGGGGTGCCGTCGGGGAGCGCGCCGGGGGCTTCGCCGCCGCCCTGGATCGGGGCCGGGGCGGGGCAGTCCCGCCAGTGCGGGGTCTGGGCGCGGAGGTCGTTCAGGGCTTGTGCGTCGGTGGTGGTGCCGCCGGTGTCGCCTTGCCGGTCGCCGTCCCGGTCCGTGGGCGCGCAGGCCGTCAGGGAGGAGGCGAGCAGGGTGGCCGTGGACAGCAGGACGGCGGTGGATATCGCTCGTGCTGTGGGCATGGCCTCAGCCTCCGGTGGCCCGGAGGGGGCGCATGGTGTGGCGTCCGTTCGGGTGGGGCGCGGCCGCCGCCGGGTTTGCGCGGGGCCCCGCCGGTTCGGCCGGCGTGCGGCGGCGGGGCCCCGGGCGGGGTCAGGAGGGGTTGGCGCTGGAGGGGCCGAAGAACTCGATCTCGGAGATGGCCACCTGCTTCTTGGCGGACGCCGCGTGGGCGGACTCGATGGTGAAGCGGACCTTGGTGACCTCGCCGACGCGGAACGGGCGTCGCTGGCCGCCGGCGCCCTGGTCCAGGGTGAGGTCGCGGGTCTTGACCGACCCGTCCTTCATGGTGATCGTCGCCTTGACCCGGTGCGGCAGGGCCGACTCCCGCAGCTTGTCGGCGCGGGTGGAGACACCGGGGGTGATGATCACGTCGAGCAGCCGGGTCGGCTCGGTGAAGCTCGCCTCGACCCACTGGCCCTGGCCGGACTCCGTGATGCCCGGCCCCCACCAGGTGTTGCTGAGCTTGTCGATGAGCAGCTCGGGATTGTGGCCGGGGAAGGAGCGCGAGGCCTTGATGCCGTCCGGGGAGACGGGGGCGCGCTTGGCGAAGTGGTCGCGGGTGTTCTGGACGCCGTCGGGGATGTACATGAAGCCGAGGACGGCCAGGGTGGCCACGACGGCGACGGTGATCCAGGTGCCGATGCGGTCGAAGACGCGGCGCAGGCGCGGACGGTCGCCGGCCCACGGGGTCTCCTGACGCCGTCCGCCGAAGAGCCGACGCCACCAGGGGGCCCGCAGGGAGGCCTGGTCGCCGCTCGCGACCAGGGGCATGGCGCAGCGGGCGCAGTAGTGGCGGTCGGGGCGGTTGGGGGTGGAGCACCACGGGCAGGGCGGGCCGTTGGCGATGTCCGGCTGGTGGCCGGGGGCGCGGACCTGCGGCCGGTCCGCGTCGGGGCGGCCGGGCAGCACGGGCGCGACGGCGGGGGCGCCGCCGGGGCGGGAGCCTCGGGGTCGGCGACCGGGACGAGGAGCGAGCGGGCCCGGTCGGACATGGTGTCGGTGAGCGCGTTCGGGGCGGGCGCGGAGGCGGCGGCGGAGGGCACCGGGGCGGTCGGGGCGGTCTCGTCGGTGCCGGGCGCCGGGCGGGCGGCGGCTCCCGGAGCGGCGTCCGGGCCCGCGGCAGCTCCCGCGCCGTGGGCGGCGGCGCCCGGGGCGTTCCCCGCGCCGGGCGTGTCCCCGGTGCTGTCCGCGGCGTCTCCGGCCGGGGCGCCGGCGTCTCCGGCCGGACGGCGCGGCTGGGGCAGCGTCGGGTTCTCCCCGATGGCGCCGGCCGGTTCGGCGGCGGGTGCCGCGGCCGGGCGGCCGGTGCGGGCGGGGGCACGCCCGCGTCCGCGAAGGCGTCGAAGCCGGGGCGCTGGTCGGACGTGGCGGCGGCGGGCCGCGCGGTGCGGGCGGCACCGGCCTGGTCCCAGCTGAGTACGGCGCCGCACGCGTCGCAGAAGGACTGGCCCGGTTCCGCGGGGGTTCCGCACTCGGCGCAGTTCTGCGTGGTCATCTCTCCGGGGTCCTTTCGGAGGCGGTCACTTCGACCGTGTAGGGCATGTGGGCGGGGCGGGCGGCGGCGACGAGGGCGTCCAGCCGGTGGACGTCGACGGGCCTGGGTTCGGGCAGCCGGAGGGCGACGTGCAGCTGCGGGCGGGGGCGGCCGGGGAACGGGCCGAGCGGCCGGGCGTTCCAGGCGGCGCCGCCGCTCTCGGTGATCTCCGGCGCGACACCGAAGGCGAGCCGGACGGTCTCGGACAGGCCCTGCAGCGTGCCGCGTACGCGGTGCAGCCGGGCGGCGGCGGCGACGGCGGCGCGCAGCATCGGCTCGGCCTCGGTGCCGTCGGTCTCCGCGCCGACCCAGGTGCCGAGCCACTGCGCGAAGTCCGCCGGGGTGAGGGCGGGGTCGAAGTAGGTGTCCAGGCAGTCCAGGACGTTCAGGATGGGTGCGAGGACGTCGTCGAGCCCGGCGACGAAGCGCAGCGCGAGGTCGTCGTCGGCGAAGACGGCCGGCAGCATCGACGCGATGGGCAGCGACGAGCCGAGACCGTCGACGGAGCCCCGTTGCGAGGCGGGATTCACGCGCTGTCCCCGATCACGCGGACCCGGTGGTCGTAGGAGAAGACCAGGGCGGGTGCGTCGAGGTCGATGCGGTTGGTGGGGTCGCCGCGCTTGCCGGTGAGGGGGTCGGCCGGGTGCAGGACGACCTCGTCGACGAGTTCGACGCCGGGCACGCGCTGGAGGACGGCGAACAGCTCACCGGTCTGCACGGGACGTCCGAACGGCCAGCCCTTGCCGTCGGAGCCGCCGGTGAGCGGGTCGAGGTGGCGGTAGAGGGCGTCGTGAGTCTGCCGGCGCACGCGGTCGGCGTCGACGTCGCGGAAGGCGTGGACGGTGGCGACGACGGTGACGCCCTGGTAGTAGGGCGGGCCGACGGCGAGCCGGGTGCCGATCAGTCGGCGTTCGTCGAGGTGGCGGGTGATGCGGTTCAGCAGGGCGTCACCGGGGACGAGTTGCTCGAAGCGCAGGCGCCCGCCGGGGTCCGGGACGGCCTGGGGGACGACGAGGACGCGGACGGCGTGGGCGCCGTACTCGTTCTCCGCGCCCTCCAGGCAGGTGATGCGGGCGGTCTCGGGGGCGGCGCGGCGGGCGAGTTCCTCGTAGTCGCGCAGCGTGACGGCGCGTTCCTGGGCGCGCAGGGTGATGGGCGCCCGCAGCTTGGCCTCCTCGATGGTCTCGCCGTCGACGCCGCCGAGCGCGGCCTCGCGGTTGACGACCTCGGAGACGTACGGGATGGAGGTGCGCAGCACCTGTACGGCGCCGCGGGCCACGTTGCCCGCCCGGCCCCCGCCGGTGCGGTAGCGGCGGGCGCGGATGACGGCGCCCTTGGGCGGGACGGCGCCGTACTGGCGCAGGGTGCCGTCGGCCTCGCGGACGGCGGGGCCGAAGGCGATCTCGCCGGTGGTGGCGTCGACGGTGATGTGGTGGTCGTCCGGGTGGGAGCCGGAGAAGTGCGGCACCACCCGCCAGTCCTGCCAGCCGTCGTCGGCGGCGGTCTGGAGCAGGACGGACGGTTCGCCGGCGACGACGGGGGCGTGCTCGAGCCGCAGCCGCTGGCCGGGCAGGCCGGTGGACTCGCCGAGGGGCTCGTCGAGGATGGTCTCGGCGTGGACGGAGCCGGTGGTGCCGCCGATCGTGTAGGCCTCGGCGGAACGGATGGTCGGCGAGGTGGTGTAGAAGGGCTGGCCGCTGAGCGGTTCGGTGACCCGGCAGCGGATCCAGCCGGCCTCGTGGCCGCCGTTGCGGGACAGGACGTGACCGCCGGGTATGTGCAGCACGACGTCGCCGGGCCGGTTGAGACCGCCGGTGCCGTCGCGGTCGACCTCGCAGGACTGCCAGCCGTCCTCGGTCCAGGCCTCCCACACCAGCGGCGGCTGGCGGGGGTCGACACCGACGCCGTCGACGCGGCTGTCGAGTTCGAGGGCGAGCGCGCAGTCCGGGACGGCGGCGCTGAGGCCGATGAGCATGCAGTCGCCGGGGCCCGGTGCCTCGGCGAAGCACAGCACGTCCTTGCTCTCGGCGAGGTCCGTGGTGCGGTCGCTGACGGCCTCGCCGCTGACCTGGGTCACCAGGCGGCTCATCGTGCACGGGACGATGCGCAGGTCCTGCTCGGTGGCGAACACGACGGCCTCGTCGCGTTCGGTGCGCAGGGTGGCGACCTCGGTGCCGACCGGGACGAGGATCGCGTCCTCCTGCGGCGCGGAGAGCCAGAAGGTGACGTCCGTGCGCGCGGCCGACGGCGGGAAGAGCGTGATGCCGACCAGGTCCAGGAAGGCAAGGTGGTTCTTGTCCGGGACCCGGTTGAGCCGGTAGACGATCTGGTCGGCCATGTGGGCCACCGTCTCGACGAGCGTGACACCGGGGTCCGAGACGTTGTGGTCGGTCCACTCCGGCGCACGCTGCTGGATGTAGCGCTTGGCATCGTCGACGAACTGCTGGAAGCGGCGGTCGTCGAGGTTGGGAGAGGGCAGGGGCATCAGCGGTCGCTTTCGGGAGAGCCCGGGAGACCGGCCGGAGCGTCGGGGAGGTCGGGCTCGTCGTGGGAGGGGATGACGTAGAACGGGAACACGAGGCTGCGCGGGTTGTTGGTGCCGCGGATCGAGTAACGGACGTCGATGAAGAGGACGTTCTGCTCCTCACCGGTGGTGACGTCGACGTCGTGGACCTCGATGCGTGGTTCCCAGCGGTCCAGGGTGACATAGACCTCGTGCTGGATGCGGCCCGCCGTCTGCTCGTTGACGGGGGCGAAGACGAGGTCGTGGATGGCGCAGCCGAACTCGGGGCGCATCGGCCGCTCTCCGGGCGCGGTGGCGAGGATGAGCCGCATGGCCTCCTCCACCTCCTGCTCGCCGCTGACGAGGGCGATCCCGCCGGTGGGCCCGATCCGCAGCGGGAACGACCAGCCGGAGCCGACGAACTGTTCGGCCATCAGAGAGCAACCTGCCTTCCTCGGAAACGCTTCGTCACAGGCCCGGCACGGGGATCGTCGCGACCTTGAAGATGGGGGTCTTGACCTCGAAGGTCGCGCCGATGACCCTCGTCATGACGGAGTTGATCTGCACGTTGACGGTGCCGGAGATGGTCGTCGCGGCCCCGGCGCTCAGCGTCGCGGCGCCGCCCGCCCCCAGGTTCAGGGCGCCTCCCGCGTTGACTCCGACCACGCCCCCGCTGCGCATGTTGATCATGCTGCCGCCCTGGATGCTGAGGGGACCGCCGCTCTTGATGGTCAGGGAGCGCCTGGCGCTCAGCGACAGGTCGGTGCCCGCGTCCACCGACACCGAGCGGCTGCCGGTGATGCTGACGGAGCCCTTGCTGTCGACGGTGATCTCGGTCTTGGTGCGGTCGAGGTTGATGGTCAGCTTGTCGTTGCCGCTGGCGATCCGCACGCCCTGCTTGCGGCCGCCGGTGCGCTGGCTGAGCAGGTCGACCCGGTTGCCCTGGCGGTCGGACAGGGTGTGCCGCACGGCCTTCTTCTTCAGGCCGTCGTGCAGCGGCACGTCGCTCTTGGTCGGCACGTCCCGGCCGTTGTAGAGGCCGCCGATGACGAACGGGTGGTCCAGCGCCCCCCGGTCGAAGGCGACCAGGACCTCGTCGCCGACGTCCATGGGGAAGATGCCGCCGCCCGCCACGCCGCCCATCTGGACGCTGCGCGTCCAGTCGCTTATGTAGGTGTCGTCCAGCCACGGGAACTGCAACTTGACCCTGCCCTGCTTGAGGGGGTCCTGCACGTCGGTGACGATGGCGTTGGCGACGCTGGGCAGCCGGGCGGCGCTCGCCGGGTCCGAGCCCCCGCCGCCGCCCGAGGCGAGCCCGTACAGGGAACGCCACTGGCGTCCGCTGACCGTGATCCAGGACTCGTAGGGGACGCCGTCGCCGAAGTGGTGGCGTACCGAGGTGACGGTGTACTTGCCCTCGAAGGGGGTGCCGACGTCGGCGAGCGCGACGGGGACGCCGGGCCGCAGGTCGGGGTGGCCCTTGGCGGCGACCTCCAGCTCGGCGAAGGAGGCGGTGACGTCGGAGGCGAGGGCCTTCGCGGCGTTCTGGACCTCGTCCTGCTTGTCGTAGGGGTTGGCGGTCTCGACGAGTTTGCCGGGCTTGAACTTGCCGGCGGCCGTGCCGGGCGTCCACTTGATGTTGATGCCGGGGTCGGTGGTGGCCGGCGCGGTCTCGGTGATCTTCTTCTTGGTGGTGACGTTCCAGCCGCGCGACTCGACCTTGCCGATCTGGTCGGCGGCGGTGACGGCGGCCCGCAGCCGCAGGATGTCGTGCTCGGCCTGGAGGACGAAGGTGCTCTGGTCGCCGTCGGTGTTCGGCGAGGGCGCGCCGGCCGACGGTTTCGGCGTGACGAACCGGAACTTCCCCTTGGAGTCCAGGTACATGATCATCTTGTTCTCGTCGGCGAGCCGGGCGAGGAAGTCCCAGTCGGTGACGTTGGACTGGGAGATGAACGCGTAGGTGCCCTTGGTCGCCTGGATGCGGCCGATGGAGACGCCGTCCATCGCCACGAGCTTGCGGGCGATGTCGGAGGCCTTCTGGTTGCGGTACGCGGCCACCCGGCGCTGGCGCATCAGCCGGTGCCCGTAGTCGTAGCCGCGGATGACGGTGAAGCTGCCGGTGCCGTCGTAGTCGGCCTCCAGGCCGGTGACCTCACCGGTCAGCAGGGGGTTGCCCTTGCCCTCGCCGTCGGCGATCGGCGTGATGACGACCTTGGTGCCGAACTGCACGTTCAGGTCGCCGAGGAGCTTGTGGTGGGGGTCGCGGAAGGTGAGCCGGAACGCCGCGGGCACGTTGACGCCCTGGTCGACCCATCCGTCGGTGAGCATCGGGGCGACGGTGTCGGACAGCGGGGCGCCACCGATCTTCACCTCGACGACGCTGGAGAAGGCGGGACGCACCATCAGTGAGGCACCTCCTCGGTGGCCGGCAGGATGAGTTCGGTACCGGTCGGCAGGCGGGACGGGTCGTCGATGCCGTTGGCCTCGGCGATCACCCGCCACGCGTTGGCGCTGCCGTACTCGCTCCAGGCCAGCGACTGGAGCGAGTCCCCCGCGACGACCCGGTGCACGCGCTGGGCGGTGAGGGCGCCGGAGGTCGGGTTCTGCCTCGGGGTCGGGCCGGGAATCTCCACCAGGGCCATCTGGCAGGTCGCGCGGATGGGGACACCGGCGGTGCCGAAGAGCGTGTACTGGGTCTCGATGGACGCGACGTAGGCGTTGAACCGGGCCGTGGAGAACGAGCCCCACTCGAAGATCACCCAGGGTGGCGACGGCTGCTTGGCGGCCAGGCTCTTGGCGGTGACCTCGCAGCAGATCAGCAGCGACTCGACCTTCTTCATGACGGTGTTGCCGCCGGGCTTCATCGAGGAGTCCAGGAAGATCTCCAGGGTCATCTCCCGCGGCTCGGCCCCCATGAACTGCGGCTTCGCGGCCTTCCGCACGGCCGCCGTCGGGGTCGACTTCCACTGGGAGCGCTGACTGATCGAGAGCTGCGCCGGGTTGAACTCGAACGGGAACCGCTTGATCAGCCCACCGGGCGAGGTGGACTTGCCGGTGGGCGGCTCGTGGATGGCGAGGTTGGCGCGTACGAGGCTCTTGCCGGCGCCCTTGCTGCTTGTGGCCATGGTTCTTCCTCTCTGCTCCGCGGCGCCGTCAGTCCGTGAACCCGTGGTGGGCGATCTCCAGGACCTCGTTGGCCACGGACGCGCTGCCGGGGTCGAGGCTGGGGCCCTGCCAGCTGACGGGCAGGACGTCGATCAGCCCCCAGCGGACGACCAGCGACCCGTCCGCGCGCAGGGCGGAGATCTGTGCGGTGGGCCGCTGGATGCCGGTCTGCACGGACGAGATCCACTTGGCGACCTTCGCCGTGTCCGGGGTGAGGGGGCGGGTCAGCCGGATGTTGGAGTAGGTGACGCGGGTGGGCAGTTGCCAGACGAAGCCGTTGTTGCCGCCCTCCTGGCGCTGTTCCACCTCCACCTGGGTCGACAGGCCCTCGCACCCGTTGAAGTAGCCGAGGCTCTCGCCGTCGATGGCGAGGCTGAACCAGATGGAAGAGCCCGGGTCCTTACGGGTCATCGGGGGTCGACCTTTCTTGTCGGGGAGCGGTGGCGGCGGGCGTGGCCCTCGGTGCGGTCCGGCCGTCCGGCGGGGCCGGTGCGGTCCGGTCAGCGCGGGTCGCGCAGTCTGCCGATCCGTTCGCGGTCCATACGCAGTTCGGTGCGGACGAGACGGGTGACGCGGCCGATGATCCGGTGCACCAGTTCGTCGAGCTGGAAGTCGGTGAGTTCACGCGGGTCGAACCCGCCCTCGGGGACCGCCGTGTACGCGGGCGGGGGACCGTCGGGGGGCGGTGAGCCCGCGCCCGCCTCGTACGGGGGCGGGGGGTCGCTGTACGGGGGCGGCGGTTCGTCCGGGCCGGGCCGGGACGACGGGGTGTGCAGCCGGGACAGGTTGTCCGCCACGGTGGCGGCCGTGACGGAGGCCAGCGCGGCGGCGGTGGTGCGTGCGGCACGGTGGGAACGGCGGAAGGAGAACCGCTGGACCGGCGGCAGGTCGGCGGACGCGGTGCCGGCCGGGGCGAGGGCGTCCGGCGTGGTGTCCGCGGGCACCGCCTGCGTGGCGACGGGCATCTCCGGCCGGGCCGCCGACGGCCGGGGCGGCGTGAGCGGGGCCACCGGGAGCGGGGCTCCGGTGGCCCCGCCGGGGACCCGGGCTTGCGCAGGGGTACGGCCTTGGCGGGCACCCGCTGGACGACGGGAGGCGTCGCCCCGCCGCCACCGGGCAGCGGCGGAGGCGTGAGGTGCGGCGCCGCCGGGGCCGTCGACGTCGCGGGTGCCGCGAAGGGCGGTACGGCGGGCGTGGCCAGGGCGGCGAAGGGCGGTACGGCGGGCGTGGCCAGGGCGGCGAAGGGCGGTGCGGTGGGTGTGGCGGGCGCAGTGAGGGCCGTGAAGGGCGGTGTGGCGGCGGCCGTGGTCGTGGTCGTGAAGGGTGGTGCCGCGGGCGCGGAGGCCGTGGCGGTGGCCCGCTGGACGGGCGGGGGCACGTGACCCCCGGTCGTGGCGGGCGCGGGAGCCGGGGACCGCGTGGTGAGCGACGTGGTGTCGGGCGGGGGCGCGGAGAGGGGCGCGCCGAGCGGAGAACGACGCGCGGGCGCCCCGGCCGGTGCGGCCGGGGCGGTCGGTGCCGGTGCCGGTGCCGCCGTCGGTGCGGCCGTCGGTGCCGGCGTCACGGTCGGACGTACGGCGCCGACCGGGCCGGAAGAGGTGGGCGCGCCGAGCCCCGGACGCCGCCCGGCCGCGCTGCGCTGCACGGGGGTCGCCGGGGCTGTCGTCCTGCCGGTCTCCGGCCGGGACGGCGGTACGGCGGGCGTGGGCGCGGTACGGGTCGCGGACATGGCGGGCGAGGCGGGTGCGGTGACCGTGGCGGCGGGGCTCGGGTGGGTCGGTGCGGACGGCTCCGCCGGTGCCGCCGGGGTGGCGGAGGGCGGCGCGATCGGGTCGGCCGTGCGCGGCTCCGACGCCCGCTGGACCGGCGGTAGCGGTGCGCCGCCCGGTTGTGCCGAGGACGGCCGCGCGGGCGGTGTCGGCTGGGCGGCCGACGCCCGGCGCTGGACGGGCGGCTAGCCGTAGCCGGGGTGGCGGGAACGCCGGGAGCGGTCGCCGAGGGGCGCCCGCCTCCGGTGGCGTCGCCGGTGCCGGTGGGGCGTGCGCCGGACGGCGCCGCCTTGTCGCCGCCGGACTCGGCGGCCGGTGCCGCGGCTCGCTGGACCGGGGGCCGACGGGGGTGGCTCCCACCGACCGCGACGGCGAGGGCGACGGTGCCGCGGGGCCGCCGGTGGGCGGGGTGCCGCTGCCGGCTGCCGGGGTGGCGGCGGACCGGGACTCCGCCGGGCGCACCGGGGCCTGCCCCCGCGCCGCGTCCGAGGTGGTGCCGGGCGTGGGCGGGACCGTCCCCACATGGGCGTCGGACCCCGGCTCGGGCTGTGCCGCGGCCCGTTGCACCGGGGCGCCGGGCGCGGTCTCCGGCGAACCGGTCCGGCGGTCACCGGCGGACGCGGGGCGGTCGGGCTGCGCGGCGGCTCGCCGGGTGGCGGGTGCGGCGTCGCCCGCCGGGGAGTCGTGCCGCCGTCGGTGCGGCGTACGGCACGCTGCACCGGCGGCGTCGGGGCCGTGGCGCCGCTGCCCGCCGGTGCCGGCGCCGGGCTGTCGCCGGGGCGTACGGCGGGCCGCCGTGCCGGGGCGGCGGACGTGGGGCCGTTGCCCGCGGCGTCGGTCGGCGTGCGGCCGGACGGCCGTGCGGCGGCGCGCTGTACCGGCGGGGTACCGGCTGCGGAGCCGCTGTTCGCCGGGGCGGGCGTCGACGGGTCGTTGCCGTCGGACGGTCGTGCGGTGGCCCGTTGGGCGGGCGGGGCGGTGGACGTGGAGCCGTCGCCCGGAGTGGTGGCTGCCGGATCGCCGCTGGCGGGCTGTGCCGGGGAGCCGGACGGTCGGGTGGCGGCGCGCTGGACCGGGGGCGTGCCGGGCGCGGTGCCGCTGTCGGCCGGTGCGGGGGTCGAGAGGTTGCCGCTGGCGGACGGCCGTGCGGTGGCCCGCTGGACCGGTGTGGGGCTGTCGCTCGGTGCGGTGGCCGCGGGGTTGCTGCCGCCGGGCTGTGCGGTGCCGCGTCCGGCCGGGGCGTCGGTTGGCGTGGGGCCGGACGGTCGTACGGCGGTGCGCTGGACCGGCGGTGTGCCGGACGCGGAGCCGCTGTTCGCCGGAGCGGGCGTCGACGGGGCGACGTCGCTGGACGGTCGTGCGGTGGTCCGTTGGACGGGCGGTGTGCCGGACGCGGAGCCGCTGTTCGCCGGTGCGGAGGCCGACGGGTTGCCGCTGCCGGACGGTCGTGCGGTGGCGCGCTGGACGGGCGGTGTGCCGGGCGCGGAGCCGCCGTGACTCGGCGCGGGGGTGGGCGGGTTGCCGCCACTGGACGGTCGTGCGGCGGCGCGCCGGACGGGCGGTGTGCCGCTGTCGGCCGGTGCGGGGGTCGAGGTGTTGCTGTTGCCGGTCGGTCGTGTGGTGGCCCGCTGGACGGGTGTGGTGCTGTCGCTCGGTGCGGTGGTCGCGGGGTTGCTGCCGCCGGGCTGTGCGGTGCCGGGTCCGGCCGGGGCGCCGGTTGGCGTGGGGCCGGACGGTCGTGCGGCGGTGCGCTGGACGGGCGGTGTGCCGGACACGGAGCCGCTGTTCGCCGGTGCCGGGGCCGAAGGGGTGCCGCCGTCGGGCCGCCGTACCGGGGCCGCCGGTGCCGTCCCGTCGCCGGACGCGCCGGGGGCCGGTGTGGTCCCGGGAGCGGACACCGTCCGCTGGACGGGTGCCCCGGTCGGTGCGGGCGCCGGGGTGACGGAACCCTGGGCCGGGGAGGTGCTCCCCGCCGGTGCCGAGCCGTGGGCCGGGGAGGCGCTCCCCGCCGGTGCCCAGCCGGGGTCCGCTCGGTCGGCGTCCGCCGACGAGGGCCCCGTGCCGGACGACGCAGCGCCGGACGACGCCGTGCCGGAGGATGCCGGAGCGGCTCCCGTGGTCGGGCGGCTCGCCGGCAACGCCCGGCGCTGCACGGCGGGCGATCCGGACGGGGCCTTGGTGAGCGACTGGCGCGGGCGCGGGGCGGCGGGCGGCGCAGGCACCGGGGTCACCCGGACCCCGCGGGAGGCCGGGGCAGGTGGGTTCGCGGGCACGGCGGACGAGGCCGTCCCGGCCGAACGCGCCCGCTGGACCGGCGCGGCCGTGGGCGCGGTCGACGACGTGGCCGCCGTCGGCGCCGGACCCGACGCGGCCGACCTGCCCGGCGTACTCGACGCACCACCGCGCGCCCTCGGGGCGGAGCCCGTGGGCGCGGTCGGTGCGGTGGCCGGGGCCGGTGCGTCCGCCGGTATCGCGCGCAGCGGCGCGACGGGCATCCGCTGCACCGGCGGCGGGCCGGCCGGGCGGGCCAGCGGGGTGGACGAGGTCTGCCGGGCCGACGCGTCGAAGGCGCCGGACAGCAGGCTGTCGCCGGCCGCCGGGTTGAGTACCCCCGGGGACGGCGCCCGCGTGAACGACGGGTCCTGCCACGTCGGAAGGCGGCCGCCGAAAGCGGCGTCCGCCACCCCGTGCGGTCCGCTCCCGTGGCGCGCTGGATCGGCGGCAGGCCCGTCCAGGCCGCGACGGCCACGGGCGCGGGTCCGGGCGCGGATGCCGCAGGTCCGCCGGCGCCCGGGTCCGGACGCGAGCCGGTGTCCGCGGGCGGACCCGTCTCCGGGGGCGGGGCCGCCGCCGAAGCCGCGGTCCCGCCCCCGTTCCCGTTTCCCTCGCCGCCGTCGCGACGGCCCCGCAGCCGGTCCAGGAGTCCCACCGATCAGCCCTCCGCCGTGCCTCGCGTCACGAGGGACGCGATCTGGTCCGTGTACCGGCGGCGGTCCTGGTGTTCCAGGTCCAGGATCGCCTCCAGGCTCCAGTGGAAGTGGTAGGCGACGTACGCGATCTCCTCGTGCAGCCGGTCGGTCGCGTACGTCACGATTCCCCCAGGCGGCTCCCGCCGAGTTCCACCTCGAAGGGCTCCGAGCAGTGCGGGCACTCCACCGCCGCGCGGGTGTGCCCCTCCGCGTTGATCTGGCGGTAGAAGTCCTGGAGGAACGCCAGGTCGGAGGCGAACATGTTCTCCACGACGCCGTCGTGCACCATCGCCAGCGTGCCCAGCCGGGTGATGACCCGGCCGAGCAGCACCACCGACAGGTACGCCGGGTTCTCCTGCACCCGCACGTCGCGCAGCGGGATCAGCTCGTCCCGCGCCGTCGACAGGCGCATCACACCGTCCCGGTGCACCGTGCCCGACTCGTCGACGTACCCGCGCGGCAGCTCGAAGGGGAACTCGGTCTGCATCTGCTGCCTCGGGGCGGTGTCGACGGGGGGCCCGGCGGGAGGGCCGGCCGGAGAACCGGCCGGCGCCTCCGTGGGCGCGGCGGCGGGAGCCGAACGGGGGAAGTCCGCTCCCGCCGCCGCGGACTGGGGTGCCGCGGCGGGTGCCTTGGCGGTGCTACGGCGCATTACTCGACGACCAGTTCTTCGAACACGATGGTGATGGTCTCGGTGAGCGCGTTGGTGTCACCCGCCTTCAGGGTGCCCGCCACGACCTTGCTGCACCAGGCGTTGCGCAGGTTCCAGCGCTTGACCGGGTTGTCCTCGTAGTCCATCACGATGATCGTGGCGTTCTTGCGGGCGGTGGCCATCCGGCCCGCCATGGAGTCGTTGATCCACTGGGTGAACACCGACGACTGGCTCATACCGCGCTCGACCTGGACCGAGCCGTCCTTGGCCACGCCCGGCATCAGGGTGACGTTGTTGCGGCCGGTCGTGCCCTGGTTCTGCTGGTACCTGATGACGTCCTGCTCGATCTGCAGGTTGGAGACCGAGTTGAGGTACTCGACCATCACACCGTCGATCTGGATGCCGAAATTCGGTGCTACGAGTACGTCTTCGGGTTTGGGGAGAGACATGAGTTCGCTGTCCTTCTAGAGGATGTGGGACAAGGGCGGGGGCGCGTGCCGCCTACTCGTCCAGTTCGCCGCCGCCGCTGGAGAACTGGGCGAGCCGGAAGATGACGAACTCGGCGGGCTTGACCGGCGCGATGCCGATCTCGCAGACGACCCGGCCGAGGTCGACGGACTCCGGCGGGTTGGTCTCCTCGTCGCACTTGACGTAGTAGGCCTGGTCGGGGCTCTGGCCGAAGAGGGCGCCGTTGCGCCACTCGTTGACCAGGAACGCGGAGACGTTGCGGCGGATGCGGGCCCAGAGGTTGTGGTCGTTCGGCTCGAACACCACCCACTGGGTGCCGATCAGGATCGACTCCTCCAGGTAGTTGAAGTACCTGCGGATGTTCAGGTAGCGCCACGCCGGGTCGGAGGAGAGGGTGCGGGCGCCCCAGACGCGGATGCCGCGGCCGGGGAAGGAGCGGATGCAGTTGACGCCGATCGGGTTGAGCAGGTCCTGCTCGCCGCGGGTGATCTGCAGCTCCAGGTCGACGGCGCCGCGGACCACCTCGTTGGCGGGGGCCTTGTGCACACCGCGCTCGGAGTCGTTGCGGGCCCAGATGCCGGCGACGTGACCGCTCGGCGGGACCAGGCGGGACTGTCCGGTGGCCGGGTCGAAGGACTTGATCCAGGGGTAGTACAGGGCGGCGTACTTGGAGTCGTAGCCGGCCGTCTCCTGGCGCCAGACGCGGATCTGGCGGGCGTTCTGGCTGGGCGGCGGGTCGATGATCGCGACGCGGTCGCCCATCAGTTCGCAGTGGGCTATGAGGCCGAGCTGGACGGCCTTGACGGCCTCCAGGTCGATCGCGCCGCGCTGGTAGGCGGCCATCAGGTCGGGCACCGCGACCATGGAGATCTCGTCGATCGCCTCCAGGCCGCCGAAGCCGGTGCGGTCCGAGGAGTCGCCGAGGTACTGGGCGGGGCCGGGGTGCGCGCTCTCGGCCTGCCCGGCCGGAACGGCGGGGGCGGCGGACGGCGGCGCGGGCAGCGTCAGGCTCTGGTTCTCCGGCCGGGCCAGCTGCGCGGACGGCGCGGCCTCGGTCACGGTGATGAGCTTGGAGCGCTCCTTGACCTGCGTGACGACGTAGGAGCGGTTGCCCTTCTTGGCGCTCACGTCGAAGGTCTCGACCGGCTTGTCGCCGTCCTTGACGATCAGCTTGAAGCGCTCGGCGGGGCCCTCGCCCTCGGGGTCGGCGACCTCGACGGTCAGCGGGCCGCTCTGGCCGGCCGCGGTGGCCGTCACGGCGAAGGTGCCGAGCTGCTTGGGCTCGGCGGCGGGCAGCGCCTTGGCGGTGCTGCCGGTGACGGCCGCGGGGGCGGCGGCGCCGTTGACCGAGCCGTCGGCGGCGGCGTCCTCGGCCGAGCCGCCGACGCGGACAACGTAGGCGGCCGAGCCGCCGTTGTTGAAGAACCCGTAGACGGAGTGCGCGAGGTAGTACCCGCCGGTGAAGTCACCGAAGGCCGCGACGTACTGCGTCCAGTTGGTCACCAGCGTGGGCTCGTTCAGCGGGCCGGTCGGGGCGAGACCGACGAAGGCCGCCACCGACGTGCCCACTCCCTCGATCGGGCGCGAGCCGCTGGCCACCTCCTCGACGTAGACGCCGGGCGACAGGTAGGACGGCATGCTCTGCTCTCCTCGGGGTACGAGACAGGACGCCCCTCAGCCTCACGCGCGCGTTGCCGACGCCGAAACGTCCCCGGGTGCCGGAGCGGGGGCATGTTCCTTGCCCCTGGTCGTGCCCGTTGGGGCAGACTCCCGCCGCTTCCCGGCACTTCCCCCCGAAGACCCCTGGCGGACGCCCGGCGTTTCTGATTCAACATCTTGTGTCGACTGTCAGTTCGCCAGGATGTCATCTTGCGATCAAGCCCCGTTCCGGGGCGCGCCGTCCCGCCGCACCGGGGCGCTGCCCCGCGTGAGGCGGGGACGGTGACGGGGTGTCAGGAGGGGATCGTCCGTGTCGGACCGCTTGAACCAGACGCACAGGCACCGCCCGGCCGAGGCCGCTGCGGCGCGGTCCCGCCCGCAGGCACGGCAGTCACCGCCCCTGGCCTCGTTGCAGGCCGCGGCGGGGAACCGGGCCGTGGCCTCGGCGATCCAGCGCGGGTCCGGTACGGCGATCCAGCGCGCGGCAGGTACGGCACAGCTCCCCAAGGCCCCGGCACCGGAACGGACGACCTCGTCGACGTCGGACGACCTGCAGATCACATCGGTGACGGAGCCCGAGCGGCAGGCGGCCGTCGAGGAGGTGACGGACCAGAAGACGAAGGTCGCGGACGCCTCGCGGGCCCGGTCCGACGCCGCGGCCGAGGTGCGGAACTGGTCCGGGACGGCGATCGAGGCACGCAAGAAGGAGTCGGCCGCCCGGAGCAGGGCGGACGAGCTCGAGGGGGAAGTCGGGGCCGCGAAGCGGGGAGAGGCGACTTCGCTCGAGAAGGCGCGGGACTTCACGGGCCGGGCGCACGCGGCGGCGGAGAGCCGGCGGGCCTCCACCGAGGAGGCCGGCAGGCACGGCAGGACCGAGAAGGAGAAGGGCGCGGCGGCCGAAGAAGCCCACAAGCAGGCGGATCGGTTCGCGAAGGAGGCCGAGGCCGCCGAGGGTAAGCGGAAGGCCGCCGAGGACTTGGTGGCCGCACTTTCGACGACGATCGAAAACGCCCGGAAGCGTCAGGCGGAAGCCGAGGACAGGGTGCGTCGGTTCTCGCGCCAGGCGGAGGCGGCGGCGGCGAAGCTGAAGGACGCCGACGAAGCGGCGCGCAGGGCGGGGCAGGTCGGGGACAAGGCCCAGGAGCAGGCGGCCGAGGCCGAGGTCGAGGCGGAGTCCGAGAAGCAGTTCGCGGCGGTCATGCGGAAGCGGACCGTCGAACTGGCCGAGGCGCTGAAGGAGGTGTCGGAGGCCAGGGAAGCGGCGGAGCGGAGGAACGAAGAGGCCGAGGGAGCCGGCGCCTCGCGGAGGGAGGCGGCGGAAGGCCAGGAGGAGGCCGCCCGGCTCCGGGACGAGGCCAACGAGAGCGCGAGGGAATCCGCGGAACTGGCGGAGAAACTGGATCGCGAGGCCAAGGCCGCGACGGAGGCACGCGAAGCCGCCGAGCAGGCGGCGGCCGGCCACGGGAGGGCTGCGGAGGACGCACAGGGCAACGCCGAGAAGGCCCAGACCGAAGCGGCCGGGTACGCGAAGACCGCGGGGGAGAAGCAGACGGAGCACGAAGCCGCCCTCACCGAGGTGACACGCCTCGCGCGGGTGGCGACCGAGGCCCGGCAGCGAGCGTCGGCCGCGGCGCAGGGGCAGCTGCGTCATGGAACGGCCGAGACCGAGGCGAGGACGGCACTGGCCGCGGAGACGGCCGAGAAGAAGGCGGCGGAGGACAAGGCGGCCAAGGAGAAGGCGGCCAAGGAGAAGGCGGCCAAGGGGAAGGAACCGGCCGCCCAGACCGCGACGGAAGGTGCGGAGCAGTCGGGACCGGCCGACGCCGAGAAGACGGGCGAGGCCTCGCCCAGCGGTGTCGGGCGAGTGGTCGACGGTACCGGGCACGCGGTCAAGAAGGCCTCCGCCAAGACCAAGCCGTGGGCCGACGTGCCCGACACCCTGGTGCTCCGCGGCAGTGCGCCGCCCGGGGCGACGGTCCAGTCGGCATCGATGAAGCAGGGGGACCACGGGACCGCGCACGACACCGTGATCCAGCAGAACGTCGAGAACCCGATCAACCTCGTCAGCGACGTGACCGGGGCCGTGAACGACATCGCGGCGATCAAGGATGCGTCCGCCAAGCGCAACGAGTCGGGCCCGGCTTCCCATGCGCACCGGAAGAACTTCGTGGGCAAGCCCCTCGGTCTGGCGAGCAGCTCCCAGATGGCCGCCAACGACGTTCTGAAGATCGCCAACACGGGCACGAAGACCGCCGGAGACCTGGCAGGGACGGCCGCGCTCGCGGATGCCGGCGGTGCCCTCACCATCTCGTTCTCGGCCATCCACGTGGGCCGCGACAGCATGGTCATCAAGAACACCCACGCCCAGCGCAAGAAGCTGAAGGACCACTTCAGCGACGTAGCCGCGAAGCGCGACCGGAAACTCCAGGACGTACTGAACGACCTGGGGGCGGCCACCGACGACCTGGCCCGGGCGACGTCAAGACTGGGGGACTCGGCGGACGGTTCGGACACGGCGGTCCTGGACGCCGTCGAGGAGCGGCGGACCCGCGTCGAGAACCTCAGGACAGAGGTGCGGGAGCAGATGGCCAGCGCACGGGAATACGTGGTGCACAAGAAGAAGTGGAAACTGGGGCACCGCTTCGCCAACCTGACGGGCAACCTCGCGCGCATCGCGGCCGGTTCCGTGGCGATCGCCGCCGCCACGGGTGCGGTCAGCGGCGGTGTCGCTCCTGCCGTCGCGGGCAGTCTGACGGCGGGGTTCCTGGGCGGCCTCGCCCTCAAGAAGAGCGTGAAGAAGGCCAACAAGCGCTACATCTCGGTACGCCAGCCGGACCGGTACGCCCGCACCACGCCGGCCCAGGAGGGAACCGAGGAGCCCAAGGCCCCCGAGACGTCCGAGACGTCCGAGACGTCCGAGACGGCCGAGGCGCCGAGGATGTCCAAGGACGGCACGAGCAGGAGGGGCAGGAGGCGCGACGCGTGGAAGGAGGCGGCCATGGTGACGCACTCCATCCAGCAGGGAAAGCGGCAGCTCAGGGCGCAGGAGATCTACGCGGTCGCCGCCGGACCGGCCGTTCCCGCGGGCAGGAACGTTCCCAAGGAGATCCGGGACGAGGCACGTGAGTTCCTCAAGGAGCTCAAGTGCGGCCCGGACCACCACAACCAGAAGCCGGAGGAGTGGGAGGCATCGCTCAACGACCCCGAGCAGCAGAAGGAATGGGAAGAGGCGATCGCCAAACAGCTCAGCTCGCTCTGAGTGCCCCGCGCCGTGTCCGGGCGCGACCCCGGGGGCCGTTGCCCCCGGTGTTGCCCGCGTAGACCTGTCGGCGGCGCGGAAGCTCCGGTAGGGCTGGGGGTCACACGTCCGGTGTCGAAGGGAGCGCATGGTGCGCGCGCACGAGGAAGCCGCCGACCAGCAGGCCGCCCGGGGCGGCCGCGCTCCGCACCGGGCCACGCCCGCGCCCACCACCGGAGTGCGCGGAGCGCCGATGACCCCGGCGACGGTCCTGGCGCTCCAGAGCGCCGCCGGCAACGCCGCCGTCCAGCGTGTCGTCGCCCGGGACGCGCACCAGCACGGCCCCGGCTGCGGGCACACCGTCCAGCGCCGCATCGACCCGGACTCGCACCAGCACGGTGCGGGCTGCGGGCACGACGGGATCGACGACCGGAGCCCCGAGGGGCAGCACCAGCTCCTGAAGGAGGCCAAGGAGTCGCCCAGCTCGACGCTCCCCGGCTCCTTCCTCGACAAGGCCGTGCCCTTCTACGACAATCCCGCCCTCGCCGGCGCCCGCATGCACACGGGCCCGGTCGCCCAGCGCGCGACGGCGGCGATGGGGGCCGAGGCCATGACGATCGGTATGGACGTGTTCCTCGGCCCGTCCGCCATGGGCAACGAGGAGATCCTCGCCCACGAGGCCAGCCACCTCGACAAGAACAGCCGGGGAATCACGGAGACGGGCAGCGGGAGTGGCGGCAGCCCCGCCGTCACCGACCCGGGGCAGGGCTCCGAGGTCGCGGCCGTGAACGACGGAGCGGCCTTCAAGGCCGGGCACACCACCGCCCCGTCCCTCGTCGCCCAGCGATCGGTCGCGGACGACGTGGAGGGCGTGGAGTAGTCCCGGGGCGCCGCACGAACGGCCCTTTGGGGCAACGCCCTTTGCCCCGCCAGTGCCTGACGCTGCGTCGGGTCGGCCGTAGCGTCGGCGTGTGAGCCTGTGGACTTCGCTGGAGCCCGCGTCCGCGACTGTGGACCCCGGCAGTAGTACGCGTGTGCGCCTGAGGGTGCGTAATACCGGTGACGTGGTGGATGAGTACCGGTTCGAGCCAGTGGGGGATGTGGCTCCCTGGACGACGGTGGAGCCGCAGACGTTGCGGTTGTATCCGGGGACGACGGGGACGGTGGAGCTGACGTTCGCTCCGCCGCGTACGCCTGATGCGGTGGCGGGTCCGAATCCGTATGCGGTGCGGATCCTGCCGACGGAGCATCCGGATGCGGTGACGGTTCCGGAGGGGAACCTGACGATTACCGCGTTCTCCGAGGTGCGGGCGGAGTTGGTGCCGCCGACGGTGAAGGGCCGGTTCCGGGGGCGGCCGCGGCTTGCGGTGGACAACCTGGGCAATACGAAGGTGACGGCGTCGATCGCGGGCAGTGATCATGGTGATCATCTGTCGTACGAGGTGCGGCCGGGGAATGTGCAGATCGAGCCGGGTCGTGCGGCGTTCGTGGAGACGAGGCTGAAGCCGAAGCAGATCATCTGGTTCGGTGCGAAGGAGGAGCGGCCCTACACGCTGGCCGTCCGGCGTTCCGGGGTTGATCCGACGGAGGTCGAGGGGACGTACATCCAGCGTGGGTTTCTGCCGCGTTGGCTGGCGACGTTCTTCGGGATCTTCCTGGCGTTGGCGATCGCGTTCGTGATGATCTGGATCGCGTACAAGCCGCAGGTCCGTACGAGTGCGACGGAGCAGACCGAGCAGGCCGGCGTGGCCCTGGCGCCCAGTCCGAGTGCTACTCCGGAGACGCTTCCCAGCAGTGCAGAGTCCGCGCCCGTCGAGCAGCCGCAGGTGCAGCAGCCGCCGGCCACCCAGGAGCCGGAGAAGGACAACGGCGGAGGCGACGGCGGCGACAAGGGCGGCGGCGGTGGCGGTGGAGGGGAGTCCAAGAAGCCCAAGCCTCCTGTACGCACCGCGGCCACGGCCGTGAAGGAGGTCGCCGCCCGCAGCGAGGGCCGGCACATCTGCTACCGCGCCTACGTGGCCGACCAGGGCTGGCAGGCCCCGGTCTGCGACGGTGCCGAGGCCGGCACGGTCGGCAAGAACCTGCCGATCAAGGCCCTGAACATCGCGGTCTCCGGGACCAAGGGCGTGACCGGCAACGGCGCCCATGTCGTGGAGGCATGGCTCAACGGCAGCAAGTGGGAGAGCGTCCCCGACCAGACCGACATGTACCTGGGCAGCACCAAGGAGGCGGTCTCGCCGATGGAGGGGTTCACCCTCAAGACCGTCGAAGGCACCGTCTGCCCCAACACCCACGTCAAGGACAAGGGCTGGCTGAAGCAGGGCTGCACCGAGCCGGGCGACTGGCGGTACTTCGGCAGCAACATGGAGAACGACCGACTCCAGCTGGAAGCCGTTCGCATCACGGTCTGACGGCGTATGCGAGGGCAACCGCCTTTGCCCTTGCGACTCCTGACGTCCGGGTAAGGCTCCGCGTAGCGTCGGCGTGTGAGCCTTTGGACCTCCCTGGAGCCCGCGTCCGCCACCGTCGACCCCGGCAGCAGCACGCGTGTGCGCCTGCGGGTCCGCAACACCGGTGATGTCGTTGACGAGTACCGGTTCGAGCCAGTGGGGGATGTGGCTCCCTGGACGACGGTGGAGCCGCAGACGTTGCGGTTGTATCCGGGGACGACGGGGACGGTGGAGCTGACGTTCGCTCCGCCGCGTACGCCTGATGCGGTGGCGGGTCCGAATCCGTATGCGGTGCGGATCTTGCCGACGGAGCATCCGGATGCGGTGACGGTTCCGGAGGGGAACCTGACGATTACCGCGTTCTCCGAGGTGCGGGCCGAGTTGGTGCCGCCGACGGTGAAGGGCCGGTTCCGGGGGCGGCCGCGGCTTGCGGTGGACAACCTGGGTAATACGAAGGTGACGGCGTCGATCGCGGGCAGTGATCATGGTGATCATCTGTCGTACGAGGTGCGGCCGGGGAATGTGCAGATCGAGCCGGGTCGTGCGGCGTTCGTGGAGACGAGGCTGAAGCCGAAGCAGATCATCTGGTTCGGTGCGAAGGAGGAGCGGCCGTACACGCTGGCGGTGCGCCGGTCGGGGGTTGATCCGACGGAGGTCGAGGGGACGTATGTCCAGCGTGGGTTTCTGCCGCGGTGGCTGGCGACGTTCTTCGGGATCTTCCTGGCGTTGGCGATCGCGTTCGTGATGATCTGGATCGCGTACAAGCCGCAGGTCCGTACGAGTGCGACGGAGCAGACCGAGCAGGCCGGCGTGGCCCTGGCGCCCAGTCCGAGTGCTACTCCGGAGACGCTTCCCAGCAGCGCCGAGTCCGCGCCCGAGGCGGACCCCGAGCAGCCGGCCTCCGAGAAGCCGGAGAACGACGGCGCCGGTAACGGCGGCGACGGCGGCGACAAGGGCGGCGGCGGTGGTGGCGGGGAGTCCAAGAAGCCCGCCAAGCCGGACGTGGTGCCCGCCATGAACGTCATGCTGCGCAACGCCACCACCCACATGTGCGCCGACATCCCCGGACGGGACAAGGGCACGATCAACGGCGTCGTCCAGCAGGCCAACTGCCACGAAGAGGGCGACAACGAGTACTGGAACCTCGAGGTCAAGTACGAGCACGGCGGTCCCAACGGGGCCAAGCTCTTCCAGATCCGGAACACCACGGACCAGCTGTGCATGGACCTCGGAGAATACGGCGCCCGCCCGGAGGGAACGGGGGTCGCCGAGTTCCACTGCAACGGCACCAAGGCGGACAACCAGCTGTGGTGGATCGACAAGCAGGCGAGCGGCGACTACTGGATCCGCAACTTCGCGAGCGCCCACAAGTGCCTGAACGTGAAGGGCCAGAACGGTGGCACCGAGACTCCGCTGAACATCGCCACCTGCACCAACACCGACGACCAGGAATGGGAGATCATCCACCCGTCGAAGGACTGAGGCCGGGTCCGAAAAGTCGTACGATCAGGTACCTCGGGGCAGCCAGTACTGCCCCGGGTGCCGCTGACCCATGGGGAGTTGACCCGTAGCGTCGGCGTGTGAGCCTGTGGACTTCCCTGGAGCCCGCGTCCGCGACTGTGGACCCCGGCAGCAGTACGCGTGTGCGCCTGAGGGTGCGTAATACCGGTGACGTGGTGGATGAGTACCGGTTCGAGCCAGTGGGGGATGTGGCTCCCTGGACGACGGTGGAGCCGCAGACGTTGCGGTTGTATCCGGGGACGACGGGGACGGTGGAGCTGACGTTCGCTCCGCCGCGTACGCCTGATGCGGTGGCGGGTCCGAATCCGTATGCGGTGCGGATCCTGCCGACGGAGCATCCGGATGCGGTGACGGTTCCGGAGGGGAACCTGACGATCACGGCGTTCTCCGAGGTGCGGGCGGAGTTGGTGCCGCCGACGGTGAAGGGCCGGTTCCGGGGGCGGCCGCGGCTTGCGGTGGACAACCTGGGCAATACGAAGGTGACGGCGTCGATCGCGGGCAGTGATCATGGTGATCATCTGTCGTACGAGGTGCGGCCGGGGAATGTGCAGATCGAGCCGGGTCGTGCGGCGTTCGTGGAGACGAGGCTGAAGCCGAAGCAGATCATCTGGTTCGGTGCGAAGGAGGAGCGGCCCTACACGCTGGCCGTCCGGCGTTCCGGGGTCGATCCGACGGAGGTCGAGGGGACGTACATCCAGCGTGGTTTTCTGCCGCGGTGGCTGGCGACGTTCTTCGGGATCTTCCTGGCGTTGGCGATCGCGTTCGTGATGATCTGGATCGCGTACAAGCCGCAGGTCCGTACGAGTGCGACGGAGCAGACCGAGCAGGCCGGCGTGGCCCTGGCGCCCAGTCCGAGTGCTACTCCGGAGACGCTTCCCAGCAGCGCCGAGTCCGCGCCCGTCGAGCAGCCGCAGGTGCAGCAGCCGCCGGCCACCCAGGAGCCGGAGAAGGACAACGGCGGAGGCGACGGCGGCGACAAGGGCGGCGGCGGTGGCGGCGAGTCCAAGAAGCCCGCCAAGCCGGCCGTGAAGCCGGTGGTCCCCGCCCAGAACATCCTGCTGCGGAACACCACCAGTCACATGTGCGCCGAACTCCCCGGGCGGGAGAAGGGCGAGCTCGACGGCCCCGTCCAGCAGGCGGTCTGCGACGACACCGACGGGGACAACCAGATCTGGAACCTCGAGGTGAAGTACGCGAAGGCCGGCCCCGGCGGGGCGGACCTCTTCCAGATCCGGAACATCAAGGACCAGTACTGCATGGACCTGCCCTACCACGGTGCCGTTGCCGTGGGGACGCCCGTCACCGAGTTCAAGTGCGACAGCACCAGCGCGACGGACAACCAGTTCTGGTGGGTCGACAAGCAGGAGAGCGGGGCCTACTGGATCCGCAACTTCTCCAGCAACCAGAAGTGCCTCGGCGTCGAGGGCGCGAACGGCGGTGCCCTCTTCTCCAAGATGGTGCTCGACAACTGCAGCAACGTCGACGACCAGGAGTGGGAGATCATCCACCCTAAGAAGGGCTGACGGCCGGAGGGGGCCCGGCGGCCGTCACCAGCCGCCTTCCCCCGGTACCAGCCTCCCGGCCTTGCGGTACTCGCGGCGGGCGCCCTCCAGGAGGTCGTCCGCCGTCACCATGTCGTCGCGCCCGGCGGCGAGGTACGCGGCCGTGACGACCGCACTGCGGATCGAACCGCCGGCCAGCTCGAAGTCCCTCGCCAGCACGCCCGGGTCGATGCCGTCGGAGGACGGGACCCGCGACAGGCTGTGCCGCCACAGCGCCAGGCGCTGCTCGACGTCCGGGAACGGGAAGTCGACGACCAGGTCCAGACGCCGGGTGAACGCCTCGTCGATGTTGGCGCGCAGGTTGGTGGTGAGCAGGGCGATGCCGTCGAAGGACTCCAGCCGCTGGAGCAGGTAGGCGCTCTCCATGTTGGCGTACTTGTCGTGGGCGTCCTTGACCTCGGAGCGCTTGCCGAAGACGGCGTCGGCCTCGTCGAAGAGGAGTACGGCGTCCGTGCGGTCGGCCTCCGCGAAGATCCGCTCCAGGTTCTTCTCGGTCTCGCCGACGTACTTGTCGACGACCGACGACAGCTGGACCACGTACAGGTCGAGGCCCAGGTCGGCGGCGACCACCTCGGCCGACAGCGTCTTGCCGGTGCCGGACTCGCCCGCGAACAGGCCGAGCACCCCCCGGCCGCGGCCGCCGCCCGCGCTGAGCCGCCAGTCGCCCAGGACCCGGTCGCGGTGGCGGGCGCGCAGGGCCAGCTCGCGGAGCTGGACCAGGGGTTTGTGGGGCAGTACCAGGTCCTGCCAGTCCACGTCCGGCCGGATCCGGCGGGCGTGGCTCTCCAGCCCGGAGGCCGACTGACGCCGGGCGGCGAGCCGGACGTGCTCGGCGTCGACCGGGGTGCCGTCGAAGGCGGCGAGGGCCTGGGCGGTGTGCGCGGCCCGCTGGATGCGGTCGCCGCCGAGCCGGTACGGGGCGACGGCCGTGGCCAGGTCGAACCCGTCCGCGTCGGCGCCCAGCGCGGCCCGCCAGACGGCCACGCCACCGGCCCGGCGGCCCGGGGCGTCCAGGACGAGCGGGTTGGCCGGCGCCCAGTGCGGGTCGTAGGGGCGCGGGTCCGTCATCAATACGGTCACGCCGGTCGCGGCGGTCAGCGCCCGCACCAGCGGGCCCGGCTTCTCGGGCAGCCCCGACACCACGAGCGCCCGGCCGCCGAGGCGGGCCTCGCGCAGCAGCTCGGGTACGTGGTCCTCGGGGTCGGTGCAGCGCAGCGCGTCGACGCCCACGGCGTCCAGGACGGTGGAGAGGGCGGCCAGGCCGTCGCCCTCGCGCGGTTCGCGCAGATAGGCGGTGAGCGGGCCGTCCTGCAGCCGGGCGGCCAGGCGCCGGACGAAGACGTCGGCGTCGCCGCCCGCGGCGGGCAGCGGGTCCGGCATCGGGAGCAGCAGGCCGAGGAGCGCGGCGTCCGGCGTGTCGTCGCCGAGGAGGTGGCCGACGAGCCGGTCCGGGACGCGCAGCGAACGGGTCAGGAAGGGGCGCTCGGGTTCCTCGACCTCCAGCAGGCCCAGGGCGCGCAGCGGGGCCGAGGCGTGGAAGCGGGACCGGGCCGCGGCCACGTGCGCGGGCACCCCGCACAGGTCGAGGGCGAGGCCCACGGTGGCGCGGCGGCGGCTCACGTCGTTGTTGAGGTAGCCGTAGAGCGGCTCGAAGGTGCGGTCGACGTCGGGGGCGAGGGCGACGAGCAGGGCGCTTGTGTCCAGCTCGGTCAGCCCTGCCTGCCCGGCCAGCCGGGCCAGCCGGTCCCCGAGGCCGGCCGGAGCGTGGGCGGGGACGGGCCCCCCGGGCACGCCCGCGCCCACACCCGCGGGCTCGGCGTCGGCGGACGGCCAGGTGCGCAGCAGGTGGTGGACGGCCTCGTCGGGCAGGTACAGGCCGCGCAGCGGATCGTCGGCCGTGGGGTCGTCGGCGGTGCGGTGCTCGACCAGCGCGGCCACCCGCTCCCGCAGGAGTTCGAGCCGGGCGAGTAGCGCCCGGCCGGAATCGCCGGGCGGTGCGGCGGCCGGGGCGCCGGTGGTGGAGGCGGGAGCGGGAGCGGGAGTGCGGGTGTCGGCGGTCGTCACTGTCGTCACTGTCGTTTCGTGCGGCCGTCCGTCACGGCCTTGCGGGCCGCGCGGGCCGCCGCCACCTGGTGCGGCCGGTGCGAGCGGCCCTCGGACATCGGCGGGTCGCCCTCGACGCCGCCGATCCGGACCGTCGCGCCCTCGGTGACCGGGGGCCCGGCGTCGTACTCGGGGAAGGCCGGGAAGGGCACGGTGAGCACCAGGTCGAGGGACGGCTTCAGCTCGCCGCCCAGGGCGGACCAGATCTCGGCGAGGGAACGGGACTCGGTCTGGGCGCCGGCCACCGTCATCGGCATCGGGAGCCCCATCGCGCCGAGTGCGCCGGGGAGTTCGTAGGGGGGAAGTTGCTCGCGGGGCAGCAGGGTCGCAAGTACGGCGGACAGCAGCCGGTGTTCGTCCTGCGGGGTCTTCGTCCAGGCGGTCACCAGGTACGACAGCCGGAACCAGCGGGGCGGCTGACGGCGCTTGACGACGATTTCGTCCTGGTCGCGCACCGCCACATGGCCGCGGTGCCGCCGGCTCACGTCCTCGCGGATGTCGTACAAGTAGGCGTTGACGACGGGCGCGTTGCGCCGGGCCGCCCAGTCACGGGTGGGTGCCTCGAAGGCCACGTCGATGCCCGAGTCCGTCAACGCCCCACCCTTGAGGAGGGCCTTGAGGACTTCGTCCACCTCGTGGATCACGCTAGCGCTCCCGCCCTGCCCGCACTCGAGTCCGCGCGGCCCGCCCGCTGCCGCCGGTCACCGGCGCCTGTCACCGATGCTCTCACCGATCGTTCCTCCGGCCCGTCCCGCCCGCACGCGCCCCGGGGACGACGGACGGGCAGGATGCCGTGCCCGCACGGACCGACGGGTCCGCTCTCGATTGCCCGTTCGGTCAGATGTAGCCTTCCCTGAGGGCATAGGCCACGGCGTGGGCGCGGTTGCGCAGATGGAGCCGCGTGGTGAGTCCGTGCATCACGTTCTTGACGGTGCGTTCGGAGTAGGACAACTTGCCGGCGATCTCTCCGGTGTCGAGACCCTCGGCGACCAGCCGCAGGACGTCCACCTCTCGGGGTGCGAGGCCCAGCGAGGGGGCGCCGGGGCGACCCGCCGCGCCTCGGTGCAGCGTGCCCACCTGGCTGATGAGCCGGCCCAGCAGGTCGGCCGGCAGGTCGCCGTCGCCGCGCGAGGCGGCCAGCACGGCCTGCACCAGCCGGTGGGCGGTGGCCTCGTGCCGCCAGACGATGGCGCCGACGCCGCACTCGACGACGTCGAGCAGTTCGCTCTCGCGGATCGCACCGATCACGAGCACGGCGCGCGCGCCCTCGCTGCGCACGATCCGGCGCAGCCGGGTGAGCGCCGCGTCGTCGAGCGCGTCCTCGATGAGCAGGGCCACCGTGCCGGGCCCCGACTCCTCGCGCAGGTCGATCTCCGGGTGCCGGCGCAACTGGCTGACCGCGCCCTCGCGGCTGATCGGGTCCGGAGCGGACACCGCCACCGGGACCCGCCGGTCGGTGACGCCGACCGCTTTGCCCGGCCCGTGCGCGGACGCCGTGGATGTGGCGGATGTGATGGATGTGGTGGTGTTCCGGGGTGAGTTGAGCAACCGTTTCCCCCCTGTTCACGTGCCCGCACTCCGGCACAGGCCGGTAGCGGATGTGCGGGTTCCACACTTATGGGACTGCTGGGACTTCGCAATCGTGGAGCACCACGAGGCACACCACGAGACCAGCGCGACGGACGCCGCGAACGGCCGTCGCGCGGGTGTCCCGGCAGGTCAGAGGGGTCCCGCAAGGTCGCGGGGACCCGTGGAGGCGGCCGCGGGCCACCGTGACCCGCGCCACTTCGCACCACCGTTGACCGCAGTCGTTCGTCTCACACACCGGGGGAGCACCATCCACCACAGGAGGCACCGATGACCGGACCGCTCCGTGAACGCGACGACGCCCACGCGCTGTTGTCCGCCGAGATCGAGCGCGCCCGGGCCGGCACCGGCCGCCTCGTCCTGCTGCGCGGCGCCAGCGGCACCGGACGCACCGCCGTACTGGAGACCGCCGCGCGGCACGCCGAGGACCGTGGCCTGCGGGTGCTGAGCGTGCGCTGCTCGCCCGAGGACACCTCGGTGCCCTTCGCCATGGTCCTCCACCTCCTCGGGCCGGTACCGGAGTTCACGGACATGGCGCCCGGCGGCGACGACCGGGGCAGCGCGGCCCGGCTGTGGCGGCTGCTGCGCTCCTACGCGGCCGAGGGCCCGGTGCTGCTGGCCGTCGACGACGTCCACCTCGCCGACGACTCCTCGCGCCGCTGGCTGACGGAGGCGGCCCGGCACGTCGACCGATTACCAGTACTGCTGGTCGCCACCGAGCGCAGCCAGTACGACGTCGACCCGCGGCCCGCCGGACTCACCCAGGCGCTGTCGCCGTCCCTGGTGCGCACCCACACCCTCGCCCCGCTCAGCGACTCGGCGGCGGCCGGGCTGGTCCGCGAGGCCTTCCCGGACGCGCCCGCGCGCTGGACCGAGGAGTGCGTACGGGCCGGTGCGGGCAGCCCGCTGCTCCTGCACGCCCTGCTGGACGACCTCGGCGGCACCCCGCACCCCGAGGGCGTCCCGCCGGTGCCGGACAGCTGCGCGGCGCTGTACCCCGGGTCCTACCCGGCCGCCGTCTCCTGGTGGCTGAACAGCGCGGGCCCCGCGACGGCCGACGTGGCGCGCTGCCTGGCGGCGCTGGAACAGGCCTGGCCCACCGGCCCGCCGGACCACCGGGCCGCCCTCCGGCATGCCCTCCCGCACCCGAGGGCGTCCGCGCCGGGTGCCGTCTACCGGCAGACCCCGCCGTCGGACGGCGTGTACCGGGAGGCGTCGCCGTTGACCGGTGGGTACGGTCAGGCGCCGCCGTGGGGCGACGCGGACCGGCTGGCCTCGCCGGCGGATGCCGCGTACCCGCGTGAGTCTGCGCCGGGTGCCGACCACCCGAAGGCCCCGCTGTCGGACGGTGCGTACGGGCAGGCGTCGCCGTCGGACGGTGCGTACGGGCAGACACCGCTGTCGGACGGTGCGTACGGTCAGGCGTCGCCGTCGGACGCCGGGGGCCGGTTGCCTTCGCCGTTCGGCACCGCGGACCGGCAGGCGTCTGCGCCGGGTGCCGCGTACCCGCAGGCCCCGCTGTCGGACGGCGCGTACGGACAGACCCCGTCGTCGGACGGTGCGTACCGTCAGGGCGCGGTGTTCGGTGCCGGGCGTCGGCACACCCATGAGACGCCGACGGCGCGGACGCGCAGGCCCCGGGACATCGCGCCGGGCTGCCGGGACGTGTGGAGCGCGGGCCCCGGCGGCGGCGCGGATCCGCGGTCTCCGCTGCCCGGCGGTCCCGGTCCCGGTGCGGAGCTGCCGGAGCACGGCCCCTATCCGCACCCCGACGAGCTCGCCGGACCCGCCGACGGGGCGCCGTACCCGGTCCACGAGCCGTACGACGAGCCCTACGGCGGGCGGCCGGAGTCCGCGCCCCGCGCCGCCTACGGCCGCACCGGACCGCCCGCCCACGCGCCGCACCGGACGACGCTGTGGCGCACCCCGCCCCCGCCCCCGGCGCAGGGTTCGGCCGGGGACCCGGTCGACGTGCTCGCCGAGGCGGCCGGGGCCGACCCCGCGCGGATCGAGGGCTGGCTCGCCGCCATGACGCGGCTCGGTCTGCTGCGCCCCGACGAGGGCGGCCGCCCCGCTACGCGCACCCGTTGCTGCGCGACGCCGTACTGACCGGCTGGCCCCGGCCGCGCCGCGAGGCCGTGCACCGGTCGGCGGCGGAGGCGATGCTGCGCCGCGGCGACCGTGTCGAGGCGGTCGCCCGGCACCTGCTGCGCACCCCGGCCGTCGGCCTGTCCTGGGCGCTGCGCGTCCTGCGCGACGCCGTGACCGTCGCCGTGCACGACGCCCGCCCCGCCGACGCCGTCGGCTATCTGCGCCGGGCGCTGGACGAGCCGGTGTCCGACGATCTCAGGCAGCGGCTGCTGACCGAACTGGGCTCCCTGGAGTACGCGTCGGCCGACACCCCGGCCGCCATCGCCCGGCTCGCCGAGGCCCAGCACCTGCCCGCCGAGCCGCGCAACCGGGTGCGTACCGCCGTCGCCCTCGGCACCGCCCTGGCGGGGCGCGGCGAGATCCGTACGGCGATGGAGGTACTGCGCCGCACCGAGGGCCGGCTGTCCGGCCACCCGGGCCTGGCCCGCACCGTGCAGACCGCCACCGCGCTGCTGTCCGACGAGGACCTGGCGACCCGTCAGGAGGTGTACCGGTGGCTGTCCGAGACCGGCCGGCATTCCCCGGAGCTGGTCGGCACCGCGGGGCAGGCCCTGCTGGTGCGGTACGCGGCGACGGCCGCGCTGATCTCCGCCGACGAGGCGATGGTCCGGGTGCGGGACCTGCTCGCCCAGCCCACCGACCCGCTGGCCGAACCCTTCCTCCTCGGCACGGCCGCCGCGGTCGCCCAGTGGGCCGACGAACTCGACGAGGCCGAACGGCTGGTGGAACGCGGCCTGGCCGGACAGCACCCCGCCCTGCTGCACCCGATGCAGCACGCGCTGCTCAACACCCGCGCCGACATCGTTGCCTCCCGCGGCGACCACGCCCGGCTGCTCGCCCTCGCCGCCGACCGCGGGCCCGGTCCCGGCTCCGGACCCACCAACCGGGACGCCCACGCCCTGATGGCCCTGGTGCACACCGGCCGCACCGACGAGGCCCTGCACTACGCCGACCGGTTCGACCTGCGCGAGGTGCCCGAGAACTGGGAGCTGAACCGCTACCTGTACGCGCGGGGCGTGCTGCGCGCCGCCACCGGCGACCCGGCGGGCGCCCTGCACGACTTCCTGGAGTGCGGGCGCCGCCAGGCGGCCCGGGAGGTGATCAGCCCGGTCGTCACCCCGTGGCGGACCGCCGTCGCCGAATGCCGGCTGGCGCTGGGCGGCGGCCCGGAGGCACTGGCCCTGGCGACGGAGGAACTGCGGCTGGCCCGGGTGTGGAACACCCCGCGCACCGTGGGCCGCGCCCTGCGCGTGCTGGGCACCGCGACCGGCGGGCGCCGCGGCCTGGAGCTGGCCGAGGAGGCCGTACGGACCCTGCGGGACGCGCCCGCCGACACCGACATGGAGCTGATCCCCGCGCTGCTCGCCCAGGGCCGCCAGCTCCTCGGCGCGGGCGAGCGCGGACGCGCCCGGGCCCGGCTGCGCGAGGCGGCGGAACTGGCCGAACGCAAGGGCGCTCTGCGCTGGCTCACCCTGGCCGGGCAGGCCCTGCGCGAGGGCGGCGCCCGCGGCCCGGTGGCGTCCCGCACCGGCGCCGACGCACTGACCGGCAGCGAGCGCCGGATCGCCGAACTGGCCGCCGACGGCCGCACCAACACCGAGATCGCCGACCTGCTGCACCTCGCCCGGCGCACCGTGGAGACCCACCTGACCAGTACCTACCGCAAGCTGCGGATACGGCGCAGGACGGAGCTGCCGGCCGCCCTGGAGCGCGGCGGGCGCCGGGAACGGGAGCCGCGCCCCGACACCCGGTGCTGAGGTCCGCCGGTGACCCGCGCGGTCCTCACAGGTCGCGCAGCAGCCGCCCGATCTCCATCTGCTCCGTCTCCAGCGGGTCGCCGTCCTCGACGTTCCACAGGCTGTTCTGCAGTACGCGGCCCAGCGACCAGGCGCGGGCCCGCTCCCGGTCGAGCCCGAGGACGTCGGTCATGGCGTCGAAACGCCACCGGGTCTCGCCCGGCTCGTAGCGGTTGTCCAGGGCGGGCAGCAGGTCGAACCCCGGGTCGCCGGCCAGCGGCTTGGGGTCGATGGCGATCCAGGGGGCGCGGTCCGCGGCGAGGACGTTCTCGTAGTGCAGGTCCCAGTGCAGCAGCCGGTCGCCCGGCTCGTCGGCGACCTCCCGCACAGCGGCGGCGCAGTCGGCGACCAGCCGCCGGTCGGCCGGGTCGGGGATGCGCTCCAGGGTCGCGGGCGTCCGCTCCAGCATGCCGCGCGCGATGTCGCCGAGTCGGCGCATGCCGGGCGGTGCCGGGGTCGCGGTGAGGTGCGCGAGGAGGCGGGCGACGACCAGGACGGCCTCGCGGGAGTCCGCGACGTGGCTGAGCATGCGGCCGGCGTCCAGGCGCTCCAGGAGCATCGTGCCGGTGGCCGGGTCGTGGTCGAGCAGCCGTACCGCGCCGTCCCCGTCCCACACCCGCAGGGCGATCGGCTCGCCCTCGGACTCGGCGTCGGCGATCTGGAGCTTCAGCACCGCCTCGGTGCCGTCGCCGCGCACGACCGGCAGCACCAGCGCCGCCCACCCGTGCATCGACGGCCCGTCGAGCCGCAGCTCCCACCGCTCCAGGAACCCGGCCGCCAGCGCGGGCAGCCCCTCGACGAAGGCGCGCCCGGCCGCTCCGTTGTACTTCGCCTGCGCGGTCGCGAGTCCCTCGGGCACATCGATCACAGCACCGGACGCTACCGGCGGGCGCCCGCGCGGTCACGCGGATTTCCGCCGCACCTCACCTCACCGGCTCCGGCACCGGACGTTCGGCCGGGGTGCCGTGCTTCGGCGCCTTGGCCGTCACCATCACCCCCGCGACCACCCCCGCCAGCAGCATGACCCCGGCCGCCACCCAGATGGCGACCGTGTAGCCGTGCACGATGCCCTCCCGCACGATCAGCTCCCGTTGCGCGGGGTTCTTCAGATGCGCGGCGATCCACGACGCGCTCGTGCTGGTCGCGATGGTGTTGAGCAGCGCCGTGCCGATCGAGCCGCCCACCTGCTGCGAGGTGTTGACCGTCGCCGAGGTCACGCCGGAGTCCTTCGGGGCGACCCCGGCGGTGGCCGTGGAGAACACCGGCATGAAGGTCAGGCCCATGCCGAGGCCCATCAGGAGCAGCGCCGGGAGGATCTCGGAGACGTACTCCGAGTGCACGGTCATCCGCGTGAGGATCACCATGCCGCCGGAGGCGAGGAGCATGCCGGGGACCATCAGCATGCGCGGGCCCACGTGCGGCAGCAGCCGGGCCGAGATCTGCGTGGAGCCCACGACGATCGCGGCGGTCAGCGGAAGGAACGCCAGGCCGGTGCGCACGGGGGAGTAGCCGAGGATGACCTGGAGGTAGTAGGTCATGAACAGGAACAGCCCGAACATGCCGATGACCGCCAGCATCATCGTCAGGAAGCAGCCCGCGCGGTTGCGTTCCCGGATGACGTGCAGCGGCAGCAGGGGCGTCGGCGCCCGGGTCTGCCACCACACGAAGGCGGCCAGGAGGACCACGGCCAGGCCGAACAGGGCCAGCACCAGCGGGTCGGTCCAGCCGCGGGGCTGGGCCTCGCTGAAGCCGTAGACGAGGGCGACGAGACCGCCGCAGCCGAGGACCACGCCGGGCACGTCGAGCCGGGCGTCGGCGTGGCCGGGCCGGTCGTGCAGCAGGGCGAACGCCCCGATCACGGCGATGACGGCGATGGGGATGTTGACGTACAGGCACCAGCGCCAGTTCAGGTACTCGGTGAGCACCCCGCCGACGATGAAGCCGATCGCGGAGCCGCTGCCGGCCAGCGCGCCGTAGATGCCGAAGGCCTTCCCGCGCTCCCTCGGGTCGGTGAAGGTCGTCGTCAGCAGGGACAGCGCGGACGGCGCGAGGACGGCGGCGAAGACGCCCTGGAGGGCGCGGGCGCCGAAGAGCATCGCCGAGGTGGTGGCGGCGCCGCCGATCGCGGAGGCGGCGGCGAAGCCGATCAGCCCGATGACGAAGGTGCGTTTGCGCCCCACCAGGTCCGCCACCCGCCCGCCGAGCAGCAGCAGGCCGCCGAAGGCGAGGGTGTACGCGGTGATCACCCACTGGCGGTTGGCGTCGGACATGTCCAGGTCGCGCTGTGCCGAGGGCAGCGCGATGTTCACGATCGTCGCGTCGAGGACGACCATCAGCTGGGCCAGGGCGATCACCACCAGTGCCCACCAGCGATGGGTATCGGCCTCCGCGGGCGCGGCGGGTCCGCCTGTCCGACCTGTCCGGGAGCCACTCATTTCGCCAGAAGACCACGATTCGGGAGGTGTCGCATCCTGTTGCCCGAGCCGCCGGTCGGGTCGCCGCGCCGGCCGCCGGTCACGGTTCGAGGACCACCTTCCCGGTGGTTCCCCGGTTCTCCAGGGCGCGGTGCGCGGCGGCGGCTTCGGCGAGCGGGAAGCGCCGCACGGCCGGGACGAGCCGGCCCTCGGCGGCCTCGGCGAGGGCGCGCAGTTCGAGGGTGCGTACGGGGTTGGCACCGCCGGCCCGCTCCATCATGACCGGGCCGAGGACCTGCTGGGAGACGCCGTCGACGAAGTACGGGGTGCCGTCGTGCAGGCCCTTGCCCGACCAGCCGAAGACCAGGTGGCGGCCGCCCGGACCGAGCAGGGCGACCGCCTCGCGGGCGACGTCCCCGCCGACGCCGTCGAAGACGACGGTGGCCTCCGTGCCGCCCAGGTGGGCGCGGACCTTCGCCGGCCACTGGGGGTCCAGGTAGTCGACGGCGAGATCGGCGCCGTTCGCGGCGACGAGCGCGGTCTTGTCCGGGCCGCCCGCGAGGCCGACCACCGTGGCACCGGCGTTCTTCGCGTACTGCACCAGCAGCGTGCCGATGCCGCCCGCGGCGGCCGGGACCACGGCCACCGAGCCGGGCCCGAGGTCGGCGAACTGGAGGATGCCCATAGCCGTACGCCCCGTGCCGATCATGGCGACGGCCTCGGCGAAGTCCAGGTTCGCGGGGATCTCGTGGACGCGGGCGAGGTCCGTGACGGCGAGTGCGGCGTAGCCCCCCGGGGCGAAGCCGAGGTGGGCGACGACGCGCCTGCCCAGCCAGCTCTCCGGCGCGCCCTCCCCGAGGGCGTCGACGAGGCCGGCGACCTCGCGGCCGGGGATCGTGGGCAGCTCCGGAAGCGTGGGCGAGGGCCCCTGGACGCCCTCGCGCAGGGCGGTGTCCAGGAGATGGACGCCCGCCGCGCGGACGGCGACCCGGACCTGGCCGGGGCCGGGCGCCGGGTCCTCGACCTCCTCCAGGACGAGGTTCCCGGCCGGGCCGAAGGAGTGCAGTCGGATGGCGTGCATGGCGGACCCCCAGGGTGAGGAGCGGAGCTGTTCCTGGCCCCACTCAACGACCTCAAGCACGCTTGAGGTCAAGCTCGCGCCGCCCGAGGGCGAGGGAGACCGCGGTCAGCGCGCTGTTGAAGGAGACCTCGGAGAGCAGACCGGGCGAGGCGACCTGGTCACCGGCGAGGTAGACGCCGTCGCCGCGGTCGACGGCCGGCCGGTCGCGCCAGGTGGTTCCCGGCAGGTCGACGGCGCCGGTACGGCCGTTCGCGACCGCCTCGCGCCGCCAGGTCAGCCGCTCGCGCCAGCCGGGGAAGCCCAGGTCGAGCAGGTGCTCGGCGCGTGCGGTGCCGTCCGCCTTCGACTCGTGCGGCGCGATGGGGATCTGCCCCTGGATCAGCTGCTCGCCCGCCGGCGCGAGCGTGCGGTCCTGCGCCGTGAACCGCTCGATCCACCCCGGCGCGTCCAGGTCGGAGACGGCGAAGGCGTCGCCGCGCCGGGTCCGTACGGCCAGGTCGACCAGGGTGGTGCGGCCGCTCGGCCAGGTCAGCGCGGGGTCGTCCAGCAGCCGGCGGGCCGCGTCGAGGGACGTGGCGACGATGACGGGGGCGTCGGTGGGCAGCGTGTCCACGCGGGAGACCGTCTCCATCCGGACCCCGAGGTTCCAGGCCAGGGCGGCCATCCGGTCCACCACCCCGGCCCAGCCGCCGCGCGGGTAGTGCGCCTCGGGCGGCAGCTTGGCGGCCCGGCGCAGCCGCTCCTGCACGAAGGCCGCGGACAGCGACCCCGGATCGTGGTGGAAGAGGGCGACCGCGCAGTAGTGGGCGGCGGCCCGGGCCCCCTCCTCGCCCGCGATCCCGGTCGCCCAGGTCAGGAAGTCGACGTCGACCGGCGCCGGTCCCACCCCCCGGCGCAGCAGTTTCAGCATGGCGAACGGCGGGGTGCGGCGCAGCGCCCCCTTGTGCCGCAGCCGCAGCCGGGCCGCCTCCAGCGGCGGGATGGGCGCGAGCGGACCGATCAGGTCGCGCCGGCGCAGCCAGGCCCAGTGCGGGCCGCCGTTGTAGAGGGCGTGCGGGCCGTCGTTGGTCCGGTAGGGGCCGTCGGCCGTCCGGGCCCGCCCGCCGAGCGTGTGGTGGGCCTCGTGGACGGTGACCTTGGCGCCCGCCTCGGCGGCGGTGATGGCCGCGGTCAGTCCGGCGAAGCCGCCGCCGATGACGGTGATGCGATGCATGGCTCGGGTTCTCCCTCGGTTCGGGGTCGCGGTCGGGTCGCCTGGCACGGCGCCTGTCTGCCCGTACGACGGCCGAGGGGGTGCCGGATGTGACATCCGGCCGGAGGAAGGGAGATTTCCGCAGGCCGGAGGGGGATGTCAGTGGCGGGGTGCAGCATGTCCCCATGGCGAGGAGAACGGCGGGAACGGCGGGCGGGCGCGGCACGACGACGGTACGAGCGGCGAGACGCCCGGAGCTGCGCCTGCCGCCGCTCACGCCGTTCGAGGACGACGGCGGCCTGGAGCCGGACGGGGACTACGACGCGCTGGACTTCCGGGAGACGGACCTGACCGGCCACGACGGCGCGGGCGCCCGCTTCATGGACTGCGCGCTGACCGGCTGCGCGCTGGACGAGGCGTCACTGCGCGCCGCGCGGCTGCTCGACACCCGCCTCACCGGCGTCCGCGGCGTCGGCACCAACCTCGCGGAGGCGACGCTGCGCGACGTGGAGCTGCTCGACGCCCGCCTCGGCGGCACCCAGCTGCACGGCGCCGTACTGGAGCGGGTCCTGATCCGCGGCGGCAAGATCGACTACCTCAATCTGCGCCGGGCCCGCCTCAAGGACGTCGTCTTCGAGAGCTGCGTGCTGGTCGAGCCGGACTTCGGGGGCGCCCGCCTTGAGCGGGTCGAGTTCGTGGACTGCGCCCTGAAGCAGGCGGACCTCAGCGCGGTCACCCTCACCGACGTCGACCTGCGCGGCGCCGCCCCACTGGACCTCTCCCGCGGCGTGGACCGCCTCTCGGGCGCGGTGATCAGCCCCACCCAACTCCTCGACCTGGCCCCGGTCCTGGCGGCGGAGCTGGGGGTGCGGGTGCTGGGGGAGGAGTAGTACGCCGCGGGCCCGCTACGGGATCCGCGGGAAGCGGGCCTGCAGGGACCAGACGGCCGGGTTGTCCGCGAGGTCGTCGTGGAGGTCGGTGAGGTCGGCGAGCAGGTCGTGGAGGAAGTCCCGGGCCTCGCGGCGCAGTTCGGTGTGGGAGAAGGAGAGCGGGGGCTCGTCCGCCGGGAGCCACTCCGCCTCGATGTCGACCCAGCCGAAGCGGCGCTCGAAGAGCAGGCGGTCGGTGGACTCGGTGAAGTCCAGCTCCGCCCGCTGCGGCCGGGCGGCCCGGGAGCCCGCCGGGTCCCGGTCGACCTGCTCGACGATGTCGCACAGCGCCCAGGCGAAGTCGAGCACCGGTACCCATCCCCAGGCTGTGGACAGCTCCCGGTCCGCCTTGGTGTCGGCGAGGTACACGTCCCCGCAGAACAGGTCGTGGCGCAGCGCGTGGACGTCCGCGCGGCGGTAGTCCGTCTGCGGCGGGTCCGGGAAGCGGGTGGAGAGGGCGTAGCCGATGTCGAGCACGCAGGCGATGGTGTCACGGACGGGGGCGCGGAGACGGACGGGGGCGCGGAGACGGACGGGTCCGCGTCCGCGACCACGGCCGCGGGCCGTGACGGGGCCGACCGCGGCGCGAGCACCGGCCTTTCCACCCGGCACCCCCCGGCTCACCGGGCTCCTGGGGGCCGGGCCGCCGGGGGCGGCCGAGTGGCCGGGGCCCGCTGGGCTCAGTCCGGTGCCGTGGCGCGGCGGACCGCGTCGCGGAGCAGGGCGCGACGGCGTTCGTGCACGTCGTCGGGCTCGTCGGCGGTCGCCGCGTAGACGTTGCTGACCGGTGACCAGGCCATGGACATGGCGATGACGAGGGCCAGCACGTCGAACGGATCGCCCGGCCGCACCCGGCCCGCCGCCTGCGCCTCGGCGACGGCCCGCAGCTTGGCGTCGTCGCGGCGGTCGGCGTCGTCGACCAGGTGCCCCGCCGGACGCCGCTCCAGCCGCGCCCAGGTGGCCAGCCGGATCAGGTCGGGGCGGCGCAGGTACTCGTCGTAGAGGCGCACGGCCCAGTCCGCGAGGTCGCCGGCGTCGATCGGTACGACGTTCACGATGCGGTCCAGCGAGCCGAAGAAGATCGCGTCGAACAGCCCGTCCTTGCTGCCGAAGTACGCGTAGAGCTGGGCCTTGTTGGTGCGGGCGGCGGCCACGATCCGCTCGACGCGTGCCCCGGCGATCCCGTGCTCGGCGAACTCCCGGGTCGCGACGTCCAGGATGCGCCGGTGGGTGGCGGCGCCGCGGGAGGTCAGGGGCTGGTCGGGGGTGCGGTCGGGCATCTCCGCAGGATATCCCACGCTCAAACAGAACAGTTGGTTTGCCTGCTGCCGCCGCGGCGCCTAGGCTCGGCCAGGAAATAGACCGAACAGTCTGTCTAAGAAGTCGGAGAGAGCCATGAGGACCACCGTGGGCTGGCAGGCGACCGGCCCGACGCTGCGCCGCGTACCGATGGAACGGCGCGACCTGCGCCCCGACGACCTCGCCGTCCGGGTCGACTACTGCGGCGTCTGCCACACGGACCTGCACGCCGTCCGGGCCGGGGCCGCCGACGGGAGCGGCCCGCGGCCCCTCGTCCCGGGACACGAGTTCACCGGCGTGGTGACCGGGACCGGTACCGCCGTCACCCGCTTCCGGCCCGGAGACCCGGTCGCGGTCGGCAACATCGTCGACTCCTGCGGCACCTGCGCCATGTGCCGGGTCGGCCAGGAGAACTTCTGCCACGCCTTCCCCACCCTGACCTACGGCGGCACCGACCGCCTCGACGGATCGACCACCCTCGGCGGCTACTCCCGTGAGTACGTGCTCGCCGAACGGTTCGCGTACGTCCTCCCGGCCGCTCTGGACCCGGCCGCCGCCGCCCCGCTCCTGTGCGCCGGGATCACCGTCTGGGAGCCCCTGCGCGCCCTCGGCGCCGGACCCGGCACCCGGGTCGCCGTGGCCGGTCTCGGCGGCCTCGGCCACCTCGCCGTGAAGTTCGCGGTCGCGCTCGGCGCCGACACCTCGGTGATCAGCCGGTCGCCGGACAAGGCCGAGGACGCCCGCAGGCTGGGCGCGCGCGAACTCGTCGTCTCGACGGACCCCGAGCGGATGGCCGCCGCCCGCGACCGGTTCGACATCGTCGTCGACACCGTCTCCGCCCCGCACGACCTCGGGGCCTACCTCCGCCTGGTCGCGCTGGACGGCACGCTCAGCCACCTCGGGCACCTCGGACCGGTCACCCTGGAGACCCTCGACCTGCTCGTCGGCCGCAAGAAACTCAGCTCCGCGGGCAGCGGCGGCCGGAAGGGCACCGCCGAGATGCTGGCCTTCTGCGCCGCGCACGGCATCACCGCCGACATCGAACTCCTCCCTTCCGCCCGCGTGAACGAGGCCCTCGACCGCCTGGCCCGGGGCGACGTCCGCCACCGCTTCGTCCTCAACCTCTCCGACCTCGACCTCTCCGACCCCTCCGACCCCGGCCTCTCCGACCCCGACCCCCGCGGCCCGGATCGGTCCGGGCCGCAGGACCCGACGGCCGGATAGGTTGCCGGGGTGATCCTCACCCCGCTCGCCCTCACCCCCGACCACGACATCCCGGGCCCCGTGCTCACCGAACTGACCGCCCTCTACGCCTCCCACCGCGCCTTCCACGCGCTCAGCGGCGACTTCCCCGACCCGGAGGACATCCGTCCGGAGCAGGTCGCGACCGCGCTCGCCGACGAACTGGCGCGGCCCGGCGCCGAGGTGCTGCTGGCCAGGGACGCGGGCCGGCTGGTCGGGGTCGCGGTGACGCTCGCCCGGCACCCCGACCGGTCCGACCCGGACCCCTGGATCGGGCTGCTGATGGTGGACGCGGGGCTGACCCGGCAGGGACACGGCAGCCGGCTCGTCTCCCTCGTCGAGGACCGTTTCCGGGCCGCGGGCCGCACCGCCGTACGGCTCGCCGTCCTCGACGGCAACACCGACGCGCTCTCCTTCTGGACCGCCCTCGGCTACCGGGTCCTGGACCACCGCCGCGACCTCGGGGCCGACCGGCCCTGCGCCGTGCTGCGCAGGGAGTTGGAGAGCGACAGGCCGCGCACCCCGCGCCGCGCCGCCCGCGTCGCCGTGCTCGACCCCGAGGGCGCCGTCTTCCTCCTGCGCTACGACAACGTCGAGGTCGGCGTGCACTGGGCGATGCCCGGCGGCGGCCTGGAGGCGGACGAGAACCCCCGCGAGGGCGCCCTGCGCGAGGTGCGCGAGGAGACCGGCTGGACCGACCTGGAACCGGGCCCGCTGCTCTGCACCTGGGAACACGACTTCACCCACCTGAGCGTCGGCCCCGTCCGCCAGTACGAGCACATCTACGTCGCCCAGGGGCCCCGCCGGGAGCCCACCGGCCCCCACCTGGCCGCCGCGCACGCCGCGGACGGCATCCTCACCTGGCGCTGGTGGAGCCGGGCCGAACTCGCCGAAGCGCCCGAGCCGCTCTGGCCGCCGGACCTGGCCCTGCTGCTGGAGACCTTCGGCGCCGACCAAGGGTGAGGCGGCGGTGAACGGGCGGACGGCTCACGGGGAGTCCGGCCGGCCGTCCCCGCGCAGCCAGTCCGCCCAGATCTCCGAGAAGTCCTCGTCCGGCGCCGACCTCTCCACGTACGCCGTGAAGTCCTCGGTGTCCGCGTTGCCGTGGCGGTGGACGGCGGCCCAGCCGTGCAGCAACTGCCGGAAGGCGTCGTCGCCGACCGTCTCGCGGATCTTGTGCAGGACCATCGCGCCCCGCTGGTAGACCGGGCTGTCGGAGATGTGCGCCGCGTCGGGCGGGTCCGCGGGCGGGAACGCCCAGATCGAGTCGTTCGCGTCCTCGTCGTCGTAGTACGTGCCGTCGTAGAGCGCCTCGAAGGACTCCTGGGCCGTGTCGCCGCCGTGGTCCTCCTCCCACAGCCACTCCGCGTAGGTGGCGAAGCCCTCGTTGAGCCACATGTCCCGCCAGGTCTTCGGGCTGACGGAGTTGCCGTACCACTGGTGGGCGAGTTCGTGGACGAGCAGGACGGTGTCGGGGGCGCCGGGGAAGTAGGGCCGGTTCTGGGTCTCCAGGGCGTACCCGGCGTCCTCGTCGCGGTCGACGATCGCGCCGGTGGAGGAGAAGGGGTAGGGGCCGAAGTTCTCCCGAGCCCAGTCCATGATCTCGGGGATCCGCTTCAGCACCTTCCGGCTCGCGTCGGCCTGCGTCGGGTCGACGGCCGTGTACACCGGCAGACCGTCGTCCGTGGTGGAACGGGCGGTCTCCCACTCGCCGACGGCGACGGTGACGACATGGCTCGCCATCGGCTCGGCGGTGTGCCAGGTGAACGTCGTACGCCCGTCCCGGGTCCGCTCGTCCCGCAACTCGCCGTTGGAGACCACGCCGAGGCCCTCCGGCACGGTCATCGCGAGGTCGTACGTCGCCTTGTCGGAGGGGTGGTGGCTGCCGGGGAACCAGGCCATCGAGCCCGTCGGCTCGCCCAGCCCGACCGCGCCGTCGGCGGTGGGCAGCCAGCCCTCCTCGGAGTCGTCGGGGTCGGTGATGGTCTCCGGTTCGCCGGAGTACCGGACGGTCACCCGGAACGTCTCCCCGTCGTTCAGCTCCTCGGCCGGGCGGACCGTCAGTTCCTGTCCGGCCCGGTTGAACCGGGCGTCCCGGCCCTCGACCGTGACCTCCTCGACGTCCAGGCCCTTGAGGTCGAGGTCGAAGGCCGAGAGGTCGCGGGTCGCACGGGCGGTGATCGTCGCGGTGCCGGTGAGGTGCCCGGCGCCGGAGCCGGCATCGGCATCGGCATCAGCATCGGCATCGGCGTCGCGGTCGGGATCGCGGCCGGGGTCGTAGTCCAGCCTCAGGTCGTAGTGGCCGATGTCGTAGCCCCCGTTGCCCGCCTTGGGGAAGTACGGGTCGCGCACGCCCGAGCCGCCGGGGGTGCCCTCGACCGTGCCGCCGCCACTGCACGCCGCGAGGGCGACGACGGTGGCGGCGGCTACGAGCAGACGAGGGGTGCGCACCTCGTGATCCTATGGGGTGTTTCACGTGAAACGCCCGCTGGGAGCGGCTGTTGGGACCGGAGGCGGCAGGCCGGACAGCACCTAGCGCAGCGCCGCCGCCCCGGCCTGGGCGAACTTCTCGTCCAGGGTGCCGGACGGGGCGCCCGCGACTCCGATACCGGCGATCGGCGCCTTGTCCGCGGTGACCGGGACGCCGCCGCCCAGGAACAGCGTGCCCGGGATGTCCTTCAGGTTCGGGGCGTTCTCCAGGCGGCCCTCCAGCTCGCTGGTCGGGGCGTTCCAGGAGACGGCCGTGTACGCCTTCTTCTCGGCCGACGCGTAGGACTGCGGACCGGCGCCGTCGCCGCGCATGGTGAGGATCGTGTTGCCGTTGCGGTCGACGACCGCGACCGTGATCCGCTGGCCCTCCTTCTTGGCGGCCTTCAGCGCGGCCTGCGCGGCCTCGGTGGCGGCGTCGATCGTCAGATGGGTGGAGGTGGTGGTGTCGCGCTTGCCGGCCGCGGCGGCCGGGGCGGCCGACACCGCGGAGTCCTGGGCCGCCTCGGGGGCGGAGGCGTTCGCGGCCACCGTGCCGAAGGTGCCGGCGGCGACGGCGGCGAGCACGGCACCGCCGGTGGCGATGCGGGCACGGCGGGAGAGGGTCTTCTTCATGGCGGTCTGCTCCTGCGGGTGAGGCGGTCGGCTTCGTGCTCTCCACTCTCCGACCCGCACCGGGGGCGCACGGTCGCCGTTCCGGCTGCTCGTGGGCGACGGAACGGGCGACACGGGGGTCGTCCGATCGGTTGACCCGCAGGGCGTCCAAAGAGGGCACCATGGGAGTGTTCGTGCAGCTCAGCGGTCTTCTGCGGCACGTTGGCAGGAGAGCGGAGCGGACGCGACGGGCGAGAGGAGGCGGGTGCCGGATGTCGAAGCCGTACGACTCCTACGCCTCGAACACCTCGGGTGACACGGCCGACGCGGACAGCCGGTGGCTCGGCGCCGTGATGCACGTGGCGTTCTTCCTGCTGCTCGGCGGTGCCCTGGCCCGCTTCCTGCTGCGCCACCCCGGTGAGCCCCGCACCCCGTGGATCATCGCGCTGTCCCTCACCCTCGCGGTGCTGCACCTGCTCGGGCCGGTGCTGAGCGGCCCCGGGCCGTCCGGTCCCGGCACCCCGGCCGCCCGGCGACGGCTGGTCCGGCTGGGCCTCGTGGTCGTGGTGTGGATGGTGCTCGTCGTCCTCGCACCCAGCTTCTCCTGGTGTGCGGTGCCCCTCTTCTACACCGGCCTGCGCACCCTGCCGGCCCGGGCTGCGCTGGTGCTGGTCACCGTCCTGACGGTGTTCGTCGTCGCCGCGCAGTTCCGTCTCGCCGGAGGTTTCGACCCCAACCTGCTGCTCGCCCCGCCCGCCGTCGCCGCGATCGCCGCGGCCGTGTTCCTGCACACCGAGCGGCAGGCGGCCCGGCAGCGTGCCCTGATCGACGACCTGATCCGCACCCGCCGCGAACTCGCCGCCTCCGAACGCCGCGAGGGCACCCTCGCGGAGCGCCAGCGGCTGTCCATGGAGATCCACGACAGTCTCGCCCAGGGCCTGTCCAGCCAGCGGATGCTGCTTCAGGCCGCCGAGCGGGTCTGGGAGTCGGACCAGGACAAGGCGCGCGCCCATGTCCGGGGCGCCGCCTCCGTCGCCGAGCACAACCTGGCCGAGGCCCGCCGCTTCGTCCACGACCTGGCCCCGGCCGACCTCGCCCGCGGCGGCGGCCTGGCGGCGGCGCTGCGGGCCCTGGCCGCCCGGGAGTCCGGCGATCACCTCACCGTCCGCGTCCACGTCGACGACGGTGCCCGCGTCCCACCGCTGCCCGACCGCGTCCAGTCGGCCCTGCTGCGCATCGCCCAGGGCGCCCTGGCCAACGTCCGGGAGCACGCGGGCGCGTCCACCGCCGTGCTCAGCCTCACCCTCCTCGACGACGAGGTCGTCCTGGACGTCACCGACGACGGGCACGGCTTCGACCCCGCCGAGCCGTCCGACGCCCCCACCGGGACACGCGGCCACGGCCTGCCCGCCATGCACGCCCGCCTGCGCCAGCTCGGCGGCACCCTGACCGTCGAGTCCGCGCCCGGCGAGGGCACCGCCCTGTCCGCCGCGATCCCCCTGGACCCGCCCCGAACCGACCCGGCAGATCCGGCCGGCCCGCAGGAGGCCCCCCGATGACCGACCCCGCCGCCCCCCGCCCGGCCGCCACCCCCGTGCGCATCCTGGTCTGCGACGACCACGTCGTCGTACGCGCCGGGCTGCTCGCCCTGCTCGACAGCGCACCCGGCATCGAGGTGGTCGGCGAGGCGGGCACCGGCGAGGAGGCGCTCGCGCTCGCCGCACGGCTGACGCCGGACGTCGTCCTGATGGACCTTCAGCTCGGCGCGGGCATCGACGGCGTGGAGACCACCCGCCGCCTCACGGCCGCCACCGGAGCCGGCCCCGCCCGGACGCCGCACGTCCTGGTCCTGACCACCTACGACACCGACGCCGACATCACCCGCGCCATCGAGGCGGGCGCGACCGGATACCTGTTGAAGGCCGAACGCCCCGAGGAGCTGTTCGCGGCCATCCACGCCGCCGCCCAGGGCCGTACGGCTCTGTCCGGGCCGGTCGCCGGCCGGGTCATGGCCAACCTGCGCAGGCCGCGCCCCGCCCTCACCGGCCGCGAGCGCGACATCCTGGCCCAGCTCGCCACCGGGCTCGGCAACCGGGAGATCGCCCGCGCCCTGTTCATCAGCGAGGCCACGGTGAAGACGCATCTGCGCCGCATCTACGACAAGCTCGGCGTCGACACCCGGGCCGGCGCGGTCGCCGTGGCCAAGGAGCAGCGCCTGCTGCCGTGACGCCCCGGCCCGCCCCGGGCCGCCCGTCCGACGGGACGCCGAAGGCCCCCCGGCCGGACGTCCGGGGGGCCTTCGTACGGAACCGACGGGCGGTTGAACCTCAGACGTTCACGCCGAAGTCCTGGGCGATGCCCGTCAGGCCCGAGGCGTAGCCCTGGCCGACGGCGCGGAACTTCCACTCGGCGCCGTTGCGGTACAGCTCGCCGAAGACCATGGCGGTCTCGGTGGCCGCGTCCTCGGACAGGTCGTAGCGGGCGATCTCGGCGCCGCCGGCCTGGTTGAGGATGCGGATGTAGGCGTTGCGCACCTGGCCGAAGTTCTGCGAGCGGCTCTCGGCGTCGTAGATCGAGACCGGGAAGACGATCTTCTCGATGTCGGCCGGCAGACCCGCCAGGTTGACGTTGATCGCCTCGTCGTCGCCGGCGCCCTCGCCGGTGCGGTTGTCACCGGTGTGGACGATCGTGTTGTCCGGCGTCTGCTTGTTGTTGAAGAAGACGAAGTGGGCGTCGGAGTAGACCTTGCCCTGCGTGTTGACCGCGATCGCGGAGGCGTCGAGGTCGAAGTCGGTGCCGGTGGTGGTGCGGACGTCCCAGCCGAGCCCCACGGTGACTTCGGTCAGGCCCGGAGCCTCCTTGGTGAGCGAGACGTTGCCACCCTTGGACAGGCTTACAGCCATTGTTGGGAGTCCCTTCCCTCGTTTACGTACGGCAAGAAAGCTACAGCTACCACCATGAACGTCGAGAGGGGTCCACAAGGTTCCGCCTCTCTTTACTTTCTTTACCAAGAGCGGGATCACGATATTCGAGTGACGCGGGCCGCCCGCGGACGGGAACATGGAGGGCATGTCCGGTCCCCATGTCATCCGCGGCTCCGTCTCCCTGCCCGAGGCCGAGCTGGTCTGGCGTTTCTCGCGCTCGTCGGGGCCCGGCGGGCAGCACGTCAACACCACGGACACGGCGGTGGAGCTGCGCTTCGACCTGGCGCGGACCGAGGCCCTGCCCGCGGTGTGGAAGCAGCGGGCGCTGGAGCGGCTGGCCGGGCGCCTGTCCGACGGGGTCGTCACCGTCCGCGCCTCCGAGCAACGCTCCCAGTGGCGCAACCGGGAGACCGCCGCCGTACGCCTGGCCGCCCTCCTCGCCGAGGCCACCGCGCCCCCGCCCAGGCCCCGCAGGCCGACCCGCATACCGCGCGGCATCAACGAACGCCGGCTGCGGGAGAAGAAGCAGCGCTCGGACACCAAGCGCGGGCGCTCCGCGCGGGGCTGGGACTGACCGGGAGGGCCCGCCGCTCAGCCCAGCTCCAGCACGCCGACCGTCTCCCCCTCGGACTTCTCCCCGTTCGGACGGAAGCCGAGGCCCAGGTAGAAGTGCTCCGGACCGTGCTCGCCGGGGTGCCAGGTGACGAAGCACTCGGTGCCGCCGCGGCGCCGGATCTCGTCGGCCACCGACTCCACGGCGAAGCGGCCGTATCCCCGGCCCTGCTCCCCGGCGGCGATGTTCAGCCGCCACAGGCCGGAGCGCAGCGCGCTGCCGTCGTCGTACCAGTCGACGCCGAAGAAGCCCATGAGGAAGCCGACCGGACGCTCGCCGTCGAGGATCAGGCGCGGCCAGGCCTTCTCACCGTGGACGTAGGCCTCGGCGAGGGACTTCACCACAGGGTCGACGGCGAACTCCTGCTCGGGGCGCACCCGGATGGCGAGGGCGGCCTCGATGTTCGCGGGAGTGATCGGCTCCAGTCGGGGCCCGGTGCTGGTCGTCATGCGCGCACCCTAGGCGGGCGTCCTCACGCCGGACGAGCGATTTACCGCTCAGCCCAGCTGCCGGTACCGGCCCCGGAAGTAGGTCAGCGGGCCCCCGTCCGCGCTCGGCAGCGTGGCGGTCAGGACCCGGCCGATCACCAGCGTGTGGTCGCCGGCCGGCACCCGCTGTTCGGTGCGGCACTCCAGGGTCGCCAGGGCGCCGCCGGCCAGGGGCGCCCCGGTCGCCTCCCCCCGCGCGTACGGGATGTCCGCGAACAGGAGGCGGTCGCTGACGCGGCCCTTCATCGCGAAGCGGCCCGCGATGTGCCGCTGGCTCTCGGAGAGGACCGACACGGCCCACAGGGGCTGTTCGTCCAGCAGGTCGTCCATGCGGGAGCCCTCGCGCAGACTGACCAGGACCAGCGGCGGGTCCAGGGACACCGACATGAAGGCGGTGGCCGTCATTCCGACGTCCTCGCCGCGTGGCGCCAGCGGGTCGTCCGGGTCCAGCGGCGGCTCCTGCGCGGTCACCAGGACCACGCCCGAGGCCAGCCGGGACATGGCGGCACGGAACTCCTCGTTGCTCACCCCCTCAGCATGCCCGGAGGCGGGCGACGGCAACGGGGACGCGGGGGCCGCGGGGGACCCGGGATACGTGAGAGGCGGAGTATTCGGCACTCCGTCACGCTAATCTCCGGGGCGTGGGCCGGGCATCGGGCCCCGGTCCGAACCGGGACCTAGGACCACGGGAGGAGGCGGCGGAGGAGACGTGCCGATACCCCGCAAACTTTGCGTTCGGTAAAGGCGCGGGGAACCCGCAGAAAACCCGGAAACCCCACGCAATTGTTCATGTTTCGTTGTGACTTGAGTCACAAGGGGCGGTAATTGTTGACCCTGTGTACCGAGTGGGCAGCGCGCTGTGATTCAGTGGCGGGGAACCTGCAAGAGCACGATCCGGGGCACCCTCAGTAAAGGCGCCGAAGAGAACCCTTGATTCACTGCGAGGTCTCGGGGGGAGGGCGAGCATGGAGACCGACTCGGAGCCCTATGTCCGCCTTGCCTCCCTGCGTCAGCTGCACCAGGCCATGGCCGACATGAACAAGGCCCGCAGCCTGGCCGACACGTTGCAGGCCGTCGCGGACGGCGTCGTCCAGGCCCTCAACTACGAGCTGGCGTGCGTCAACCTGGTCGGCCCCGACGGCGACCTCGTCGTCGCCGCCTTCGCGGGCAACCCGGCCGCCGAGGCGCTCATCACCGGCCGCTCGGGCTCCCGGGAGTCCTGGGACCGGCGCCTGAGCATGGGCGAGCAGTGGGGCGACCTGATCTTCATACCCCACACCGAGGGCTGGGTCCTCGACGACGACGACGTCCCGCAGTGGTACACCGACGGGCCCGCGCCCCGCTTCGAGGACGAGTGGCACCCCTCGGACCGGCTCTTCGCCCCGATGTACGCGCCGGGCCCGCAGGGCGGCGGCAACAGCGGCGAGCTGATCGGCGTCCTGTCCGTGGACCGGCCGCGCAACGGCCGCCGCCCCGGCGCCTGGGGCCGCGAGGCTTTGCAGATGTACGCGTTCCAGGCCGCCATCGCGATCAGCAACGCCCGGCTCCGCTCCAACATGCAGCGCGCCCTGGTCCGCCTGGAGCGCGACCAGCAGGCGCTCAGGGCCAGCGAGGAGAGCTTCCGCCAGGCCTTCGAGTACGCCCCCTCCGGCATGGCCATCGCCGAGATGGGCGGCGACCAGCACGGCCGCATCCTGCGCACCAACGACGCCCTGTGCCGACTGCTGGGCCGCCGGGCCTCGTCGATGCGCCGCTACGCCTTCTCCGACCTCGTGCACCCCGAGGACATCGGCACCCTGCTGCGCACCTCCGCCGAGGGCGGCCGGGCCGAGCTGCGCCTGGGCCGCCGCGACGGCACCTACGTCTGGGTCTCGCTGCGCAACAGCGTCGTCGCCGACGCCGCCGACGGACCGCGCTTCCTGCTCACCCACGTCGAGGACATAGAGGAGCGCAAGCGGCGCGAGCTGCACCTGGCCCACCGCGCCTCCCACGACTCCCTCACCGGCCTGCCGAACAGCGCCGAGCTGCGCTCCCGGCTGGCCGCCCGGCTCTGCCAGCGCCCGCAGTCCTCGCACGCGGTGGCCGACGCCATGGACGCCGCCTACGGGAACTCCGCCGTGTTCGACTCCGGCGGCCACACCTTCGACTTCTCCGCCGCCGCCGAGCCGTACGGCGCCTTCGACCACCACGTGCACGCCGTGGCCCCCGAGGACGGGCGCGACGACGGCACCAAGGGACTCGCGGTCCTCTTCTGCGACCTGGACGGCTTCAAGTCGATCAACGACCGGTTCGGGCACAACGCGGGCGACGCCGTGCTGATCGAGGTCGCCCGGCGGCTCAGCGGCGGCGTCCGCGACGGCGACACCGTGGCCCGGCTCGGCGGCGACGAGTTCGTGATCCTCGCCAACGGGCTCGGCCGGGCCGACGCCCAGGACCTCGCCGTACGGCTGCGGGGCGAGATCATCCAGCCGATCCGGGCCGAGGGCCGGGCCGTCCGGGTGGGCGCCAGCTTCGGCATCGGCTGGGCCCACTGCGGCATGACGGCGGACGAGGTGCTCAAGTCCGCTGACGAACGGATGTACGTCGAGAAACGATCTCGTCCCAAACAGCACCGCCGCGCCGGATGATCGCCAGGTCAGCGCGTTGATGCGGTCCGAGTCACCCGTTTGGGTCAGTGGAAGCGGGTAGGCTCGCTTTCTCACCCACCCGTACCGCACCACGCACCGCATCTGGTTAGGAGACCTAGGGATGACGCCCGGCAACAACGGCGCGAGCACGCCCGAGGACGACGACCCCTTCGGCTACCTCTACGCCGACGGGCAGGCCAACGGGGCCCAGCCGCCGTCCGGTGGCTACGGCTACCCGAACTCCGTCAACCGGGTGCGTCCCGTCGGCACACGGCAGTACGGGGCTCCGCAGGGCCAGGGCGCCCAGACCGCCGCCTACGGCCAGGCCGCCCCGCCCCAGCAGGGCGCCTACGGCCAGCCGCAGGGGGCGTACGGGCAGCCGAACGCGCACTACGCCGCGCCGGAGACCTTCCCCGGCGGTGGCGGTCCCGGGGGCCCGCAGCAGCCGTCCGGGCACGGCGGGGGCGGCGGACGCCGCGGCCCGAACACCAAGGGCCTGCTGATCGGCGCGGTGGCGGTCGTCGCCGCCGTGGTCATCGGCATCGCCGTGGCCATGACGAGCAGCGGCTCCGACGACGACAAGGGCGGCAACGAGGCGGGCGGCGACCCGACCCCCACCCAGTCCGAGAGCACCGAGCCCAGCCCGTCCGCGAGCGACGGCGCCGAGGAGGAGGTCGAGCTGCCCGCGACCGACGCGAAGGCCCTGCGGCTGTCGCCCGGCATGGGGACCGCCTCCGACTTCGAGGGCGCGGAGTCCGACGGTGGCGTCTACGTCACGGGCTTCAACCAGGTCGGCGCGAAGGTCACCTGGACCGTCGACGGCATCGAGAAGGCCGGCGGCTACCGGCTGAACGTGCGCTACGGCATCCCGGGCAAGGACGCCGACGCGACCCTGGTCATCAACGGCAAGGCCTCCGCGCGCCCGCTGAACATGAAGAACTTCGGCGGCACGCCCGAGGGCGACTGGGAAAAGGGCTGGCAGACCACCTGGGCCAACGTGAACCTGGCCAAGGGCACCAACACCATCGAGCTGGCGTGCAACGACGGCAACAAGTGCGACCTGGTCCTCGACAAGCTCTCGCTCTCGTCCGAGTGACCGGTCGGCCCGGGTAACCGCACCCGGGCCCCGCACCCGCGGCCCGCTCTCAGGCCGCGCCCGCCTCCGCCGTCACCGCGACCCCGCGCCCGAGCAGCTCCTCGTACGCCGCCCGGTCGAACTCGCCCGCGACCGGCGCCAGCACCGTCGCCGCCGACAGGGCGACCGCGCGGGCCAGCCGGTCCGGCCAGGGCAGGTGCTCCACCAGGCCGGAGAGCAGGCCGGCGACCGCGGAGTCGCCCGCGCCGGTCGGGTTGCCGCGCACGTGGGCCGGCGGGGCGGCACGCCAGCGGCCCTCCGGGGTCACCGCGAGCAGCCCCTCGGGGCCGAGCGAGGCGATGACCGAGCGGGCACCGCGGCGCCGGGCGGCCTGCGCGGCCCGCTGCGGCTCGTGCGAGCCGGTCAGCTCGGCCAGTTCGTCGGCGTTCGGCTTGATCAGGTCCGGGCGGGCGGCCAGCCCCGGCGCAGCGGCTCCCCGCTCGTGTCCAGCAGCACCGGTACGCCCGCGGCCCGCGCGACCCGCACCAGCCCGGCGTAGGCGCCCACCGGGACGCCCGGCGGCAGGCTGCCGCACAGCGCCACCGCGGCTGCGCCGGCCAGCAGGTCCTCGTACGCCTCCTGGAAGGCGTTCCACTCGGCGGGCGCCACGGCCGGGCCCGGCTCGTTGAGCTGGGTGGTGTCGCCGGTGCGCTCGTCGACCACGGCGATGGTCCGCCGCGTCGCCCCCGCGACCGGCACCAGCGCGTCGGTCACCCCGGGCACGCCGGTCAGCCCTTCGCGCACGACGGCCCCGGTGGTGCCGCCCGCGAAGCCGGTGACCGTGACCTCGTGGCCGAGGGCCGCCAGCACGCGGGCCACGTTCAGCCCCTTGCCGCCGGGCCGCTCGGTCACCTCGGTCACCCGGTGCGAGGCGTGCGGCCTGAGGCCCTGCACGCGGTAGGTGATGTCGAGCGCGGTGTTGAGAGTGACGGTGAGGATCACCGTGCCGACCTCCCCCGATCGTCTGCGGCTGGGTGTGCCCGCGGAGCCGTGCTCCACGACACGATCATGCCAAACGGGAGGCGGTCGGCCCAGCCCCCGGAGCGGACTCGGGGACGGATCAGCCCAGTTGGGGATCGACCACCCATTCGCCCCGGCGCATCACGCCCACCAGGTCGAAGGCGTCGTCCAGGATGACCAGGTCGGCGTCCTTGCCGGGCTCCAGCGAGCCGATCCTGTCGTCGAGACCGAGGAGCCGCGCCGGGTTGGCGGAGATCGCGGCGACGACGTCCCCGACGGGCAGCCGGTCCACCGTCACCGCCCGCTTGAAGGCGCGGTCCAGGGTGAGCGTGGAGCCCGCGATCGAGCCGCCCTCCACCAGCCGGGCCACGCCGTCGGTGACCTCGACGTCCAGCGGGCCGAGCCGGTAGCGGCCGTCGCCGAAGCCGGCCGCGTCCATCGCGTCGGTGATGAAGGCGACCCGGGCGGCGCCCGCGTGGTGGAAGGCCAGCTGGAGCGCGGCCGGATGCAGGTGCGTGCCGTCGTTGATCAGCTCGACGGTGATCCGCTCGTCCTCGAGGAGCGCCGTGATCGGACCCGGCGCACGGTGACCGATCGGCGGCATCGCGTTGAAGAGGTGCGTGGCGACGGTGGCGCCCGCGTCGATGGCCTGCACGGTCTGCTCGTACGTCGCGTCGGTGTGCCCGACGGCCGCGATCACGCCGTGCTCGACCAGCAGCTGTACGGAGTCCAGGCCGCCCGGCAGCTCGGTCGCCAGCGTCATCATCTTCGCGTGCCCGTGCGCCGCGTCGACCAGCTTGCGCACCTCGGCCGGGTCCGGGTGGCGCAGCAGCTGCTCGTCGTGCGCGCCCTTGCGGCACGGCGAGATGAACGGCCCCTCGAAGTGGATGCCAACGATGTCGCCCTGCTGCGCCAGCTCGGCGAGCATCCCGGCGTGGCGGGCGAGGAAGTCCAGTTCGCCGGTGACGGCGGAGGCGACCACCGTGGTGGTGCCGTGCCGGCGGTGGGTCTCGACGCCGACCAGGATCTCCTCGGCGGTGCCGCCGGCGAAGGAGGCTCCGCCGCCGCCGTGGTTGTGGATGTCGACGAAGCCGGGGACCACCCAGTGGCCCGCCAGGTCGACGGTCTCGGCCTGCGGGGGAGCCGTGTCCGCGATCCGCGCGCCGTCGACGATCACGCGGCCGTCGTCCACGGTCCCGGTGGGCAGTACCACCCGGGCACCGGCGAGAACCTTGCTTGGGGCCATCAGGTGGTTACCTCCGGGGGAGTCGCGGCCGTGGCGGCCGTGGAAGCTGTGGAAGTCGAAGCGGGCGGAGCTGGCGAAGCAGGCGGAGCAGCGGTGTCGAGCAGGTCCCAGGCCATCAGCCCGGCACCCAGGCAACCGGCGGTGTCCCCGAGTGCGGCGGGGACGATCTCCGGCAGTTTCTGGAAGGTGACGCGCCGCCGGACGGCGTCCCGCAGCGGTGTGAACAAGGTTTCCCCCGCCTCGGCGAGGCCGCCACCGATGATCAGGACGCGTGGGTCCAGCAGGGTGAGCGCGGTGACCAGCCCGTCGGCGAGCGCGTCCACGGCGTCCTGCCACACGGCGAGCGCGCGGGCGTCCCCCGACTCGACGGCCTTGGCGCAGTCGGCCGCGTCCGCCCCGGGGTCGCCGCAGGCCTGGGCCCACGCCTGGCTGACCGCCGACGCGGAGGCGAAGCGCTCCAGGCAGCCGCGCTGACCGCACGGGCAGGCGATGCCGCCGGGGCGCACGACGACGTGGCCGATCTCGCCCGCGAAGCCGTGGGCGCCCGCCTCGACCCGGCCGTCGATGCCGATGGCGCCCGCGATCCCGGTGCCCAGCGGCACGAACAGGAACCGGTCGGCGCCCTGACCGGCCCCGATCCGGCCCTCGGCGAGGCCGCCGGTGCGCACGTCGTGGCCGAGGGCGACCGGAATACCGCCGAGCCGTTCGCCGAGCAGCGTCCGCAGCGGCACGTCGCGCCAGCCGAGGTTGGCCGCGTACACGGCGACGCCGCGCTCGGCGTCGACGATGCCGGGGACCGCGACGCCGGCGGCGCGGGCCGGCTCGCCGAACCGGTCCGCGCCGTAGGCCCGCAGCTCGGCGGCGAAGTCCAGGATGCCCGCGACGACCGCCTCGGGTCCCCGCTCGCGGCCGGTTGCCCGGCGTGCCTGGTGCAGCAGCTCGCCCCCAGGCCCCGCCAGGGCGGCCTTCATCCCGGTGCCGCCCACATCGAGGGCGATGACATGTCTCACGGGGACAGTGTGGCCCGTACACCCGGGAGAGGTCTAGTCCACTGCGGTGGTGTAGACCTTAATCCGGTAAGCGAACGCGCGAACGAGCAGTCAGGGTTGGGGAACAGGGTGCAGCGGCGTAGGACAGGAACGATCGCGGTGGTGTCCGCACTGGGCATGACGGCGGTCCTCGGCGGCTGCGGTCTCACCGGCGACTCCGAAGGGGTGACCCTGAAGCTCGTCGCCGCCGACTACGGCGACAGCAAGGACAACAGCTCCCAGAAGTACTGGGACGAGCTGGTCAAGTCCTACGAGGCCAAGAACCCCGACGTGCAGGTGGACGTCAGCGTCTACTCCTGGACCGACGTCGACCGCAAGGTCCGCGAGATGGTCGAGGCGGGCGAGGCGCCCGACATGGCGCAGATCGGCGCCTACTCCGACTACGCGGACAAGGACCTGCTCTACCGGGCCGACGACGTGCTCTCCATCCCGGTCCAGGCCGACTTCGTCTCCCAGCTGGCCGCCGCGGGCCAGGTCAACGGCGTGCAGTACGGCCTGCCCTTCGCCGCCTCCACCCGCGTGCTCTTCTACAACAGGACCCTCTTCGACAAGGCCGGGGTCCAGCCGCCCAAGTCCTGGGACGACCTCGCCGAGGCCGCCGAGGCGCTCAAGGACAAGGGCGTGAAGTACCCCTACGCCCTGCCGCTGGGCGCCGAGGAGGCGCAGGCCGAGACGATGCAGTGGATGCTCAGCGGCGAGGGCGGCTACACCGACGACGTCGGCACCTACTCCGTCGACTCCCCGCAGAACGTCACCACCTTCACCTGGCTGCGGGACGAGCTGGTCGGCAAGGGCCTCACCGGCCCCGTCGCCCCCGGCAAGCTCAACCGTGCCGACGCCTTCGCCGCCTTCGCGGCCGGCGACGTGGGCATGCTCAACGGGCACCCCTCGCTGATGAAGATGGCGTCCGACAAGGGCGTGAAGTACGGCATGGTGACCACCCCCGGCATCGACGGCGAGAGCAAGAACACCCTCGGGGTCTCCGACTGGATGACGGCCTTCAAGAAGAACGGCCACCAGGACGAGATCGGCGACTTCCTCGACTTCGTCTACAGCGAGGAGAACGTCCTCGACTTCTCCCGCGAGTACGACCTGCTGCCGGTGACCACCTCCGCCTCCCAGACCATGAGCGCCGCGCCGGAGGACGAGAACCTCAAGCCGTTCCTGGACGAGCTGCTGCTCTCCGAGCTGTACCCGGTCGGCAAGACCTCCTGGGCCTCGGTCAGCGCGGACGTCAAGAAGCGCATCGGCCAGGCGGTCGCCACGGGCGCCAGCCCCGAGGAGGTCCTCGGCCAGATCCAGGCGACGGCGATGAAGGCGGGCAGCGCGGAGTAGCGGCCGCTGTCGGCGGCGGGCGTTACGGTGCCGTACATGGAACCGGGAGAGCTGGCCGAGCGGGAGCGGAGCATCCTCGCGCTGGAACGCCGTGGCTTCACCGGCCCCGGCGCCAAGGAGCGCGCCATCCGCGAGGAGCTGGGCCTGGCCCCCGTCCGCTACTACCAGCTCCTCAACGCCCTGCTCGACGACCCCCGCGCCCTGGCGACCGACCCGGTGACGGTCAACCGCCTGCGCCGCGTACGGCAGTCGCGCCGCACGGACCGCTGAGGCCGCCCCGCGCGGGCCCACGTGGGGCAGGGACCGCCCGCCCCGGCGTGGTCACCACGCCGGGCTGCACGGAGTTTCGGGGGCGTGCGGGCTGGCCGGGCCCCGTGCCGGGTGAGCCGGGGGCTCCGGCCACGGAGGGGCCGACCGGGACGACGGACCCGGCGGCGCGGGCACGCCGGTCGGCGGGGCGGGGCCCGCGGGCGACGCGTGAGTCCGGCCCCGGGGGGATAGGTTCGCGGTATGGGCAGCCACCAGGACTCCACCCGAGACGACTCCCCACCGCCCCTGCCGACGCCCGCGACGGCGGCCGGACGCGAAGGGCTCGACGCCCTCCTCGCCGACCCCGGCCGCGCGGTGGTCGCGCTCGACTTCGACGGCACGCTCGCCCCGATCGTGCCCGACCCCGACCGGGCCCGCGCCCACCCGGACGCCGTACCGGCGCTCGCGGCCCTGGCCCCGAAGGTCGCCTCGATCGCGGTGATCACCGGACGCCCCGCCGAGGTCGCCGTCCACCACGGCGGTTTCGCGAACGTCCCCGGCCTGGACCGCCTCGTGGTCCTCGGCCACTACGGCGCCGAGCGCTGGGACGCCGCCACCGACACCCTCACCACGCCCGAGCCGCACCCCGGCGTCGCCGCCGTCCGCGCCGAGCTGCCAGGTCTCCTTGAGCGGTCCGGGTCGGCGGCGCAGGGCACCTGGACGGAGGACAAGGGCCACGCGGTCGCCGTCCACACCCGCCGCGCCCCCGACCCGCAGGCCGCCTTCGACACCCTGCGCGCCCCGCTCACCGGCCTGGCCTCCCGGCACGGCCTGATCGTCGAGCCGGGCCGCATGGTCCTGGAACTGCGCCCACCCGGCATGGACAAGGGCGCGGCGCTGCGGTCGTACGTCCACTCCCTCGACGCCGCCTGCGTCCTCTTCGCCGGTGACGACCTCGGGGACCTCCCGGCCTACGCGGCCGTCGACACCCTCCGCACCGAGGGCACTCCGGGCCTGCTGGTCTGCAGCGGCAGCGACGAGGTGACGGAGCTGAGGAAACGCGCGGACGTCGAGGTGCCCGGCCCCGCCGGAGTGGTGGCCCTGCTGGCGGCCCTCGCGCGCCGGCTGGCCTGAGACAACGTCACGACCGGTTCCCCCGCCTGTCACAGGCGTGTCCGGACACCGGGGGCGGGGCAACCCGGTCCGCCGCCCCCGCTGTCTTGCACGCCGTAAGGCCTGCTCAGTGAGGCCCACGACCGTGGAGGAACCCGCCATGTCCGCTCGGAAGACCCCGATGCTCGCCCTCGCCGCCGTGGCCCTCGGCCTGGCGCTGACCGCCTGCGGCACCGGCGGCGACGGCGGGAACGGCGGCACCGACGAGGGCGCCGCCCCCGCCGCGACCGCGACCGCGACGAGCACCGCACAGCCCCCCACCGCGGACGACGGGACCGGCACCGGCGGCGCGTCCTCGCAGCCCCCGGCGGAGTCGAAGCCGGACCAGGGGGCGGGGGAGAAGTGCACGGACCGGCTGGACTACGCCGGTGACCCGAGGCCGAACGCCGAGATCAACTCCATCGGCGCGGACACCGGCACCTGCCCCGAGCCGCAGCCGGGCACCCCGTCCTCCGGCACCCCGAAGGAAGACGGGGTCAAGTGCACGGACCAGCTGAACTACGCCGGTGACCCGCGGCCGAACGCCGAGATCAACTCCGTCGGCGAGGAGACCGGCACCTGCCCGCCGGTCCAGGACAAGTAGCCCGCGTCAGCCCCGCAGCGCCTCCAGCTGCTCCAGGAACCACCGGGCCGGGGGCAGCGCGGTGCCGGCGGCCGCCAGCCGCTTCGAGCGCTCGGCCCGGTCCCCCGCCGGCAGGCCGAGCGCCGCGTGCAGCGCGTCCGCCGTGCCCACCACGTCGTACGGGTTGACCACCACCGCGTCCTCGCCCAGCTCCTCGTACGCGCCCGCCTCCCGCGACAGCACCAGCGCGCACCCCGCGTCGGAGACGACCGGCACCTCCTTCGCGACCAGGTTCATCCCGTCCCGGACGGGGTTGACGAGTGCCACGTCCGCCAGCCGGTACGCCGCCAGCGACCGCGCGAAGTCGTCCTTGAGATTCAGCACGACCGGCGTCCACCCCGGCGTCCCGAACTCCTCGTTGACCGCGTTCGCGACCCGCTCCACCTCGGCCGTGTACTCCCGGTACACGGCGAGGTCCTGCCGCGAGGGGTAGGCGAACGCGACGTGCACGACCCGCTCGCGCCACTCCGGCCGCCCGGCCAGCAGCTCCCGGTAGGCCAGCAGACCGCGCACGATGTTCTTGGACAGCTCGGTGCGGTCCACCCGCACGATGGTGCGGCGGCCCTCCCCGATCTGCTCCCGCAGCTCCGCCATCCGCTCCTCGACGTCGGCCTCGTGCGAGCGCCCCCGCAGGAAGTCCCCGTCGGCGCCGAGCCCGTGCACGCCGATCTCCGTGCCGCCGAGCCCGCCCACCACGGCGTCGCAGCAGGCGGTGAACGCGTCGGCCCAGCGCCGGGTGAGGAAGCCGAGCCGGTCGGCGCCGAGCATCCCGCGCAGCACCTGCTCGGCGATGTCGTCCGGCAGCAGCCGGAAGTAGTCGACCGGGGCCCAGGGCGTGTGCGAGAAGTGGCCGATGCGCAGATCCGGACGCAGCTCGCGCAGCATCCCCGGCACCAGCGTCAGGTGGTAGTCCTGCACGACCGCGACCGCGCCCTCGGCCGCCTCCTCGGCCAGCGCCTCGGCGAAGGCCCGGTTGTACGCCTCGTAGGAGGCCCACTGCCGCCGGAACTCCGCGTCGAAGACCGGCTCCAGGGGCGTCTGGTAGAGCATGTGGTGCACGAACCACAGCACCGAGTTGGCGATCCCGTTGTACGCGTCCGCGTGCACGTCGGCCGGCACGTCCAGCATCCGTACGCCGTCCTCGCCGACCCCGCGCCGCACCGCCTCGCGGTCCCCGTCGGACAGCGCCGAGCACACCCACAGCGCCCCCGCGTCGGGCCCGATGGCCGACAGTCCCGACACGAGCCCGCCACCGCCCCGCTTGGCGTGCAGCGACCCGTCCTCCCGCACCTCGTACGAGACCGGCCCCCGGTTGGAGGCGACCAGCACCTGAGCAGCACCGAAGCTTGAAGCCATACGCCTCAACCTAGCCCGGCCCCTCGCACCTCAAACGTTTCCCCGTGTCACCCCGACGGCGATTCGGTCACGGAGCTTGTGCGGGAAGTGTGAACAGGTTGAGGATGTGCGGTGCACATTTCAACTTTCTGGGGGGTGGGCGCACCATGCCCATACGCACACGGCACCGGCGCACGAGCAGACTCGCGGGCACGGCGGCACTGATCGCGGCCTCCGCGCTGGCCCTGGCCGGCTGCGGGGACGGCGACGCGAGCGCCACCGCGGACGAGGCCCCCGCCAAGGCCACCGCCTCCGCCTCCGACACCGCCACGCCGAGCGGCAGCCCCACTCCCGAGGCGTCCGCCAGCACCGAGACCCCGACTCCCACCCCCACCCCCACCCCCACCGCCGTCACGCTGCCGGACCTCACCGGCGGCAGCATCGGGGCGGCCGTCAGCGCCGCCGAGAAGGCGCACGTCAGCTACACCGTGCGCCTCCAGGGCAGCGGGCAGCGGGCCTCCTCCTGGGGCAGCGGCGAGAAGATCTGCGAGCAGAGCGGCGGCTCCGGCGCCGTGACCTTCACCGTCCCCCGCGACGGCCGCGACTGCGCCGGGCGCCTGCTGCACACGCCGGAGCCGGCCCCCGAGCCGTCGAAGACCCGGGACAGCGGTACCGGCGGAACCAGCGGCGGCACCGGGGACGGCGGCACCGGCGCCTGCGAGCTGATGAGCCCCGCGGGCAACTGCTACGCCGACGGCCAGTTCTGCGCCAAGAAGCACCGGGGCCTGAGCACTCACGGCCGCGGCGGCGAGTACCTGACCTGCGAGCTGGACTCCGGCGGCAGGTGGCGCTGGTCGGACGGCGTCTCCGGCTGAGCCCCGTGGGCCGTTTCCGGTGCCTAGGCCACCCTCCGGGCCGCGTACTCCGCGATCTCCGTCATCGGCGGCCGTTCCTCGGTGTCGACGGCGTAGGTGCGCGGCTCGAAGCCGTCGACGCCCCGCTCGAACTGGGTGAGGGCCGGGCGCACCAGGTGGCCGCGGGCCAGCCGGAGCTGGGCGGTGCGGTAGATCGCCGCGGCCATCCGGCCCAGCGCCCGCCCGTCCTGGTGGCGGTGGACGCGGACCCCGACGTCGACCTGCGCGAGCGCGTCCAGGCCCACCAGGTGCAGGGCGTCGACCAGCATGCCCAGCTCGACGCCGTAGCCGACCGGGAAGGGGAGCCGTTCCAGCAGGGAGCGGCGGGCCGCGTACTCCCCGCCCAGCGGCTGGACGAAGCCGGCCAGCTGCGGCCAGTGCATGTTGAGCAGCGGGCGGGCCATCAGCTCCGTGACCCGGCCGCCCTGCCCGGCCGCCCCGGCCAGCGGGCGGTCGTACATGGCCTTGACCAGGTGCACGTCCGGATCGGTGAGCAGCGGGCCCACGATCCCGGAGACGAAGTCGGCGGAGAACTCGCGCAGGTCCGCGTCGACGAAGCAGACGATGTCCCCGCCGGTGACCAGCAGCGAACGCCACAGCACCTCGCCCTTGCCGGGCACGGCGGGGATGCGGGGCAGGATCGCGTCCCGGTGGACGACGCGCGCCCCGGCCGCAGCGGCCACCTCGGACGTGCGGTCGCTCGACCCGGAGTCCACGACCACGATCTCGTCGACGAGCGGGACCCCGAGCACCAGCTCCCGGCGGATCACCGAGACGATGTCGCCGACCGTCGCCTCCTCGTCCAGCGCGGGCAGCACCACGCTGACCGACTGCCCGGTGGCGTGCTTGGCGGACAGAAGGTGCTGGACCGGCCGGTCCGCGGCCGACCAGGAGCGTGCGTTCAGCCAGCGCTCGACTTCTTCCAGCACGTCCCGTGGTCTCCTTCGTGATCCATTGTGATCCATCTCGCGGTACGGACGACTATCTCAACCGTCCTGGCCTTCGGTTACAGTCTTGAACAACGCGTGGGACCACCGCATGCCGGGGTCGCCGCGCGCACCACCGCGAAACAACTTCATACCGCTCATCCAGAGGGGCAGAGGGATACGGCCCGATGAAGCCCCGGCAACCCTCCAGTCGGTTCTTGTCACACGGACGTGGCGAGGCTCCCGGCTAGGGAAGGTGCCAAATCCGTCTCACGGCGAGATGCGTCGTGAGGAAGATGAGGAGAAAGGGCCTCGCCTCCATGGCTGTGCAGACTGCCGAAACCTCCACGAACCCCGCCGACGGCACCGTCGACCTCGGCCCCGCCGCCGCGCTGAGCTGCCGGGAGTGCGGCCACCGGGTTCCGCTCGGACCGGTCTTCGCCTGCGAAGAGTGTTTCGGCCCCCTCGAGATCGCCTACGACTTCTCGGACCACGACGCCGAGGAACTGCGCAAGCGGATCGAAGCGGGCCCCGCGAACATCTGGCGCTACGCCCCCCTGCTGCCCGTCCCGGCCGACGTCGCGACCAAGCCGAACATCAACCCCGGCTGGACCAAGCTCGTCCAGGCCGACAACCTCGCCCGCGAACTGGGCGTCACCGGCGGGCTGTACATCAAGGACGACTCCGGCAACCCCACGCACTCCTTCAAGGACCGCGTCGTCGCCCAGGCCATCGAGGCCGCCCGCGCCTTCGGCTTCACCACCCTGTCCTGCTCCTCCACCGGCAACCTCGCCGGTGCCGTCGGCGCCGCCGCCGCCCGGGCCGGCTTCCGCTCCTGCGTGTTCATCCCGCACGACCTGGAGCAGGGCAAGGTCGTCATGGCCGCCGTCTACGGCGGTGAGCTGGTCGGCATCGAGGGCAACTACGACGACGTGAACCGCTTCTGCTCCGAGCTGATCGGCGACCCGGCCGGCGAGGGCTGGGGCTTCGTCAACGTCAACCTGCGCCCCTACTACGCCGAGGGTTCCAAGACCCTCGCCTACGAGATCTGCGAGCAGCTCGGCTGGCGGCTGCCCGACCAGATCGTCGTGCCGATCGCGTCCGGCTCCCAGCTGACGAAGATCGACAAGGGGCTGAAGGAGCTGATCGAGCTGGGTCTGGTCGAGGACAAGCCCTACAAGATCTTCGGCGCGCAGGCCGAGGGCTGCTCGCCGGTCTCCACGGCGTTCAAGGCCGGGCACGACGTGGTCCGCCCGCAGAAGCCGAACACCATCGCCAAGTCGCTGGCCATCGGCAACCCGGCCGACGGCCCCTACGTCCTCGACATCGCCCGCCGCACCGGCGGCGCCGTGGAGGACGTGACCGACGAGCAGGTCGTGGACGCGATCAAGCTGCTCGCCCGCACGGAGGGCATCTTCGCGGAGACGGCGGGCGGCGTGACGGTCGGCGTCACCAAGAAGCTGATCGAGAACGGCGTCCTCGACCCGTCGCTCACCACCGTCGTCCTGAACACCGGCGACGGCCTGAAGACCCTCGACGCGGTGGCCGGCACCGGCCTCACCGCCACCATCCGCCCGAACCTGGACTCCTTCCGAGAGGCTGGCCTCGCATGAGCGTGACCGTTCGCATCCCGACCATCCTGCGCACCTACACCGGCGGCAAGGCCGAGGTGAGCGCCGACGGGGCCAACCTCGGGGAGGTCATCTCCGACCTGGAGAAGAACCACACCGGCATCGCCGCCCGCGTCCTGGACGACCAGGGCAAGCTGCGCCGCTTCGTCAACGTCTACGTCAACGACGACGACGTCCGCTTCGAGCAGGGCCTTCAGACGGCGACGCCGGACGGCGCGGGCGTCTCGATCATCCCGGCGGTCGCCGGCGGCTGATCCACCGCGGATACACCTCGTAGTGCGTATTGCCCTCTCCGTAAGAGAAACGGAGGGGGCAATTCCATGTGGTTGAGCGCGGTAGAGTTGGGGAACGCGCTCCCGATCAGCACAACGGGAACCGTTAATTCCTGCCGCCCGCCCGACAAGAAACAGCCAAAGTGCGAGCGTATTTCGCGGCTTTTGTTCCCTTTGCGTGACCCGACTTGACCCGAATTCAGGCGAATTCTCGCCACATTCCGGACCGGGTGCGTCCAGATTTCTCGTCCGATTGACCTGTTGCAGACGGCAGTTGGACAGATACATTCAGCCGCGGTCGACGCGTTCCGGCGCACGCCCCCAGTCGTGAGGGGGCGAGGTCTGACCCGGGTCCGCGAAGTGCGGATCTGTGCAAGGGCCAGTAATAGGGGAGTTAGGCATGGCTCAGGGCACCGTCAAGTGGTTCAACGCGGAGAAGGGGTACGGCTTCATCGCGGTCGACGGTGGTGCGGATGTTTTCGTCCACTACAGCGCGATTCAGATGGACGGCTACCGCACCCTCGAAGAAGGCCAGCGGGTCGAGTTCGAGATCTCGCAGGGTCAGAAGGGCCCGCAGGCCGACATGGTTCGCCTCAGCGCCTGAGACGCGCGGCCACCGCAGCACCCGGTCTTCATCCGAAGGGCCCGTACCTCCAGGGGTACGGGCCCTTCGGCCTGCCCGGACGCCCGTCACCCCCTTGTTCGCGGGGGGCTGAGCGAGCGGCCCGATCCCCGAGAGGCGCTTGCACTCGGCATGGTCGAGTGCTAATCATTGCGTTAGCACTCTGAAGGTGAGAGTGACAACGAAGGACCGGGTCGGTGAGGCCCGCAGGCCGGGTGGGGAAGGAACCACAAGGCCGGCGAGCCGTCCGTCGCGGGCGCGGGCGCGGTCCGAAGGAATCACCCCCAGTCCTGGAGGGACCACTTCACATGGCCAAGATCATCGCGTTCGACGAGGAGGCGCGGCGCGGCCTCGAGCGCGGCATGAACCAGCTCGCGGACGCCGTCAAGGTGACGCTCGGCCCCAAGGGCCGCAACGTCGTCCTCGAGAAGAAGTGGGGCGCCCCCACGATCACCAACGATGGTGTCTCCATCGCCAAGGAGATCGAGCTCGAGGACCCGTACGAGAAGATCGGCGCCGAGCTGGTCAAGGAAGTCGCCAAGAAGACGGACGACGTCGCCGGTGACGGAACGACCACCGCGACCGTTCTCGCCCAGGCCCTGGTCAAGGAAGGCCTGCGCAACGTCGCGGCCGGCGCCAACCCGATGGCCCTGAAGCGCGGCATCGAGAAGGCCGTCGAGGCCGTCTCCGCCGCCCTGCTGGAGCAGGCCAAGGACGTCGAGACCAAGGAGCAGATCGCCTCCACGGCCTCCATCTCCGCCGCCGACACCCAGATCGGCGAGCTCATCGCCGAGGCCATGGACAAGGTCGGCAAGGAAGGCGTCATCACCGTCGAGGAGTCCCAGACCTTCGGTCTGGAGCTGGAGCTCACCGAGGGTATGCGCTTCGACAAGGGCTACATCTCGGCGTACTTCGCCACCGACATGGAGCGTATGGAGGCGTCGCTCGACGACCCGTACATCCTGATCGCCAACTCCAAGATCGGCAACGTCAAGGACCTGCTGCCGCTCCTGGAGAAGGTCATGCAGTCGGGCAAGCCGCTGCTGATCATCGCCGAGGACGTCGAGGGCGAGGCCCTGTCGACCCTCGTCGTCAACAAGATCCGCGGCACCTTCAAGTCCGTCGCCGTCAAGGCCCCGGGCTTCGGCGACCGCCGCAAGGCCATGCTCGGCGACATCGCCATCCTCACGGGTGGTGAGGTCATCTCCGAGGAGGTCGGCCTCAAGCTGGAGAACGCCACGCTGGACCTGCTGGGCAGCGCGCGCAAGGTCGTCATCACCAAGGACGAGACCACGATCGTGGACGGCGCCGGTTCGGCCGACCAGGTCCAGGGCCGCGTCAACCAGATCCGCGCCGAGATCGAGAACAGCGACTCGGACTACGACCGCGAGAAGCTCCAGGAGCGTCTGGCGAAGCTGGCCGGCGGCGTGGCCGTCATCAAGGCCGGTGCCGCCACCGAGGTCGAGCTCAAGGAGCGCAAGCACCGCATCGAGGACGCCGTTCGCAACGCGAAGGCGGCCGTCGAGGAGGGCATCGTCGCCGGTGGTGGCGTGGCCCTGCTCCAGGCCTCCCAGGTCTTCGAGAAGCTGGAGCTGTCGGGTGACGAGGCGACCGGCGCCAACGCCGTGAAGCTCGCCCTGGAGGCCCCGCTGAAGCAGATCGCCGTCAACGGCGGTCTCGAGGGCGGCGTCGTCGTGGAGAAGGTCCGCAACCTGACCGTCGGCCACGGCCTGAACGCCGCCTCCGGTGAGTACGTCGACATGATCGCCGAGGGCATCATCGACCCGGCGAAGGTGACCCGCTCTGCCCTGCAGAACGCCGCCTCCATCGCCGCGCTGTTCCTCACCACCGAGGCCGTCATCGCCGACAAGCCCGAGAAGGCCGCTCCGGCGGGCGCCCCGGGCGGCATGCCGGGCGGTGACATGGACTTCTGATCGACCGGTTCCGGTTGATCGACCGTCCAGTACGGACCGAGGGCGGCACCCCCCGAGAGGGGGTGCCGCCCTCGGGCGTGTCCGGCCCCCGCCCACCCTCGCCCCCGCCCACCCCTCGCCCCCGCCCACCCCTCGCCCCCGTCCGCTATGGCCCGGGTCACATCGGGGCGCCGGGCGGAATGGCCCGGTGGGGCGGGCCCGTTCCCGTTGTAGTGCGATGAATGCGCGCGCACATACCGCCCGGTACCCACCTCAGGAGCCCCCACGTGACCGTCACCCCCGCCGAGGCCGCCACCCGCGCCGCCCAGCTCCTCGCCCGCCCGGCCACGCTCAACGGCCTCACCGTGCCCAACCGCATCGCGATGGCGCCGATGACCCGGATGTTCTCCCCGGGCGGCGTCCCCGGCGAGGACGTGGTGTCGTACTACTCCCGTCGTGCCGCCGCCGGAGTCGGACTGATCGTCACCGAGGGCACCTACGTCGGCCACGACTCGGCCGGGCAGAGCGACCGCGTCCCGCGCTTCCACGGCGAGGAGCAGCTCGCCGGGTGGGCGAAGGTCGCCGAGGCGGTGCACGCGGCGGGCGGCACGATCGTGCCGCAGCTGTGGCACATCGGCATGGTCCGCAAGGAGGGCCAGCCGCCCTTCGCGGCCGCCCCCGCCGTCGGCCCGTCCGGCCTGCGCATCGGCGAGGACGAGCCGACCGGCAGGGCGATGACCCGGCGCGACCTGGACGACGTCGTCGGCGCCTTCGCCGAGTCGGCCGCGGCCGCCGAGCGCATCGGCTTCGACGGCGTGGAGATCCACGGCGCCCACGGCTACCTCGTCGACCAGTTCCTGTGGTCCGGCACCAACCGCCGTACCGACGCCTACGGCGGCGACCCGGTGGCCCGGACCAGGTTCGCCGCCGAGATCGTGGCCGCCGTACGGGAGACGGTCTCCCCGGACTTCCCCGTGATCTTCCGCTACTCCCAGTGGAAGCAGGAGGCCTACGACGCCCGCCTCGCCGAGACCCCGGAAGAGCTGGAGGCCATCCTCGCCCCGCTCGCCTCGGCCGGTGTCGACGCCTTCCACGCCTCCACCCGCCGCTACTGGCTCCCGGAGTTCCAGGACTCGGACCTCAACCTCGCCGGCTGGACCAAGAAGCTCACCGGCAAGGCGGCCATCACCGTCGGCTCGGTCGGCCTCGACGGCGACTTCAACAGGTCCTTCCAGGGCGAGGGCGCCCCCGTCCGCAGCCTCGACAACCTCCTCGACCGCATGGAACGCGACGAGTTCGACCTCGTCGCCGTCGGCCGCGCGCTGCTCCAGGACCCGCGGTGGGCCGAGAAGGTCCTCGCCGGACGCTTCGACGAACTCGCCCCGTACGACGCGGCGGCGATCAAGACCCTGAGCTGACCAGCCCCTCGGCCGAGCGCGGTGCGCGGCACCACGTAGGGTCCGTGGGATGACGATCCCTGGACCCTTGGAGTCAGTGGAACCCGTGGTGCGCACCGGCTGCGGCGCGGTGCGCGGCCGGACCGAGGGCGGCCTGTCCGTCTTCCGCGGCATCCCGTTCGCCCAACCCCCGGTGGGAGAGGGCCGGTTCGCCGCCCCGCGCCGCGCCCGTCCCTGGGACGGCACACGCGACGCGTACGCCTTCGGCCCGCCGCCCCCGCAGGACCTCGGCCCCGGGGGCGCCACCGGCACACCGGACGCCGCCGGGGACGGCGACGACTGGCTGACGCTCAACGTCTGGACCCCCGAGCCCGACCCGGCCGCGCACCGCCCGGTCATGGTCTGGATCCACGGCGGCGCCTACAAACTCGGCCACTCCGGCAGCCCCGCCTACGACGCCCGCCGCATAGCCGCCGACGGCGACCTCGTCGTCGTCACCCTCAACTACCGCCTGGGCATGGAGGGATTCGCCCACATCGAGGGCGCCCCCGCCAACCGGGGCCTGCTCGACCAGATCGCGGCGCTGGTCTGGGTGCAGGAGAACATCGCCGGGTTCGGCGGTGACCCCGACCAGGTCACGATCTTCGGCGAGTCGGCCGGCGCCGGTTCCGTGGCCGCCCTGCTCGCGATGCCCCGGGCGGCCGGGCTCTTCCGGCGGGCCGTCGCCCAGAGCGTGCCGGGCACGTTCTTCTCCCCCGGGCTCGCCGCCGACATCGGCACCGCCCTCGCCGCCGAGCTGGGCCTGCGCCCGACCGCCGAAGACCTCTCGGAGGTCACTCCGGACCAGCTCGTCAAGGCGGGCCAGGCCCTCGCCCCGAAGATGCCGGGCAACGTCCCCCGCTGGGGCCAGGCGGCGCCCACGGTGACCCCGTACGCGCCCGTCGTGGACGGCGAGTTCCTCCCCGTCACGCCCTGGGAGGCGCTGGCCTCCGGCGCGGCCCGCGGCATCGAGCTGATCACCGGTCACAACCGCGACGAGAACCGCCTGTTCACCGCCATGGCGGGCAAGCTCGGCCAGATCGGCGAGGACCGCGCGAACGCCGCGCTGCGCCTGTACGCGCCGGGCGGCGAGGCCGCCTACCGCGCCGCGTTCCCGGACGCGTCGGCCAACGACCTCTACGAACGCGTCCAGACCGACTGGCTGTTCGCGATGCCGTCCCTGCACCTGGCCGAGGCCCACCTCGCGGGTGGCGGCCGGGCCCACGTCTACGAACTCACCTGGCCCGCCCCCGCCTTCGACGGCGCCCTGGGCGCCTGCCACGCCCTGGACATCCCGCTCCTCTTCGGCACCTTCCAGGAGAGCCTCGCGCTGCTCCAGTTCGGCGGCGCGGAGCCGTCCGCGGAGGCGCTGGCCCTGTCCGCCCGCTTCCGCTCCTCCTGGACGGCGTTCGCCCGCACCGGCGACCCGGGCTGGCCCGCGTACGACACGGAGCGGCGGCTGGTGCGGGTCTTCGACACCGAGCCGACCGTCGCGCCCTACCCGGAGGAGACCTCCCGACGCCTGTGGGAGGGCTACGAGTTCGCGCCGCTGCCGCTGGTGGACCCGAGGGCGTGAGCTTCCGAGGGCTCCTGCTGGGCCTGTTCGCCGTCCCGGTCGTCGTCGGCGGGTACTTCCTCACCGAGGCGGCGACCGCCGACGGCACACCCCGGTGCGACGGCATCATCCAGGAGTACGGGGACGCGGAGCGCTCGGGGCCCATGAAGCCCGGGGAGACGTGCGACCTGTACGACTTCACCGACGGCCGCTCGGCGGGCACGCGGACGTACGAGCAGCAGAGGAAGGCGCAGGAGGAGGGGGCGGCGGGCGACTACCGGGCCGGGGGCTGGTGGCTGGCGTACGGTGTGGCCGGGCTGGCCGCGGTCACCACCCACCTCGGCCTGGGACGCCGCCGCGGCTGACTCCGTCGACGCGGACCGACCACGCCTCGGCCTGGAGGCGGTCGACCGAAGAGGTCGTCGAGTCCCTGCGGCAGTCCCTCGGTCGTGCGAACCGCGACAGTGCGCGCCCCAGAGGCGTGGTCGTCCGCGTGGTTCAATGACCGCATGGTGGAGGACCGTGCGTCTCTGGGACCGCTGGAACTGACCGACGGCCGTTGGCGGGTCGGGGACGCCACACGGCCTGACACCCACTGGGTGGAGTTCCGTCCGGACGGGCTCCACCAGCACGAGCCGGACTCCGAGGGGCAGTTGGTCCCGTGGTCCAGGATCATGAACGGCATCAGGATCACCTGGGGCAAGCACCCCTGGGACACGAACAACAGGGGCCTGTACACGCTGAGGGGCATGGTCGCCAGGCGTGACGGCGGCTGGTTGCACATGACGCTGCGCCACCCCTACGAGGACCACCAGCTGCGCTTCGACCAGCACACGCGCCCTTACCGGGCGGTTGACGCGCTCCGCCTCGAAGCCCTGCTGCGGCAGCTCACCGATGAGGGAAGGCTTCAGCTCCTCGGCGACCCGGAATGGGTGGGCCGGGCCGCGGCGCACCTGGCCGGCGGGGAGAACCGCCGGATCACCAGCCGTTCGCTGCGGCAGGCGGTGGCGGAGGCCCTGGCTGCGGCCGGGCCCGTCGGCCCCTGACGGATCACGCGGGCGGCCAGTTGCCCAGGGCCGTGTCGGCCACCCGCTGGAGGTCCTCCCGGGTGGCGCCGCCGGTGGCCTGCACGGAGATGCCGTTGGCGAAGGTCATCAGGTAGCGGGCGATGTGCAGCGGGTCCGTGCCGGGCGGCAGGTCGCCGTCCTCGACGGCCTGCCGGAACCGGTCGCGGAGCTGGGCGACGCCCCCTTCGCGCCAGTCGGCCAGCAGGTCCCGGGCCGAGCGGCCGGTCTCGCCGGCGGCCAGTGAGCCCTGGACGCCCAGGCAGCCGGACGGGCAGTCGGGGCGGGTGCTGACCTGGACGGCACCTCTCAGGAACGCGGTCGCCACCTCGCGTGCGGTCGGTTCCCGCAGGGCGCGGGCCACGTAGGACGCGGGGCCCTCCTCGTAGCGTTCGAGCGCCTTGCGGAACAGGTCCTCCTTGTTGCCGAAGGCCGCGTACATGCTGGTGCGGGTGATGCCCATGGCGCCGGTCAGGTCGGTGAGGCTGGCACCCTCGTAGCCCTGCTCCCAGAAGACCCGCATGGCCTTCTCCAGCGCCTCGTCGGCGTCGAATCCCCTCGGCCGGCCGACCGCCGCCTTCCGTCCCGTCTCCATGCCGCCAGTCTACGTCTTCCGTATCGACCGGTACAGATGTGCTACGGTCCATTTCAGTACCGATCGGTACTGAAGTCATCGGAGGTCATTCACCATGGGACAGCTCGAAGGCAGGACCGCCGTCGTCACCGGCGGCGGCACCGGGATCGGTCTGGCCAGCGCGGTGCGGCTGGCGGACGAGGGTGCGCACGTGTTCATCACCGGGCGGCGCAAGGCCGCGCTGGACGCGGCCGTGGAGATCATCGGTGCGGAGCGGGTCACGGCGGTGGCCGGTGACGTCTCGGACCCGGCCGACGTGGACCGGCTCTACGAAGCGGTCCGCGCCCGCGGCCGGGGGCTCGACGTGGTCTTCGCCAACGCGGCGATCGCCTCGCTGGTACCGCTGGAGGAGATCACCGCGGAGCGGTACGAGGAGATCTTCGGCGTCAACGTGCGGGGCACGCTCTTCACCGTGCAGAAGGCGCTTCCGCTGCTCAACGACGGCGCCTCGGTGATCCTCAACGCCTCCACCGCCGCCGACAACGGCGCCGAGGCGTTCAGCCTGTACGCCGCCTCCAAGGCCGCCGTCCGGACCTTCGCGCGGGGCTGGGCCAACGAACTCAAGGGCCGTGGCGTCCGGGTCAACGCGATCTCCCCGGGCCCCGTCGACACCCCGGGGATCACCAACCTCTTCGACGGCCCGGACCTGTCCGCCGTCCACACGAAGCTGGCCGGGGACACCGCGATCGGGCGGATGGGGCGCCCCGAGGAGGTGGCCGCCGTGGTGGCCTTCCTCGCCTCGGACCAGAGCAGCTTCGTCCTCGGCGCCAACTGGTACGTCGACGGCGGCGAGAACCAGATCTGACCCGGCGGCGATCAGTCCCGGGCCGGTCCGTCCGGCGCGACGATGCGTTCGACCGCGGCCGTGACCAGCTGGTCCCGCTCCTCCTCGGTGAACACGTCCGGCAGGGTGAGTTGCTCGACGATCAGCCAGTTCAGGGCGAGGATGAGCAGCTTGACGGCCATGGCGTCGCCGGGGAGGCCGGACGCCTCGTGGTGGGCGACGTTGGCGGCGACGTCCTCGCGGACGCGTTCGGTCAGCACCGCGCGCAGCTCGGGGCGCCGGGTGGCCTCCAGGCGCAGTTCGAGCAGGGCGAGGTAGCCGGTGCGGAAACCGGCGACCCGGTCGACCAGTTCGCGCATCAGCTGCACGTAGGTGTCACGGTCGCGAGGGGCCGTGCGCTGGCGCGCGAGGGCGGCCTCGCCGGGGTGCAGCCGCTCGTAGACGCGGGCGCCCGCCTGGGTGAGCAGGTCGTCCCGGTTGGCGAAGTAGTTGGACGCGGTGCCGGGCGGGACGGCCGCCTCCGTGTCCACCGCCCGGAAGGTCAGCCCCCGGGCGCCCTGCGCGGCCAGCACCTCGATCGCCGCGTCGACGAGGGCCGCCCGGCGCTGGTCGTTCCGTCTCACCACGTCAGACGCCACCCATCGGCTCGATGTCCACCCGTACCGGCGTGCCCCACACCCGCAGCACCTCGTAGTCGGTGAACTCGTGGACCAGCCGGTACGCCATCGCCGCGTGCGGGCCGCGCAGTTGGGCCGCGATGTACAGCTCGGCCTCGCGGCGGTCGCGGCGCGGGGTGCCGCACAGCTGCCACGCCTGGCCGGTCCACTGCTCGGGCAGCCAGCGCTGCTGGGGCTGCGGCCGGTCGCCCCGGACGCCGTAGCGGGACTGGACCGGCTCGGCGGGCCGGGCCGGCAGCGGTCCGCCGCTGTACTCGGCGCGGCGGGCCGTGCGCCGGCGGGTCTCGCACAGCAGGCACAGGTCGGGGGCGGCACTGTCGACCGGCCCGTTCGGGTGCTCCGGGCAGCGGGTGCTGGGGGCCGCCGTGGTGACGCTCTCCTCCAGCTGGTCCAGCGCACGCTTCAGGTCCGCGCGGACCTCGTGCAGCTTGGCCTCCGGGGTGTCGGCGGTCAGGGCCTCGCCGTGTTCACCGAGGAGGCGCAGGGCGCGGCCCAGGGCGGTCAGCTGGGCGTGGTTCATGCTTCTCAGAATCGCACACGGCGCGGACCGCCCCGGGTCCCCGGCCGGACCGGAGGCGGCGCGGCCGGTCAGCCGAGCGCCGCCGCCAGCGCCGCCCGCAGGTGGCCGCCGGACTCCGCGAGCAGCCGGGCGGCCGTCGGGCCGTCCACGTCGGCCAGCAGGACCAGGATCGCGTGCTTGACCTCGCCGTCGGTCGCCGTCAGGGCACGCTCGATGTCGTCGTCGGCGGCGCCGGTGGCGAGGGCGACGATGCGGCGCGAGCGGGCCCGCAGCTTCTCGTTGGAGGCCCGGACGTCCACCATCAGGTTCCCGTACGTCTTGCCGAGCCGGATCATCGTGATCGTCGACAGCATGTTCAGGACCAGCTTCTGCGCCGTGCCCGCCTTCAGCCGCGTCGAGCCGGTGAGCAGCTCCGGCCCGGTGACCACCTCGATGCCGTGCTCGGCCGCGGCGGCCAGGGCGCTGTCCCGGTTGCAGGCGAGCCCGACGGTCAGGGCGCCGAGCGAGCGCGCGTACTCGACGGCGCCCACGGCGTACGGGGTGCGGCCGGAGGCGGAGACACCGACCACCGTGTCGTCGGCGGTCAGCGCGAGGGCCTCCAGGTCGGCGCGGGCCAGCTCGGGGGAGTCCTCGGCGCCCTCGATGGAGGTGACCATGGCGTCCGGGCCGCCCGCGATCAGGCCGACCACCTGCCCGGGGGCGGTGTTGAAGGTGGGCGGGCACTCGGAGGCGTCCAGCACGCCCAGCCGTCCGGCCGTACCGGCGCCCGCGTAGATCAGCCGCCCGCCGCGCGCCATCCGGACGGCCACGGCGTCGATGGCGGCGGCGATCTCCGGCAGCCGCTCGGCGACGGCGGCGGGCACGGTGGCGTCCTCGCCGTTCATCAGCCGCGCGATGTCGAGCGTGTCCAATTGGTCGATCTCGGCCAGCTCCGGCCGGAACGCCTCGGTCGTCAACGTCTCCAACTGGGAACGGAGATCGGGGTGATGGGGGGTGGAGGTCATGAAGATGCGCTCTTTCCGGTCAATGCTCGATGCTGGGTAGTGCAACGCCCTCAGGGGCGCGGGGAACTGCGCGACCAGCCACCACGAACCCGCGGCCGCCCACGGCGATTACCTGCCACGGTCCGCGCGGAGCGCCCCGTGCCGATGCGCCAACGCCTCGTACGACGCCGCCAGGGCCGGCGCGGCCGCCTCGTACGTCCGCTGCGCCACTCCCACGAAGAGGCAGTCCACGACCAGCAGCTGGCTGGTCCGGGACGACATGGCCGCCGGTCGCAGCTCGCTCTCCCGGGCGGTGGACGTGGTCAGCACGTGGTCGGCGTACTGGGTGACCGGACTGTCGGGGCGGCCGGTGATGGCGATGGTCGTCGCGCCCCGCTCGAAGGCGACCCGGAGCGGTTCGATGACGTCCCCCGTGGAGCCGGAGTGCGTGATCGCCACGGCCACGTCCCCGGCGCGCAGCTGCACCGCGTTGGTGACGGCGAGGTGCGGATCGCCCGGGGCGTGGGCTATGAGCCCTATGCGCAGCATCTTCTGGGTGAGATCCTGGGCGACCAGGTTGGACGCGCCGATGCCGTACACGTCGGTGCGCCGGGCGGCGGTCAGTGCGGCGATGGCCGCGCCGAGCTGGACGGTGTCCAGACCGGCGGCGGTGTCCGCGAGGGTCTGCTGCTCGTCGTAGGCCAGCTTGGCGACCACGTCGGCGATCGGGTCGTCGACCGCGATGTCCGTCGTGATGGCGGGCGCGCGGCCGGACTGCTGCTGGGCGGCCAGCCCGGCGAGCGCGAGGCGCAGGTCGCGGTAGCCGGGATAGCCGAGCAGCCGGGCGGTGCGTACGACGGTCGCCTCGCTGGTGCCGGTCAGTTCGGCCAGGCCGGTGACCGTGAGGGCCGCGCAGCCGGCCGGGTCGCCCGCGACGGCCTCGGCGACCCGCTGCATGGAACGGGTCATCGACGGCGCCAGGGTGCGGACCTTGGCCGCGAGGGCGGCGGGCGCGGGCGGTGCGGGCGGCGCGCTCCCGCCGCCGGTGGCACGGCGGCCCCCGGAAGCGTTCACGAAAGTTTCCTTCACTTCATCGGTCACTCATGAAAGATATTTTCGTTTCGGTCCGCGGGTCAAGAGTGCGCACAATGGGTGCATGAACCCCATCAGCCCCCTGGAGCAGGCCCTGCATGCCGCCCGCGCCCTCGTGCTCGCCGACCTGGTGGCGGGCGAGGTCGCCGAACCGGACGTCGTCTCGCTGGTCGAGGAGTCCGTCGTGCAGCGGCGCTGGTGGGTCGAGCAGTGGCCCGAGGGCGTGGAGTTCGTGGCCGGGCTGGTCGCGCAGGACGTGCAGGACGCGCTGCTGGAGCGGTACGGCCGCTGGCCGCTGTGCCCGGTGTGCGGCTCCGGCGACCCGCACGCGCTGGACGTCGAGCCCGAGCTGGGTCCCGACCCGCACTGGGTGTGCGGCAAGGCCGGCGTGAAGGTCGCGGCGGTCGGCTCGCTGGGCGCGGCCACCGGCCAGGCACCCTCGTGAGGACTTCGGGATGACCCTCTACATCGACCCGCCGACCTGGCCGGGCCACGGACGCCTCTGGTCCCACCTGGTGAGCGACGTCTCCTACGCCGAACTGCACGCCTTCGCCGACGCCCTGGGCGTGCCGCGCCGCGCCTTCGAGCGCGACCACTACGACCTGCCCGCCCACCGGTACGCCGACGCGGTGTCCGCCGGTGCGCTGGAGGTCAGCAGCCGCGAGGTGGTGCGGCTGCTGCACGGGGCGGGACTGCGCCGCCGCAAGGGGGCCGCCGGTGCCGCCCCGGGTGCTCAGCCGCGCAGCTCGTAGGCGAACTGCCCGGCGCCCTCGCCGCCCTCACCGGCCTCGGCGGAGTCCCCGGCCTCGGCGGAGTCCCCGGCGACCCGGGTGAACCCGGCGCGGACGATGACCGCCTGCGACGCCGTGTTCTCCGGATCCGTCGCGGCGCGCACGCACGTCACCGTCTCCCGCCCCAGCGCCCACCCGGACAGCGCGCGCAGTCCCTCGGTCGCGTAGCCGTTGCCCCGGGCCGCCTCGACGAGGTCGTAGCCGATCTCCACCCGGCCCTTCTCGTCCGGCACCCCGTGGAAGCCGATGCCGCCGACCGCGCGCCCGTCCTCGCGCCGGACGAGGGCGAAGACCCCCCACACCGGGCGGTGGACCCCCGTCTCGTAGGCCTTGAGCAGCATTCCGGCGGCGTCCCGGGTGCCCTGGAAGGGTCCGCCGTCGACCCAGGCGAAGCCGCCGTCGCCGCCCGCGGCGAGGTCGGCGGCGGCGGCGGGCGTGACGCCCTGGAGGGTGAGCCGCTCGGCCGGGATCACCAGGTTGTTGCGCCAGCGCCACTCGGTGACCGGGGCGCGTCCGGGCAGGTCGCCGCGGCCGGTGGCCCACAGCAGGGTGCGCCAGGGGTCGGTGTCGGGCCGGACGTGCGGGAAGAGCCGGGCGAGGAGGTCCGCGCACCGCTCGGCGGGCGGTGCGTAGGTCAGCCCGAGGCCCTCGGCGATGTCGTGCGTGTGCAGGAACACCTCGGTGATCGCCATCGCGGCGAAGCCCTCGCGGTCCGCGCTGCGGAAGGGGTACGGGTGGAAGGCCCGGACCTCGCGCGGGGTGGTGCGGAGGGTGGCGGCGAGCAGCGCGCCGGTGGTCTCGGCGACCTGGAGCACGTCCTCGTTGCCGGTGCCCTCGTCGAGGGTGATCTCGAAGGGGACCCACGCCTCGGTGGCCCGTCCGGCCAGCTGGCCCGCGTAGGCGACGAGGATGCCCGCGACGTGCTCCGCCGTGTACCGGCAGTCCCACTCCGACCGTCCGGCCCGCACCGACTCCCAGTCCCGGTCCGTCGCCGTGCGCAGCAGCGCCACGGCGCCCGCGACGGCCTCTTCCACCTGTTCCCCGCCCAGTGTCCGCATGCCGGGCAGGCTAGACGCCCGGGGTGTCCGGCAGCGACAGCATTTCCAGCTCGCCGGTGAGGTTGTGGCGGGCGGTGGCCTCCCACTCCCGCCGTCCGTGCGGGGTGTGGAACAGGCTGGGCAGGTCGAGGAGTTGGCGCAGGACCGCGGCGCGGCCCGCGCGGAAGGCCTCGTTCGGCACGAAGTGGTACTCCTCGCGGACGGCCGCCGTGTACGCCGCGTACGCCGACGGCGGCGAGGCGAGGACCGCCAGGTCGGCGTCGCACAGCACCTGGCCGTCGCGGTCGTCGCCGGCCGGGGCGTGCGTGACGGTGAGCCGCACCAGCCGGGCCACCTCGGCGGTCTTCGCCGCCGGGACCCCGACCTCGGGCAGCGCGCGCTCGGCGAGCCGGGCCGAGCGCTCCTCGTTCTCGGACCGGTCGGGCTGGTAGACGGCGTCGTGGAACCACGCGGCGAGGCGGACGACGGCCACGTCGTCGGCGTGCTCCGCCAGGACGTCGACGTGGTCCAGGACCGCGGTGAGGTGCGCCAGGGTGTGGTACCGCCGCTGGGGCTCCTGCCAGCGGGCGAGCAGGTTGTCGGCGTACGGCGCGGGGTCGGGGCCGGAACCGGCGGTGGCACCGCGGGCGGCGGCTCCCGCCAGGGCGTCGGCGAAGCGGGAGCGCAGGGCGTCGAGGTCGGCCATGGCCGCATTCTTCCAGATAATGTTCGTGATAGCTTCTAACCGAATTGCTCGCGTTCCCGGCGGATGGCCGGGCGGGACTCGAAAGGCGGCGGGCGGACCATGCCGGAGGCGCGCACCAGCACCCCGCGCGAGCGGTACCGCACCCAGGTGCGCGCGGAGATCAAGGACCACGCGTGGGAGCAGATCGCCACGGCCGGGGCCTCCGCGCTCTCCCTCAACGCGATCGCCAAGCGGATGGGCATGAGCGGCCCCGCGCTCTACCGCTACTTCGACGGCCGCGACGAGCTGATCACCGAACTCATCCGGGACGCCTACCGCAGCCAGGCCGACACCTTCCGCGCGGCCGCCGCGTCCGGCGCCGACCTGGCCGCTCTCGCGCACACCCTGCGCGCCTGGGCCCTTGACGACCCGCAGCGCTACTTCCTGATCCACGGCACCCCCGTCCCCGGCTACCACGCGCCGGGCGACATCACCGAGATCGCCGCCGAGACCATGGCGGTCATCGTCGACGCCTGTGCCGCGCTGCCCGCGCCGGACGGCACCGACGTGGCCTTCGACGCGCACCTCGAGGCCCACCGGCAGTGGGCGGGCGACCGTCCGGTGCCGTCCGCCGCGCTCCACCGCGCCCTGTCCTTCTGGTCCCGGCTGCACGGCGTCCTCTCCCTGGAACTCGCCGGGCAGTTCACCGGCATGGGCTTCGACCCCGCTCTTCTCTTCGACGCCGAACTGAAGGACCTGCTGGGCCCCTAACGTGGAGTCCATGACGACTCCCGCAGACCTGCACGACGTACGCGACCCCGAGCTGCCCGGCCGGCTGCTGACGCTCGAACGCGACGAGCTGGTACCCCTGCTGCGCTCCCGCGCGGACGCGGACTTCGCGCTGCCGGTGGCCGCGTGTCCGGGCTGGACCGTGCGCGACGTGCTGGCGCACTGCTCCAGCGCCCTGATCCGGGTGGTGGAGAAACGCTTCGAGAAGGGCGTCTTCTCACCCGAGTGCAACGAACGCGACATCGCCGAACGGGCCGACTGGAGCAACGCCCGGATCATCGACGAACTGGAGCGCGGCATGACCGAGGCGGGCCCGGTGATCGCCCGGTCGGACGGCAGGCTGGACGCCGTCGCACTGGGCGAGTGGGTGCACGCCGGCGACGTACGGGTGACCTTCGGCGAGCCGGGGGCGTACGCGGGGCGCGGGCTCCCCGAGGCGCTCACCCTGCTCGGCACGATCACCCGGGCGCGCGGTCACGTGCCGCTCCACGCCGACCTGGACGACCTCGACGAGCCGCTGAAGCTGGGCGAGGCGAGCGGTGAGCGGCCGCCGGGCCGGTACATCGGCGACGGTCCGACCCTCCTGCGGCTCTACGCGGGCCGCCCCCTGGACGGCGCGGCGGCGTACGAGCTGGCCGGGGTGGAGGCGGCGGAGCTGAACATCTTCGGCGACTGAGCGGCGACGTGGGCCCCCGGCCTGCTGTCGGGGCGTAGTCTTGGATTGGACTAGACCTGTAGCAGGCCGACGAATGGGGTCCCATGAGCAAGCGTGCAGTCCTGGAGGTGATCGCCCTCGACGCCGAGGACGCGGTCGCCGCCCAGGCCGGAGGCGCGGATCGCCTCGAACTGGTCACCGACATGGCGGCCGACGGACTCACCCCGTCGGCCGCGACCGTCGCCGCGATCCGCGCCGCCGTCGACATCGACGTACGGGTGATGCTGCGGCTCGCGGACGGGTTCGCCGCCGGTGACGTCGAGCGGCTGACGCGCGTCGCCGGTGACATGCGGGAGGCCGGGGCCACGCAGTTCGTGCTGGGGTTCCTCGACGCGCAGGGCGACGTGGACCTCGGGGCGGTGGAGCGGATCGCCGAGGTGCTGGACGGGTGCCGGTGGACGTTCCACCGCGCGATCGACCGGGCCGCGAGCCGGGACGCGTTGCGCAAGCAGCTCGCGGACTTCCCGGGCCTGGACACGTATCTGACGGCCGGGGCGGCCGGTGGCGTGGACGACGGCCTGAACGTGCTGCTGGCGGAGGCGCGGCGGCGCGGCGAGCCGGGGTACGAGCAGCAGCTGCTGGTGGGCGGCGGGCTGCGGCTCGACCACGTGCCGGGACTGCTGGACGCGGGGATCGACGGCTTCCACATCGGCGGCGCGGCGCGGCCCGCGGGGTGGGACGGGCCGGTGTCGGCGGACGCGGTTCTGGAGTGGCGGAGGGTGCTCGGGGGTTGAGTGGTGCACCTGGGCTGGTGCTCGCGAGGGGTGGGCGTCACTTGCCCGCGTTGGCGGGTGCCGCTGCGTCCACCCGTGCCGCCTGGGGGTACCTCCCAGGCCGTTCAGGCACTGGGGGAGGCACGACTGCCCGCAGCTACGCGGGTCAGGTCAGCTGTGGCGGCAGCCCCGTCGCGTGGGTGACGACGAGGCCCGAGACCGCTCGGGTCAGGGCCACGTACAGGCGGCGCAGTCCCGTCCGTTCGTCCGGCTCGCCGTCCACCACGGCCTGCGGCTCGTCCAGGACCACGTAGTCGTACTCCAGGCCCTTGGCCAGCGAGGCCGGGACCAGGGTCAGGCGGGTGGCGTGGGTGGTCTCCTCGCCCGGGCCGACGTGGCCGATCCCGGCCGCCGCCAGGGCCGCCGCCAGCTCCGGCACCCGCGCGTCGGCGGCGATCAGGCCGACCGAGCCCTCGCGTTCCAGCAGCTCACGGCAGGCGGCCAGCACGTCGGCCGTACCGTCCGGGGCCGTACGGATGTCGAAGAAGCCCGGGTTCTCCCGGATCGACGCGACCGGCGTCAGACCCGGCGCGATGTGCGGCAGCAGCCGGGACGCGTACGCGATGACGTCCGTCGGCACACGGAAACCGGCCGTCAGCTCCTCGACCACCGCCTCGCCCTTGCCCAAATGCCCCAGCGCCTCCGCCCAGCTCCGGGTCGCCCACGGCGTGGTGCCCTGCGCCAGGTCGCCCAGGACGGTCGCCGAGCCGGTGGTGCAGCGCCGGCCCACCGCGCGGTACTGCATCGGGGACAGGTCCTGCGCCTCGTCGAGGACCACGTGCCCGAGGGAGTGGGTGCGCTCGATCAGGTCGGTCGCCTCGTCGATCAGCACGGCGTCGGCGGGTGACCACTTGGCCGACTTCACCGAGCGGGCCGGCTTCACCCACAGCACCGCCTTCTGCTCGTCCTCGGTGAGGATCCCCTCGGCGTGCTCGGCGAGGAAGTCCGCGTCGGAGAGAAGGCGCAGGACCAGCTTGGCGGGCTCGACCTGCGGCCAGACCGACTTCACCAGCGCCTTCACGGCCGCGTTGCGCGCCACCGCGTTCTGCACCCGGTCGTCCGGCGCCTCGCCGGCCCGCTCCATCTGCACCAGCACGGCGTGCGCGATCCGCTGCGGCAGCGCCTCGCGGGCGGCGCCGTAGCGGATGTCCCGGGCGAGCAGCTCGCGGACGATCTCCTCCAGCTCGTACACCGGCACCCGCCAGCGTCGCGAGCCGCGCACCACGACGACGCCCTCGGCGGGCGGGACGACGTGGGAGTACAGGGCCCGGCGCAACACCTCCGCCATTCGCGCGTCGCCCTTGATCACGGCCGTCGCCGCCTCGTCCGTGCCGCGCACCTCGACGTGGGCCACCAGGTCGTCGACGGTCGCCTGGCGCACCGTCAGCTCGCCGAGGGCCGGCAGGACCTGCTCGATGTAGTGCAGGAAGGACCGGTTCGGGCCGATCACCAGCGTGCCGGTGCGGGCCAGGCGCTCGCGGTGCGCGTACAGCAGGTAGGCCACCCGGTGCAGGCCGACGGCGGTCTTGCCGGTGCCGGGGCCGCCCTGCACGCAGACCGAGCCGGCCAGCCCGGCGCGCACGATCTGGTCCTGCTCGGGCTGGATGGTCGCCACGATGTCCCGCATCGGTCCGACGCGGGGCCGCTCGATCTCCTGCTGGAGCAGCTTGCTGGTGGTCGCCGCCTCGGCCGGGTCGAGGAGGTGCTCGTCCTCGTACGCGGTCAGGTCGCCGCCGGTGTAGCCGAAGCGGCGGCGCAGCGAGACGTCCTGCGGGTCCTTCTTCGACGCCCGGTAGAACGGCTGGGAGACCGGTGCCCGCCAGTCGATCACCATCGGGTCGCCGTCCGCGTCGTGCACGTGCCGCCGCCCGACGTAGAAGCGCTCCCCGTCCCCGCCCTCGGCCTGTTCGGCCCCCGGGGCGTGCAGGTAGTCGAGCCGGCCGAAGAACAGCGGGGTCTCGCTGAGGTCCGCGAGCGCCTTGATGCGCTGCTCGATCTGGTGCTCCAGGACGGCGGCGTTGACCCAGTTCGCCGTCACGTCGGTGATGTCGAGGGACTCGACGTCCTCGCGCATGGCGCGCAGCGCGGAACGTGACGCGGCGAGGTGGGAGCGCTCTTTGGAGAGGGGGTCGTCGTGGACGGGCGTGGACAAGGGGGTGCCTCCGGATGACCTGCGGTGTGGTGGGCGCGCTGTCGGCGCGCGACGAACCGTCCGGTTTCCGTCCGGACGGCAGCACTCCGTGGGGAGGCGGGCAAGAGCGGAGATTCTAGGGGAGCGGACGTGGCGCGGGCCAACCGTTTTTCGCGGTCCGGGGCCCCCGACCCGTGGTCGACCCCTAGGGGATCACGTCATCCGCGCTGGGGGATGCGCTCCCTCCAGGGTCGTAGCCGAGGTGTGCGGGGATTGGGTCCGTAGACCGATGCCGGTCGGGGGGTGGCGGTCGCACCATGGAGACATGAGCGCAGCAACCATCTCCCCCGCCCCGGCACCGGGCCGCGCGTCCGGTGCCACGCCCGTGGCCGGCAGCCACCGGCACCGGCTCGGTGACACCCTGCGCGCGGTCAGGGTGTTCGCGGGCGCCGCCTTCGACGTGGTCGTCCTCGGCGAGTACGGCGAGGAGGCCGGCGTCCGCCGTCACTGAACGTCAGCCGAGGACCTCGTCCGCGTCCATGATCCGGTAGGCGTAGCCCTGTTCCGCCAGGAAGCGCTGGCGGTGGGCGGCGAAGTCCTGGTCGAGGGTGTCGCGGGCGACGACCGAGTAGAAGTGCGCCTGGTGGCCGTCGGCCTTCGGCCGCAGTACCCGGCCCAGGCGCTGGGCCTCCTCCTGCCGCGAGCCGAAGGTGCCCGACACCTGGATGGCGACCGTCGCCTCCGGCAGGTCGATCGAGAAGTTCGCGACCTTCGACACGACGAGCACGCTGATCTCGCCCTGCCGGAAGGACTCGAAGAGCTTCTCCCGCTGGGCGTTGGTCGTCTCGCCCTTGATGACCGGCGCGCCCAGGTGCTCGCCCAGCTCGTCGAGCTGGTCGATGTACTGGCCGATGACGAGGATCTGCTGCCCGGCGAACCGCCGCACGATCGCCTCCGTCACCTTCCGCTTGGTGTCGGTCGTCGCGCAGAAGCGGTACTTCTCCTCCGTCTCGGCGGTGGCGTAGGCGAGCCGCTCGGAGTCGGTGAGGTTGACCCGGACCTCCACGCAGTCGGCGGGCGCGATGTAGCCCTGCGCCTCGATCTCCTTCCACGGCGCGTCGAACCGCTTCGGCCCGATGAGCGAGAACACGTCCGACTCGCGGCCGTCCTCGCGGACGAGGGTGGCGGTCAGGCCGAGGCGGCGCCGGGCCTGGAGGTCCGCGGTGAACTTGAAGACCGGCGCCGGCAGCAGGTGCACCTCGTCGTAGACGATCAGCCCCCAGTCCCGGGAGTCGAACAGCTCCAGGTGCGGGTAGACGCCCTTCCGCCGCGTCGTCAGCACCTGGTACGTGGCGATGGTGACCGGCCGGATCTCCTTGCGGGTGCCGCTGTACTCGCCGATCTCGTCCTCGGTCAGCGACGTCCGCTTCACCAGCTCGTGCTTCCACTGCCGGGCGGAGACGGTGTTGGTGACCAGGATCAGCGTCGTCGACTTGGCCTGGGCCATCGCCCCCGCGCCGACCAGCGTCTTGCCCGCGCCGCAGGGGAGCACGACGACACCGCTGCCGCCGTGCCAGAAGTTCTCCACCGCCTGCTTCTGGTACGGGCGCAGCGCCCACCCGTCCTCGGCCAGCTCGATGGGGTGCGCCTCGCCGTCGACGTACCCGGCGAGGTCCTCGGCGGGCCAGCCCAGCTTGAGCAGCGTCTGCTTGATCTGCCCGCGCTCGGAGGGGTGCACGGCCACCGTGTCGGCGTCGATGCGGTTGCCGACCAGTGGCGCGATCCGCTTCGACTTCAGCACCTCCTCCAGCACCGGCCGGTCGGTGGTGGTCAGGACCAGACCGTGCGCCGGGTGCTTGGAGAGGGTGAGGCGGCCGTAGCGGTCCATCGTCTCGGCGATGTCGACCAGGAGCGCGTGCGGCACGGGGTAGCGGCTGTACTCGACGAGCGCGTCCACGACCTGCTCGGCGTCGTGGCCCGCCGCCCGCGCGTTCCACAGGCCCAGCGGGGTGACCCGGTAGGTGTGGATGTGCTCCGGCGCCCGCTCCAGTTCCGCGAACGGCGCGATGGCCCGACGGCAGTCGCCGGCCTGCTCGTGGTCGACTTCGAGGAGCAGGGTCTTGTCGGACTGGACGATGAGCGGACCATTCACGGGCGGCACCCTTTCGCGTGCGTACGGCCGGACGACGGCTCGGCCAAACGTCAAGTGTGCCTGATCGCGGGCCCGGGCCTACCGGAGAGCGATGTTGATGTTGTTGATGAGCGGGCCCTCCAGCGCGGCGGCCTTCGGGGCGAGGGCGCCGAACAGCGCCGCGGCGGTGATCAGGGCGGCGACGGAGACGGCGACGGCGGATCGGGCGGTGGTCCGGCCGGCGGACCGGTCCGTACCGGGGGCGGGGGTCTTGCCGCGCATGGGAGGCCTTTCGGGGTTCTCGGGGGACGGCGGGCGGGCCGGGCCCGGAAGGGCCGGGGCCCGGCCCGCCGCCGGGGACGCGGTGGGCGGACGGTCAGAGGGTGAGGCCTCCGCCGAGGTCGATGCCGACCGCGGCGGCATCGGCGGCGAACGCCGCGAGCAGGGCCGCGGTGGAGGTCAGGACGGTGGCGACACGGCGAACGGCAGTACGCATCGGGTTCTTCCCTTCGGTCGGTTTGCAGGGCACCCGGTGGCTGCCCGACCGCCCGTGACCCGATGCGGTTTATGAAAAAAGCTCCCTCGCAGGTGCGAATCACCCGGCGTGGCGTGCATGAACCACCGCGTACACCCGAAAGTGCGCCGCGCGTCGTACGCGGGAGCCGGTCCGGATCAGCCCGCGTCGTCGGCCAGCTCGGCCACGCCCGTGACCCGGTGCAGCGGGTAGGTGCGCACCTCGTCCGCCGTGTGGTCGTACGCCGTGACGAAGCCGCCCTCTACCCGGATCGGCGCGATCACGCGCTGGCTGGCGGCGCCCTCGGCGTTCACGTAGCCGATCCACAGCGCCTCCCCGGTCAGGACCGCCGCCTGCATCGTGGCCAGCGTCTCGGCGGCGCCCGTGCGGGGCAGCGTGCCGCCCGGCGTGCCGTCCTCGCCGCCGCCCTCGCCGTCCCCGGGGCCCGGCTTGCGCGGGGTCGTGGAGGCCAGGTCACCGGCGCGCACGGCCCGGATCGCCGCCGTCAGGAGCGTGTCGTCGGGCGCCGGCGGACCGTCCGGGACCGGTTCGGGGGCGGCCCGGGGCGGGGTGCGGTGCGAGTCGGCGCGGGCGATCAGCACGTCGCCCGCGGCGGACTCGGCGGCCGGCGCGAACCCGATCGCGCGCAGCCCGTCGAGCAGTGCCGCCGGGTCGGCCTGCGCGGCCAGCACGGTGGGCGCCAGGCGGCGCAGGCCCAGACCGGCGGCCCGCTTGTCGGCGAGGATCTCGTCCAGCGTCGCGTCGTCGTCGCAGCGCACGTACGCCGAGGCCGCGCCCACCCGCAGCCGCCCGTGCCGCCGGGCCACGTCGTCGATCAGGTACGTCAGGGGCTGCGGCACCGGCGTACGGGAGTGCCGGGCCAGGAACGCGTGCAGGTCGGCGGCGCTCTGCCCGGCGTCCAGCGCACGGCGCACCGAGCCCGGCGTGAACCGGTAGACGGTCGCCCCGCCCTTGGACTCCACGTCCGCCAGCACTCCCAGCACGTCGGCCAGCCCGCGCTCCAGCGGCCCCGGCGCCACCGCCGTCAGGTCGGCCTGGAGCAGCACGTGGTCCAGCGGTTCGGGGAAGAGCGGGGCGAGCAGCCGGGCGGCCGTCGCGGTGGCCGCGGCCCGTTCGGCGGGGGTCGGGGGAGCGGTCACCGGGGGCGTGCGGTGGTGGTGGACGGGGAGCTTGTCGCCCGGGCCCCCGGGTCCCCCCGGGTCCGTGGCCGTCGCCGGACGGGGTGCCTCGGGCGCGCCGATCAGGGCCCGCCCCGGTGCCGCGAGGGCGCCGCGCCCGGTGACGCCCAGCAGCTCGGCCTCGGACAGCGTCCACCGGGCGATCCGGCTGCGCAGGTCGTCGTCCCTCGCCTCACCGGTGCCGGTCTCCCGCTGCTGCTGCGGGCCGCGCAGCGGGCGCTCCCAGCGCAGCCGGGCCAGCACCGACTCCGCGACCGGCGAGGCGCCCTCGGGCAGTCCCGCCAGCAGGGCCAGCACCCGGTGCCGCACCTCCGGCGCCGCCGAGCGGTCCAGGTTCGGGCCCAGCGCCGAGAGCGTGCGGTCCTTCGCGTCCCGCCCGCCGACCACGCCCGGCGTCCGGGTCGCGGTCAGCCACGTCCCCGCCAGCCGCGCCCAGCGCTCGGCGGGCGGCAGCTCGCGCCACTCGTCGTACGCCGGGGTCGCCGCGTACCGCTCGTCCGCCTCCCCGTCGGAGGCGATCAGACCGGCCCCGTAGGCCAGTTCGACCCAGAACGCGGCGACCGGCTCGGGGACGTCCAGGGCGACGGCGGTCCGCTTCAGGTCGCGCACGCTCAGGCCGCCGGCCCGCAGCACCGTCGGACCGCCCTCGTCCCACTCCTTCAGCAGCTCGTCGACGGTCGCCAGCGCCGCCAGCGCCTGCCCGGCCGCGGTGGCGTCCACAACCTGTGGACGGTGCGTGGCGGCCGCCTCCACCGGCGGCGGCACCGGCTCGGGCGCCCGGTGCGCCCGGCCCGCGCGCAGGTGGAGGGCGACCTCGCGGGGCAGCACGACCGTGCCGGGCGCGGTCGGCAGCAGCAGGCCGCGGTCCAGGAGCGCGCGCAGGTGGGCGGCGGGGTCGTGGGTGACCTGGCCGTACGGCGGCCCCCACACCAGCCGGTCCAGCACCTCCCGGGACTCCCCGGGCAGTTCGGCCAGGAGCGCGGCCATCCGCCGCCGGTCGGCGAACAGGCCGCCGAGCGCGGACACGGCGGAGACCGCGTCGTGGGTCGAGGGCAGGCCGACGGCGGCGAGGATGTCCTGGATCCGGCCCGGGGACATGCCCGCCGTGGCCTCCCGCACGGTCGGGCCGAGCCCCGTCGGGGACGGATGCTGCGGGGAGGGCGCGAGCAGCTCGCGGGCGGTGCGCACCAGCCGCAGCCGGTCGTCGGCGCCCCACACCAGCGCCTGTTCGCGCAGCAGGGCGGCGGCCCGGGGCAGCGCGGCCGCGACCGCCGGGTCCTGCTCGTCGCCGCCCATCAGGGCGAGCAGCTCGCCGTAGGACGCCGGGTCCGGAGCCACGGCCAGCGCCTCGGCCGTCTGCAGCGCGAACCGGTCCAGCCGTTCCAGCGCCCGCACGACGGAGGCGCGGGTGCCGGCCCGGGTGGCGAGCTGGGTGAGGTCGGTGGGCACGGGGGTGATGAGGTCGGGACGGCTGCGCAGGAGGGCGGCCAGCGAGACGTCGTCCCGGACGCGGAGCGCCTCCGCGAGGGACCGGGGGGCCGCGGACTTCTCCTCGGTGCTCATCCGGTCCACGTTAGCGGGTGGGTCGGACGGCGGGGGTGCGCGTGCGCCGGTGCGGTGCCGTCGGCCGGGCGGGGGAAGATTCGGTACCTTCGTCCGACGGGGTACGACAGGGCACGACGGAGTACCGCAACGCACCGCCCCGGAGGGGAACGTGGGGATCGAGAGCGACCAGGTCGTCTTCGAGTATCTGAGCCGCGTCGGCGACGTGGCCCAGCAGCGGCAGCTGCCGTCCGCCACCCGGATGCGGCTGGTCTCGGAGCTGCGCAACGAGATCGACCGGCACCGGGCCAAGACCACCGTGGACAGCCCCGCCGCGGTCCGCCGCATCCTGGACCGGCTTGGCGACCCCGACGACATCGTCACCGCGGCGGGCGGTGCGAGCGGCGTAGGGCAGCAGGCGGCACCGTCGCCCGCCGCCGTGCCCGAGCAGCGCGACACCGGCCCCCGCGACGCCGGGCGGCGCAAGGGCCGGCGGAGCCCCGCGCCGGAAACCCCGGCCGCGCGTCCCGCCGCCTCCCCGCCCCACCTGGCGAGCGCCCGGGAACTGGGGGACGTCGGCGACGGGCAGCCGGACTGGTGGCGCGTCGACGACGGCCCCTTCGCCGGCGGGGGGCTCGGCGACAGCGTGCCCGGGTTCGTCGGCGGCGTCGAGATCCCGGAGCTGCTGAGGAAGCCGCCGGGCGCGGTCGACGAGGCGGGGAAGACGGAGCCCGCCGTACCGGAGGCCCCCGTGGAGGAGGCCGAGGAGCCGACCGCCGGGGCCGTCGGGCAGCGGGAGTCCCGCCGCCTGCCCCGCCTGTGGCCCGAGGGCGGCTGGAACAACCCGCTCCTGCTGCTCGCCGCGGCCCTGCTGACCGTCGGCGCCGTGCTCGGCAGCCTGGTCCCCCTCGGCCTGGGCTGGCTGATCGCCTACCTCTCCCGCCGGCTCACCCCGGCCCAGTCGAAGTGGGCCGTTCTCGGCCTGCCCGGCACGGTCGCCGCCGCGGGTGTCGTCTGGCTGTGGGGCCGCACCGAGGGCCGCTGGGGCGACCCGGTCGCCGAGGGCCACCTGAACGACGCGGTCGCCGAGACCTGGCCCTGGGTCCTGCGCACCGCCGCCGTGGCCACCGCCCTCTACCTCCTGTGGCGGTCCCGGCGCCCCCGCGGCTGACCGCGAGCGTGCCGCCCGCGCCGCGACGCAGGGCAAAGCAGGGCACGGGGCGAGGTGGCCGTTCTCCCGGGGGCTGCCCCGGTACGCGGACGCCGGACCGGGGCCGGAGCGCACTCGTTCCACGGCGCGCGGCCGATTCGCCCCCGGCCGCACCCGGGCGCCCGCAAGCAGGCGTAGAGCGCCCGGCACAATGGGAGCCATGGCCTCCACCACCCGCCCCGCGCCCACCGTCGGTTTCGACCTCGACATGACGCTGATCGACTCACGGCCCGGCATCCGCGCCTGCTACCTCGAGCTGAGCGCCCGCACGGGGACGTACGTGGACGCCGACCTGGCCGTCACCCGGCTCGGGCCGCCGCTGGCCGAGGAGCTGGCGAACTGGTTCCCGGCCGAGGAGATAGCGGCCGTCGCCGACCTGTACCGGGAGATCTACCCGGCGTACGCGATCGAGCCCACGCTCGCGCTGCCCGGCGCCCGCGAGGCGGTGGCCGCCGTGCGCGGGGCCGGCGGGCGCGCGGTCGTCGTCACCGCCAAGTACGAGCCGAACGCGAAGCTGCACCTGGCGCACCTCGGCATCGAGCCGGACGCCGTGATCGGCGGCCTGTGGGCCGAGCAGAAGGCCGTGGCGCTGCGCGAGCACGACGCGGACGTCTACGTCGGCGACCACGTCGGCGACGTCCGCGGGGCCCGCGCCGCCGGGGCCCGCTCCGTGGCCGTGGCCAGCGGGCCGTGCGACGCCGGGGAACTGCGCGCGGCGGGCGCCGACGTGGTCCTCACCGACCTCACCGCGTTCCCGGAGTGGCTCGCGACCTACCGGGACGGCGAGGGCGACGCCGAGGGGCTCGACGCGGCCCGCGCCTGACGCCGCCCGGCGGCGACCGACCGGAGCACCCCGGCACCGGCGACCAGGAAGCCCACCCCCATCAGCATGCTCAGCCCGAACATGTAGGTGGGGAAGGGCGTCGTGTCCAGCAGCAGCGGGGCCACCGTGACCAGAGTGGCCAGGGCGCCGACGAAGAAGACGATCGCACCGGCACGGATCAGCCGGTCGCCGGGCGCGGCGGAATTCGTTTGGGTTTGTTCACGCACCCGACCAGGGTAGTTCCCAGGCCTGGAGAACAGCCGGGGGACGTCTTGTCACCCGTCTGAACACCATTAGCCTTGGTACCGGCGGGTCCGGACGACCCGCCCAAGTGCTATCAAGAGCCGTTTCCGAGCATGTTTCCGAGCAGTTTTCCCGACGAGTACGAGGACGAGGACAGACGTGCCTACCGGCAAGGTCAAGTGGTTCAACAGCGAGAAGGGCTTCGGCTTTCTCTCCCGCGACGACGGCGGTGACGTCTTCGTCCATTCCTCGGTCCTCCCTGCCGGAGTCGAGAGCCTGAAGCCGGGACAGCGCGTCGAGTTCGGTGTCGTCGCCGGGCAGCGGGGCGACCAGGCACTGTCGCTCGCCCTGCTCGACCCGGCCCCCTCGGTCGCGGCCGCGCAGCGCAAGAAGCCGGACGAGCTGGCTTCCATCGTGCAGGACCTGACGACCCTCCTGGAGAACATCACGCCGATGCTGGAGCGCGGCCGCTACCCCGAGAAGACGGCCGGCAAGAAGATCGCCGGGCTGCTCCGCGCGGTCGCGGACCAGCTCGACGTCTGATCTCCGCGCCCCGGCCGTCCTACGGGAACGCCAGCGCGTCCGGGCCGAGGGCCGGTACGAGTCCCTCGGCCGCCGCGCGGGTCAGCAGGCCCCGGATCGCCGCGTAGCCGTCCTCGCCGAGGTCGGCGGTGAACTCGTTGACGTACAGCCCGATGTGCTGGTCGGCGACGGCCGGGTCCATCTCCTGCGCGTGCTCCATGACGTACGGCCGGGACGCCTCCGGGTCGTCCCAGGCCGCGCGGACGGAGCCGCGTACGGCGTCGGCGAGGCGGTTCAGCGTCCGGGCGCCCAGTGACCGCTTCGCGATGATCGCGCCGAGCGGGATCGGCAGCCCGGTGGTGTGCTCCCAGTGCTCGCCCATGTCGGCGAGCTTGTGCAGCCCGTAGTTCTGGTACGTGAAGCGGGCCTCGTGGATCACCAGTCCCGCGTCGACCTTCCCGTCCCGCACGGCCGGCATGATCTCGTGGAACGGCATGACGACGATCTCGCCGACCCCGCCGGGCACCGTGTCCGCCGCCCAGAGGCGGAAGAGCAGGTAGGCGGTGGAGGTCTCGCTGGGGACGGCGACGGTGCGGCCGCGCAGGTCGGCGTCCGCCTCCCGGGTGAGCACCAGCGGGCCGCAGCCCCGGCCCAGCGCGCCGCCGCAGGGCAGCAGGGCCCAGTCGTCGAGGACGTAGGGCAGCACGGCGTACGACACCTTGAGCACGTCCAGCTCGCCGCGCTCGGCCATGCCGTTGGTGATGTCGATGTCCGCGAAGGTCACGTCGAGGGCCGGGGCGCCGGGGACGCGGCCGTGGGCGAGGGCGTCGAAGACGAAGGTGTCGTTCGGGCAGGGGGAGTACGCGATCTGCAGGGTGTCAGCGCTCATGCGGTTTCCAACTCTCGAGGACGGGTGCGAGCTTCCCGACGGCGTCCGTCAGGGCCGCGAGCGCCTCGCCGATGCGCCAGGCGGCGCGGTCGCGCGGTCCGACCGGATTGGAGACCGCGCGCAGTTCCAGCACCGGAACGCCGTGCGCGGCGGCGGCCTCGGCGACGCCGAAGCCCTCCATCGCCTCGGCCAGGGCGTCCGGGTGGCGCTCGCGCAGCAGCGCGGCGCGGGCCGCGGTGCCGGTGACGGTGGACCCGGTCAGTACGGTGCCGGACCGGGCCCCGGTCGCCTCGGCGGCGGCGCGGACCAGAGCGGCCGGCGGCCGGTGGGTGACGGTGCCGAAGCCGAGGTCGGTGACCGGCAGGAAGCCGTCGGCGGTCTCGGCGCCCAGGTCGGCGGCGGTGATCGCGTCGGCGACGACCAGTGAGCCGACGGGCGCCCCGGGCGCGAAGCCGCCGCCGATACCGGCCGAGACGACCAGGTCGTAGGGCCTGCCGTCGAGGGCGGCGGCGGTCAGGGCGGCGGCCGTGGAGGCGGCGGCGCGGGCCGGGCCCACCCCGGCGGCCAGCAGGTCCCAGCCGTCCGGCAGCCGGTGGAGGGTGATCCCTGGGCGGGACACCTCGGTGCCCGGCGCCGGGAACGCCCGAGCCACCGCGTCCCGTTCGACGGGGACCGCGGTGGCCACGAGGAGGTGCACGGAGGACGTGGGCGGTCAGTCCTTCTTCAGCTCGAAGACCCACACACCGGTGATGTTCTGGCTGTCGTCCTTGCCGTCCCGGACCGCGACGGCGACGTTCGTCGAGTTGCCCTGGGCGCCGTACTGGGCGTTGAAGAACACGCTGCCCGGGACGGTGCGGTAGGTCTTGTCGCTGTCCTCGACGAGCTGCTGACCGTTCATCAGGATCGTCCAGTGCTTGTCGGCGAGGTCCGGGTCGACGCCGAACCGCACGGTCTCGTCCTGGTCGACGGTGATGGACTTCGCGTCCTTGTCCTTCAGGCACTTGTTGATCTCGTCGGGGGAAAGGTTCTTGCCCTCTCCGCCGCAGGTGGCCTCGGAGCTGACCGAGTCACTGCCGACCGTGATCGTCGCGATCGGGGTCGGCTCGTCACAGGCCGACAGCAGGAGAAGTCCGGCGGACACGGCGCCGACAGCGGCGACGGCGCGGCGGCGTCGCACAACGCGGTGTCCGATAGCGGCGGTGCCGCGGGGCAACGTGGTCATGGCGGAAGGCTATACGGCGCCTGAGCCCCGCCCCCCACCTGGGTACGGCGTGGCGTGGTCACGCCACTCTCGGCCGAGTCCGTCCCCCGTGCCGCGCCGAGTCGAGCAGCCCGCGTACGGTCGTCAGCCACCCGGCGGCGATGATCGCGGCGGCCACCGACAGGCCCAGCGTGCCGTTGAGCGGCAGCACGATGCCGACCGCGCCGCCGAACACCCAGGAGACCTGGAGCAGCGTCTCCGAGCGCGCGAACGCCGACGTGCGCACCAGTTCCGGCACGTCCCGCTGGATCAGCGCGTCCAGGGACAGCTTGGCCAGCGCCTGCGCGAACCCGGCGACCGCCGCCAGACACGCCACCAGGAAGGCGCTGAAGAACACCGCGGCGACCACCGCCGTGCCCAGCACGATCACCACCACCGTCACGATGATCACCTCCGGCGCCCGGGACCGCAGCCACGCCCCGACGGCCGTGCCCAGCGCGTTGCCCGCACCGGCCGCGACGCCCACGATCCCCAGCGACACCGCCGCGCTCTGGCCGGTCATCGGGTGCACCCGCAGCAGGAACGCCAGGAAGAAGATCAGGAAGCCGGTCAGGCAGCGGATGGCGGCGTTGGCGGCCAGCGCGTGGGTCACCGCCGGGCCCACCGTGCGCAGGCCGGGCCGCTTGCCCCGCCCCCGCAGCGGTCCCGGCAGGTGGTCCTCGTCCGCGGCGAGCAGCGCCCGGTCCTCGCCGCGCGCCGAGTCCACCTTCCGCGGCAGCGTGAACGACAGCACGGTGCCCGCGACGAAGATCACGAAGGCGCCGTACAGCGGCCAGCGCGGCCCCACCTGCTGGAGGGCCGCACCGATCGGCGCGGCCGCACCGGTGGCCAGCAGCCCGCACAGCGTGACCCGCGAGTTCGCCTTCACCAGCGAGACCCGGGGCGGCAGCAGCCGCGGCACCACGGCGCTCCTGACCACGCCGTACGCCTTCGAGGCGACCAGTACGCCGAGCGCGGCCGGGTACAGCTCGATGCCGCCGGTGACGACCGCGCCGGACAGCACCAGCGCGAGCACCGCGCGGGCGCCCATCGCGGTCGCCATCGCCGCGCGGCGGCCGTGCGGCAGCCGGTCCAGGAGCGGGCCGATCACCGGCGCGAGGAGCGTGAACGGCGCCATGGTGATGGCGAGGTACAGCGCGACGCGCCCGCGTGCCTCGTCGGTGGGGACGGAGAAGAACACGGTGGAGGCGAGCGCGACGGTGATCATCACGTCGCCGGCGCCGTTCACCCCGTGCAGCTCGATCAGCTTGCCGAGGCCCGACTCGCCCGCGCCGTGCGCGTGCGTCGCCCGCCGGATGCCGCGCGCCGTACCGGTCACCGGCAGGCGCAGGACGCGGCCGACCGCACGGAACCGGGAGCCGGGACCGCGCCACCGGCTCCCGCGCTTGAACTCCGTCCGTGCGGCTGCCACCCCGTCATAGTGCCCCGTCAGCGGCGGCTGTAGCGTCGATACGGCACGGATGGCGGTGATCGAGTCGGGCGCGACCCGCCCGGGAACGCGTGGCCGTACCCCGCCGAAATCCCCGTCGGTGTAGGCCCAGGGCACATGAGCAGGTAGCGTGCGTAGCGCGCCGTGGCGAACGTTCTCGGCCGCGCGCCGTACGGCCATCCCGCAGAATGGATGACGTAGGTGCGCCCGAGCGCGATCGGGCGCGGACGTCGACGCGGTCCACAGGTCCGCTCCGTCCGCCCCTCGCACACAGCGGCGCACTCGTGAGACGGCGTATGGAGAGAAGCGATACCTGTGAGCGCAGCGACAACGCGAAGCCGCACCCCTGACCGCCTGTGCGCCGAGGCCGTCGACCTCGCCCGGGCCGCGGCCGAGGAGGCCGCCGCCCCAGGCGTCGTCGGCGAGCACGAGGGCCTGGTGTCGGAGGGCGACCGGGTCGTCACCCACTACTTCGCCTGCAAGGAGCTGGGCTACCGGGGCTGGCGCTGGGCCGTGACGGTGGCCCGCGCCTCCCGCGCCAAGATCGTCACGGTGGACGAGGCGGTGCTGCTGCCCGGCCCCGACGCGCTCCTCGCCCCCGAGTGGGTGCCGTGGAGCGAGCGGCTGCGCCCCGGCGACATGGGCCCCGGCGACCTGCTGCCCACCGACGCGGAGGATCTGCGCCTGGAGCCCGGCTGGACCGGCGAGGACGAGCCGCCGCCGAACTCCGTCGTCTCGCACGAGATGGCCGACCTGGTCGAGGCCGAGGACGCCGAGGTGACCGCCGGGCCGCCCGCCGAGCTGTCGACCGTCCCGGCCCGCGGCACGATCTCGGCGGTCGCCGAGGAGCTGGGCCTGCGCCGCACCCGGGTGCTGTCCCGGTACGGCCTGCACGTCGCCGCCGACCGCTGGGAGGAGGGCTACGGCCCGAAGACCGCGATGGCCCAGGCGGCCCCCGCCTCCTGCGTCAGCTGCGGCTTCCTCGCCCGGATCGGCGGCTCGCTCGGGCAGGCCTTCGGTGTGTGCGCCAACGAGTTCTCCCCGGCCGACGGGCACGTCGTGTCGCTGGCCTACGGGTGCGGCGGGCACTCCGAGGCCGCGGTGATGCCGAAGCCGCCGCGGGTGGCTCCACCGGTGATCGACGAGACCCGGGTGGACCCGTTCCCGCTGCGGCCGGCCGCGGACTCCGGTTCGGTGCCGGTGGCCGAGGACGTGGCCTCGGCGGAGCTGGGGCACTCGTAGTCCGGGTGCGTTCCCGGGTGCGGGTGCGTGGTGGCTCGCGCCCCCGGGGGCTGCGCCCCCGGACCCCCTTCGGCCTTGACGGCCTCGTCCTCGAACGCCGGACGGCCTGGATGGTGCCGGCCGGGGGCACACGGCATCGGACGGGCTGAGTGGGCGGTACCTTCGTGGTCCGTCGATGAGGAGAGTCACCGTGAGCATGTTCGTACGGCCTGCCGCCGAAGGTGCCGATCCGTTCGGTACGGCACGGCTGCGACGCGGGGTGCTGGACGCCTGGGCGACGAGCCCCGCCCGGTTCCGTGAGGACGCCAACGCGGAGGAGGACCTCGTCCTCGGCGGCTACCGCGACCGGCTGGTCGTCGAACTCGCGCAGAACGCCGCCGACGCCGCCGCACGGGCCGGCGTGCCCGGCCGGCTCCGGCTCACCCTGCGCGACGGCGTCCTCGTCGCCGCCAACACCGGCGCCCCGCTCGACGCGACCGGCGTCGAGTCGCTGTCCACCCTGCGCGCCTCCGCCAAGCGGGACGCGGTGGACGGCTCGGTCGGCCGGTTCGGGGTCGGCTTCGCCGCCGTCCTGGCCGTGACCGACGAGCCCGCCGTCGTCGGCCGGCACGGCGGGGTGCGCTGGTCCCTGGCCGAGGCCCGCGACCTGGCCGCCGACACCGCCCGGCACAGCCCCGGCCTGGGTGACGAGATCCGGCGGCGCGACGGGCACGTACCGCTGCTGCGGCTGCCGTTCCCGGCCGAGGGCACCGCCCCCGGCCCCTACGACACGGCGGTCATCCTGCCGCTGCGCGACACGGCCGCAGCCGACCTCGCCGAACGCCTCCTGCACGGCGTGGACGACGCCCTGCTGCTCGCCCTGCCGGGCCTGGCGGAGGTCGTGATCGAGGCGGGCGACGAGGTGCGCACCCTCTCCCGCCGCGCCGAGGACGCCCTGACCGTCGTCGAGGACTCCCGGCAGGGCGTCACCCGCTGGCGCACCGCCGCCGCGCACGGACCCCTCACCCCCGACCTCCTCGCCGACCGGCCGGTGGAGGAACGGCTGCGCCCGCACTGGTCCGTTACCTGGGCGGTGCCCGTCGACGCCGACGGCACTCCCGCCCGCCCCCGCACCAGTCCGGTGGTCCACGCGCCTACCCCGAGTGACGAGCCGCTCGGCGTGCCCGCCCTGCTCATCGCGTCCTTCCCGCTGGACGCCACCCGACGGCACACCGCGCCGGGGCCGCTGACCGACTTCCTGACCGAACGGGCCGCCGACGCCTACGCCGGGCTGCTCGCCGACTGGCGGCCGGTCACCGCCGGCCTCATCGACCTGGTGCCGGGCGCCCTCGGCCGGGGCGAACTGGACGGCGCGCTGCGGCAGGCGATCCTCGACCGGCTGCCGCGTACGTCGTTCCTGCCGCCCGCCGTCCCCTCCGGGGGCCAGGACGCGGAGGACGACCTTCCGGAGTCCCTGCGGCCGCGCGATGCCGAGGTGGTGGAGGGCGCGGGCGCCGACACCGTGCGGGTGCTGGCCGAGGTGCTGCCGACCCTGCTGCCCGCCGGTCTGGAACGCCGCGCCGAACTGCGCACCCTGGGCGTGGCCCGGGTGCCGCTGACCGACGCGGTCGACCGGCTGGCGGGCCTGGAGAAGGCGCCGGGCTGGTGGCGCAGCCTCTACGACAGCCTCGCCGGGGTCGACCCCGACCGGCTGTCCGGGCTGCCGGTGCCGCTGGCCGACGGCCGGACGACCATCGGTCCCCGGCAGGTGCTGCTGCCCTCCCCGGAGGCCGCCTCCCTCGACCCGGAGGTCCTCACCCGTCTCGGCCTCAAGGTCGCCCACCCCGACGCAGCGCACCCGCTCCTGGAGAAGCTCGGCGCCCTCCCCGCCACCCCGCGCGCCGTCCTCACCACCCCGCAGGTCCGGGCCGCCGTCGCCGCCTCCCTGGACGACGAGGGCGGCGTCAACTGGGAGGAGGACTCCCTCGACGCCGAGGAACTGGCCGACACCGTGCTCGGCCTGGTCCGCGACGCCGGACTCGACGCCGGGGACGAGCCCTGGCTGGGCGCCCTCGCGCTGCCCGACGAGGACGGCGAACTCTCCCCGGCGGGCGAACTCGTCTTCCCCGGCGGCCCGTTCGCCCGGGTCATGCGGGAGGACGAACTCGCCGCCGTGGACGCGGAACTCGCCGAGAAGTGGGGGCCGGACCCGCTGGCCGCCTGCGGCGTGCTCGTCACCTTCGCCCTGGTCCGCGCCACCGACGTCGTCCTGGACCCCGACGAACTGGAGCCCCGCGAAGGAGACTTCGCCGAGCCCGACGACGCGGGACTCCTCGACGCCGTGGACGTGTGGAGCGAGGACGTCCTCGACCGCTTCCCGGACACCCCCGTCCCGCCGGTCGCCACCGAGATCGTCGCCGTGCGCGACCTCGACCTCGTGGACGACGACCACTGGCCCGAGGCCCTCGCCCTGCTGTCCCGGCCGCCGCTGCGCGACGCGCTGGTCCAGCCCGTGCGCGTCCTGCTGCCCGACGGCACCCACGAGGTCGTACGGCCCTACACCGCGTGGTGGCTGCGCGGGCACCCGGTGCTCGGCGGACGCCGCCCGGCCGGCCTGCGCGCGGCGGGCGGCGACCCGCTGCTGCGGGGCCTGTACGACGAGGCCGACGCGACCGGCTTCGAGGACGAGCAGGTACTGCGGGCCCTCGGCGTCCGCACCTCGGTCGCCGCGCTCCTCGACGAGCCCGGCGGCGCGGCCGAACTCCTGGACCGCCTCGCCGACCCGGACCGCCCGGTCACGGCCGCCCAGCTGCACGCCCTGTACGGCGCGCTGGCCGAACTGGACCCCGAGCAGGTCACCCTGCCGGACGAGGTGCGGGCCGTGGTCGACGGCGAGGTGCGCGTGGTGGACGCCGCCGACGCCGTCGTGGTCGACTCGCCCGACCTGCTGCCCTTCACCTCCGGCGTACCGCTGCTGCCGGTCCGGCCGGCCCGCGCCGCCGAGCTGGCGGAGCTGTTCCAGGTGCGGCGGCTGAGCGAGTCGGTCATCGGCCGCGTCGACTCCGAGGGCACCGAGCACGACGTACCGGAGCCGGTACGGGTGCTGCTCGGGGCGCGGACCCCGGCGTCGTACGTGGAGCACGGGGAACTGCTCGTCGACGGCGTGGAGATCGACTGGCGTCTCACCGAGGACGGCACGCTCCACGCGGCGACACTGGAGGGCGTGGCCGCCGGCCTCGCCTGGTCGGCGGGCCAGTGGCCCCGCCGCTTCGAGGTGGCGGCACTGCTGGAGGACGAGTCGAGGACGGACGAGCTGGCAAGGGACCGCTGGTTCGACTAGGGGAGGTGCAACGCGCCCCAAAGGGGCGCGGGGAACTGCGCGACCAGCCACAACGGCGCAGCAGTATCGGCAACGAATCCGCAACCGTCACACCGGAAACCGCCGATCCACCCACCTCCAGGTGAACTCCAGAACGCCGGCCCCAACAACCGCAATGCCGACGGCAGTCCACGGCATCGTCACCCCCACCAGCTTCAGCGCGAAGAAGTCCTGCAGCCACGGCACCGCCAGCACCACCACGAAGCTCAGCCCCATCGCCGCCACCAGCAGCACCCGCCACCACGTGTACGGCCGGGCGATGATCGCCAGCACCCACATCGAGATCAGGAACAGCGTCAGCGTCGCCGCGCTGGTCTCCGCGTCCAGCGCGCCGGGGCCGGTGTAGTGCTGCCGGGCGACGAGGTACGTCACGAAGGTCGCCGCCCCCGCCACCACCCCGCCCGGGATCGCGTACCGCATCACGCGCCGGACGAAGTGGGGCCTGGCCCGCTCCTTGTTCGGGGCGAGCGCCAGGAAGAAGGCCGGGACGCCGATGGTGAGCGTCGAGAGCAGGGTGAGGTGGCGGGGCAGGAACGGGTACTCCACCTGCGAGCAGACCACCAGGATCGCGAGCAGCACCGAGTACACGGTCTTGACCAGGAACAGGGTCGCCACGCGCGTGATGTTGCCGATCACGCGGCGGCCCTCGGCCACCACCGACGGCAGCGTGGCGAAGCTGTTGTTGAGCAGCACGATCTGCGCGACCGCCCGGGTCGCCTCCGAGCCGGAGCCCATCGCCACGCCGATGTCGGCGTCCTTGAGCGCGAGGACGTCGTTGACGCCGTCGCCGGTCATCGCGACCGTGTGGCCGCGTGACTGGAGGGCGCCCACCATGTCCCGCTTCTGCTGCGGGGTGACCCGCCCGAACACCGTGCCCTCGTCCAGGGCGCCCGCCATCTCCTCCCGCTCGGCGGGCAGCCGGCGCGCGTCGACGGTGGCTCCGGACAGCCCGAGCTTGGCGGCGACCGCGCCGACGGAGACCGCGTTGTCGCCGGAGATGACCTTGGCGCGCACGTCCTGGTCGGCGAAGTAGCGCAGGGTGTCGGCGGCGTCCGGGCGCAGCCGCTGCTCCAGGACCACCAGGGCGGTGGGCTCGACGCCCTCGGCGACCTCGGGGTCGTCCAGGTCGCGGGCGGCGCGGGCGAGCAGCAGTACGCGCAGGCCCTGTTCGTTGAGCCGGCCGGTCTCGGCGAGCGCCGGGTCGTCCTCGGGCAGCAGCACGTCCGGGGCGCCCAGCAGCCACGTCCTGGCGGCGCCGTCGCCCTCGTCGAAGGTGGCGCCGCTGTACTTGCGGGCGGAGGAGAAGGGCAGCGACCGCGTGTTCCGCCACGCGCCGGCGGACCCGTCGTCCGGGTAGGTGTCGATGATCGCCTGGAGGGAGGCGTTGGGGCGCGGGTCGGACGCGCCGAGGGCGCCGAGCACGGCGCGGACGTGACGCTCGTCGGCGCCGCCGAGGACGCGCAGGTCGGTGACGTCCATGCCGCCCTCGGTGAGGGTGCCGGTCTTGTCCAGGCAGACGGTGTCGACGCGGGCCAGGCCCTCGATGGCGGGCAGCTCCTGGACGAGGCACTGCTTGCGGCCGAGCCGGACGACGCCGATCGCGAAGGCGACGGAGGTGAGCAGGACCAGGCCCTCGGGGACCATGGGCACGATGCCGCCGACGGTGCGCGCGATCGAGTCGTCCAGCTCGTTGTCCTTGGCGAGCAGCTGGCTGAGGATCAGGCCGATCGCGGTCGGCACCATCATCCAGGTGACGTACTTGAGGATCGTGGAGATGCCGGAGCGCAGCTCGGACTGGACCAGCGTGAAGCGGGAGGCCTCCTCGGCGAGCTGCGCCGCGTACGCCTCGCGGCCGACCTTGGTGGCCCGGAAGGCGCCGCCGCCCGCGACCACGAAGCTGCCCGACATGACCTGGTCGCCCGGTTGTTTGACCACGGGGTCGGCCTCGCCGGTCAGCAGGGACTCGTCGATCTCCAGCCCGTCGGCCTCGACGCACACCCCGTCGACCACGGCCTTGTCGCCGGGGCCGATCTCGATGACGTCGTCCAGCACGATCTCGGACGTGCTGATCTCGGCGGGCTTCCCGTCCCGGCGCACCGTCGGGCGGACCTCGCCGATCAGGGCCAGGGAGTCGAGGGTCTTCTTCGCCCGCCACTCCTGGATGATGCCGATGCCGGTGTTGGCGAGGATCACGAAGCCGAACAGGCTGTCCTGGATCGGCGCGACGAACAGCATGATCACCCAGAGCACGCCGATGATCGCGTTGAACCGGGTGAAGACGTTGGCGCGGACGATGTCGGCCAGGGAGCGGCTGCTGCGCACCGGCACGTCGTTGACCTGGCCGCGGGCGATCCGCTCGGCGACCCCGGCCGCCGTGAGCCCGGTCGCGGGCGATGGGGCGGCAACGGCGTGCGCGGGATGCTCCGGGTCGAGTCTGTCCGCGTCGAGATGCGTCATGGATCCGACGGTACGTGCGGATTTACGGCTCCACCCATCGAGTGCGGCGAAGATCCGACCTGGGTACGAGACGGGCGGGCGCGGTGTGCTGCCCTGGTACTAGTTCTCGGCCCTGGCCGCCGTGTCCCGCCTGATCGCGGCGTCGCGCCCCCGGACGTACCAGATGCCGATCAGGCCGAGACCCGCGCCCGCCAGGCAGGTCCACACCCACCAGGTGTGCCCGTGGTCGTCGAACCAGCCGTAGAAGGGCAGCTGCACCAGGAAGAGGACGAACCAGAGGATGGTGCCGCCGACGATGGTCGGAACCACGGGGCCCTCCAGGGGCTCCGGCGCCTCGTGCGTGGGTGTCCACTTCGTCATGCGTACAGCTTACGAGGAGCGTGCGAACGGGTTGACGGCGCGGCGCCACCCGGTGATTCCGCGGGTCTACGCGCGGAGATAGCGATCACGGGCTCATACGTTCATACTGAACCCGTTTGTCTCTGACCACTTTCATTCGTAGAAAACGCCAATAGGAACACCGACAAGGCCGTGGGGGAACCTGTTGGTGATGAGGTCCCCGCATGTCCACCTCGGCCTCCGCCAAGGTCCCCCCGTCCCCCGAGTCGCCGGAAGACCGGCGGCCCCCGCAGAACGGCCTCGACCGCTACTTCAAGATCTCCGAGCGCGGCAGCACCCTGCCCCGTGAGATCCGCGGCGGCTTCGCCACCTTCTTCGCGATGGCCTACATCATCGTGCTGAACCCGATCATCCTGGGCAGCGCGAAGGACATGTACGGCCACCAGCTCGACAACGGTCAGCTGGTCACCGCGACCGCGCTGACGGCGGCGTTCACCACGCTCCTGATGGGCGTCATCGGCAACGTGCCGATCGCGCTCGCCGCCGGTCTCGGCGTGAACTCCGTCGTCGCGCTCCAGCTCGCCCCGCGGATGTCCTGGCCGGACGCCATGGGCATGGTGGTGCTGGCCGGTTTCGTCGTCATGCTGCTGGTCGCCACCGGGCTGCGCGAGCGCGTGATGAACGCCGTGCCCTACAGCCTGCGCAAGGCCATCGCGATCGGCATCGGCCTGTTCATCATGATCATCGGGCTCGTCGACTCCGGCTTCATCACCCGGATGCCGGACGCCGCCCAGACCACGGTCCCGATCCAGCTGGGCACCGGCGGGCACCTCACCGGCTGGCCGGTCCTGGTCTTCGTCCTCGGCGTGCTGCTGACCCTCGCGCTGATCGTCCGGAAGACGCCGGGCGCCATCCTCATCTCGATCGTGGTGATGACCGGCGTCGCGTTGATCATCAACGCCGTCGCCGACATCCCCTCCTGGGGCCTGACCACGCCCGAGTGGCCCGGCAACCCCGTCGCCACGCCCGACTTCGGGCTGGTCGGCGAGGTCAGTCTGTTCGGCGGGTTCGAGAAGGTCGGCGTCCTGACCGGCGTGCTGTTCGTCTTCACCGTGCTGCTCTCGTGCTTCTTCGACGCGATGGGCACGATCATGGGCATCAGCGACGAGGCGAAGCTGACCGACGGCGAGGGCCAGATGCCGGGCATCAACAAGGTCCTGTTCGTCGACGGCGTCGCGGTCGCCGTGGGCGGTGCCAGCTCCGCCTCCGCCACCACCTGCTTCGTGGAGTCCACGGCGGGCGTCGGCGAGGGCGCGCGCACCGGCTTCGCCAACATCGTCACGGGCACGCTGTTCGCCCTGGCGCTGTTCCTCACTCCGATCGCCACCATGGTCCCGTCGCAGGCGGCGACCCCGGCGCTGATCGCGGTGGGCTTCCTGATCCTGGCCGGTTCGATCAAGGAGATCGACTGGTCGGACTTCACGGTCGCGATCCCGGCCTTCGTGACCATGCTGATGATGCCGTTCACCTACTCGATCACCAACGGCATCGGCATGGGCTTCATCACCTTCTCGGTGCTGCGCCTGGCGACCGGCCGGGGCCGCGAGGTGCCGGTGGCGATGCACGTGGTGTCGGCGGTCTTCGCCTTCTACTACCTGATGCCGGCCCTGGGCCTGACCTGATCCCCGGGGGGCCGGACCGGGCCTCCCGGCTCACGGCACCCCGTAGAACCGTTCCGTCTCCTCCACGGCGGACTGGAACCGTTCGTCGAAGTCATCTCGAATGAGCGTCCGGACGACATAGTCCTGGACGCTCATTCCTCTTTTGGCCGCATGGTCCCGGAGCCGGTCGAGCAGCTCCCCGTCTATCCGCAGGCTGAGCACGCTGGTCCCCATGAGCACGAGGGTCGCCCCGGTCGGCCGGGTGATGCCTCCATTTCCGGACACGACTCACTCGTACGGGTGAACTGCGGGTTTCAGTGGCGGGTGTCACGGGCACTGGGGCGGAAGTGCGTTGGTATTTCGCCAGACTAATGAGTTACGCTAAGGAACATGCCGGACCTCAAGCATGGCGACGACGCCGCCGCCGTGAACTCCCTGCGCTCCGCCGTGATGCGGCTGTCCCGTCGGCTCAAGCACCAGCGGGTCGACGAGTCGCTCAGCCCCACCGAGATGTCGGTACTGGGCACCCTGTCGAACTGCGGCAGCGCGACCCCGGGCGAGCTGGCCCGCAAGGAACACGTCCAGCCGCCCTCGATGACCCGCATCGTGGCGCTGCTCGAGGCCAAGGGCCTGGTCAGGCTGGAGCCGCACCCCGAGGACCGGCGCCAGAAGGTCGTGACGCAGACCGAGCAGGCCGTGGTGATGCTCGAGGAGAGCCGCCGCAAGCGGAACGCGTTCCTGGCCACGCTGGTCGAGGGCCTCGACGAGGACGAGTGGGCGAAACTGCGCGCCGCCGCCCCCGTGCTGGAGAAGCTCGCCCACAAGTAAGCAGTTCTCGCGAGGAGGCGAACCCTTTTGAGTACGGGATCCGGAGCAGCTTCCGCCCCCGCACCTGACGGCCACGACAACCCGACCAACCCCGACGGTCCGACGGGCCCCGCCGCCCCTCGCAGGACGTCGATGTTCGCCTCCCTGAAGGTCAGGAACTACCGCCTGTTCTTCATGGGCCAGGTCGTCTCCAACATCGGCACCTGGATGCAGCGCATCGCCCAGGACTGGCTGGTGCTCAGCCTCACCGGCTCCTCGGCCGCCGTCGGCATCACCACCGCCCTGCAGTTCCTGCCGATGCTGCTCTTCGGCCTCTACGGCGGCGTCCTCGTCGACCGCCTGCCCAAGCGGCCCACGCTGCTGGTCACCCAGACCGCGATGGCCCTGACCGCGCTCGCCCTCGCCGCCCTCACCCTGAGCGGACACGTCCAGGTCTGGCACGTCTACGTCGCCGCCTTCGCGATGGGCCTGGCCACCGTCATGGACAACCCGGCCCGCCAGACCTTCGTCTCCGAGCTGGTCGGCCGCGACCAGCTGCAGAACGCGGTCAGCATGAACTCGGCCAACTTCCAGTCGGCCCGCCTGGTCGGCCCCGCCGTCGCCGGTCTGATGATCACCGGCGTGGGCACCGGCTGGGCCTTCCTCGCCAACGGCCTGTCCTTCGTCGCGCCGCTCACCTGCCTGCTGCTGATGCGCGCCCGCGAACTGCACGCCGGACGCCCCACCCCGCGTGGCAAGGGCCAGCTCCGCGAGGGCCTGCGCTACGTCGCCGGCCGCCCCGAGCTGATCTGGACGATCACCCTGGTCGGGTTCATCGGCACCTTCGGCTTCAACTTCCCGGTCTTCCTGTCCGCCTTCGCCGACGACGTCTTCGACGCGGGCGCGGGGGCGTACAGCCTCTTCAACACCCTCATGGCCGTCGGCTCGCTGGCCGGCGCCCTGCTCGCCGCCCGGCGCGGCACCGCCCGGCTGCGCGTCCTGATCGCGGCGGCGCTCGGCTTCGGCGCCCTGGAGATCGTGGCCTCGACGGCGCCCGAGCTGTGGCTCTTCGCGCTGCTCATGGTCCCCATCGGCGTCTTCAGCATGACGGTCAACGTCACCGCCAACACCAGCATCCAGATGTCGACCGACCCGGCCATGCGGGGCCGCGTGATGGCCCTGTACATGATGGTCTTCCTCGGCGGCTCCCCCGTCGGCGCCCCGATCGTCGGCTGGGTCACCGACACCTACGGTGCCCGGGTCGGCTTCGCCGCGGGCGGCGCGGTGGCCGCCACCGCCGCCCTCGTCATCGGCCTGGTCCTGGCCCGGGTCGGGAACCTGCGCCTGTCGGTCGGCTGGCACCGCGGCCACCCGCAGGTCCGGTTCGTGCCGCGCGAACGGCAGGAAGCCCTGGCACCGGCGGCGTAGGGGTGGGAAACCCGGGGTCCGGGCGGCGGGGCTCTGCCAGGCTGGCCCCATGAGACTGTTCGCCGCCGTACTGCCGCCCGAGGACGTCACCGCCGCCCTCGCCGCGGAGGTGGCCGTGCTGCGGGGGCTGCCCGGCGCCGACGGGCTGCGCTGGACCGGCCGTCCGGGCTGGCACCTCACCCTCGCCTTCTACGGCGAGGTCGACGACGACGTCGTACCCGACCTGTCGGCCCGCCTGGAGCGCGCGGCCCACCGCACCGCGCCCTTCGAACTGGCGCTGCGCGGCGGCGGCCAGTTCGGCCGCGGCCGGGCGCTGTGGGTGGGGGCGGAGGGCGGCCTGGCGACCCTGCGGCTGCTGGTCAGCCGCGCCGAGGCCGCGGGGCGCAGGGCGGGCGTCGGGACCGGCGAGCACCGCCGCTACCGGGCCCACCTGACCCTGGCCCGCAGCAGACAGGCGTTCGACGTCCGCCCCTACGTCGAGGCGCTCTCCGGCTTCACCGGCCCCACCTGGACCGTGACCGACCTGGCGCTGGTCCGCAGCAACCTGCCGGAGTCGGGCGTGCCGGGCGAGCTGCCCCGTTACGAGGCGGTCGCCCGCAGCCCGCTCGGCTCCTCCGGTTAGGCTCGGAGCGTGGACCCGAAGACCCGAAACCGGATCATGGCCGGTGTGCTCGTGCTGATGCTCGTGGTGGTGGCGCTGGCGGCGGCCCTCGGCTGACCGGCCCGTGCGGCGGCCGCCGCCCCGCTCACCACCCCGCCCCGCTACCAGGCGGAGGCCTGCGGGCTACCAGGCGAAGGCCTCCGGAGCGGGCCCCGGGCCCGGGAAGACCTCGTCGAGCCCGGCCAGCAGCTCCTGCGACAGCTCCAGCTCCACGGCCCGCAGTGCCGACGCGAGCTGCTCGGCGGTGCGCGGGCCCACGATGGGGCCGGTCACGCCGGGCCTGGTCAGCAGCCATGCCAGCGCGGCCTCGCCCGGCTCGACGCCGTGCTTGTCGAGCAGGTCCTCGTACGCCTGGATCTGCGCCCGCTTCGCCGGGTCGGCCAGGGCGTCGGCCGCCCGTCCGGAGGCCCGGCGACCGCCCTGGACCTCCTTCTTGATGACCCCGCCGAGCAGCCCGCCGTGCAGCGGCGACCACGGGATGACGCCGAGGCCGTACTCCTGCGCGGCCGGGATCACCTCCATCTCGGCGCGGCGCTCGGCCAGGTTGTACAGGCACTGCTCGCTGACCAGGCCGATGGTCCCGCCGCGCCGGGCGGCGGTCTCGTTGGCCTGCGCGATCTTGTACCCGGGGAAGTTCGAGGACCCCGCGTACAGCACCTTGCCCTGCTGGACCAGCGCGTCGATGGCCTGCCAGATCTCGTCGAAACCGGTGGCGCGGTCGATGTGGTGGAACTGGTACAGGTCGATGTGGTCCGTCCGCAGCCGCTTGAGGCTGGCGTCGACCGCACGCCGGATGTTCACGGCGGACAGCTTGTCGTGGTTGGGCCACGCCTCGCCGTCGGCGCCCATGTTGCCGTACACCTTGGTGGCGATGACGGTCTTGTCGCGCCGGTCGCCGCCCTGGGCGAACCAGTTGCCGATGATCTCCTCGGTGCGGCCCTTGTTCTCGCCCCAGCCGTACACGTTGGCGGTGTCGAAGAAGTTGATGCCGGCGTCCAGCGCCGCGTCCATGATCGCGTGACTGTCGGCCTCGTCGGTCTGCGGACCGAAGTTCATGGTGCCGAGGACGAGCCGGCTGACCTTGAGTCCCGTGCGTCCGAGCTGCGTGTACTCCATGGTCCCCAAGCCAACGACTTGGAGTGCGCTCCAGGCAAGCGGGGGCGCTCAGTCGCGGGGGAAGTCCGCTGTCTCGAGAGTGAGGCCGAGGTGGGTGTTTGTCATGTCTACGACTCCGCCGTACTCGATGGAGGTGTCGGTCACGTAGATGCCGTCCTTGGGCTCGGTGAACAAGCGGCACCTGCGTGCATAGGGGTCAGCGATGAGATAGACCGGTACCTCCGCGAGGGCATAGGCGGTCTTCTTGGCTTCGTAGTCGTTCCGCGCCGTGCCTCTGGAAATGACTTCGGCGACGAACTCGACATCCTCGTAACGCCACTTGCCGTTGTCGTCCTTCTTCGCCCCACTTTTGATCTTGGCGACGTCCGGACAGAATCCGTTCTCGTAGCCGGGGAAGTCGATGCGGACGTCCGAGAAGATTCTCGCCTGCCGCCGTCCGAAGTGATCTTCCAGAGCCCAGAGGATCTCGAGGATGGTCTGCCAGTGGATGTCCCGCTGTGGTGCCATGTAGACAACCCCCCCGACGATCTCGACCTTGTAACCCTCGGGGACGGGCATCCTCTCGAGTCGCTCGAACATCTCGTCGAGTCGACGCGTGTTGTCGCTCTCGGCCATCGCGGTCCTGTCGTCAAGGACGGTCATCGTGGCGCTCCTCCCCGGCTGACTCAACGACGAGTACAGCCGCGCGGTACAACGATACGCACGGCGACCTGGACACGGGAGGACGCGCATATGCCAGAGCGGGACCGGGACCGCACCGATCACCTCGTCGCCCTCGTCCGGCGTCACCTCGACCAGGACGGCGACGTGCTCGGCGTCTACGCGCACGGCTCGGCCACCCTCGGCGGGCTGCGACCGTACAGCGACCTCGATCTCCTCGTCGTCCTGGGGCGCCCGACCACGTACGGGCAACGCGAGCGGCTCACCGGGGAGTTGCTCGGCGTGTCCGGTGGTGGGGGGCGCCCCGTCGAGCTGATCGCCGTCGTGCGGGACGACGTCCGGCCCTGGCGGTATCCGCCCCGCCGGGAGTACCTGTACGGCGAGTGGCTGCGCGACTCCTACGAGCGCGGCGCCGTCCCGGAGCCGGAGGACGACCCCGACCTGGCTCCGCTGCTGACGATGGTGCTGCGCGCCGACGCCCCGCTCTACGGCCCGCCGCCCGCGGCCCTGCTCGACCCCGTGCCGCACGGCGACCTGCGGCGGGCGATCGCCGCCGGGGTGCCGGAGCTGCTGACCGGGCTGGAGTCGGACACGCGCAACGTGCTGCTCACCCTCGCCCGCGTCTGGAGCACGCTCGTCACCGGGGACATCCGGTCGAAGGACGCGGCGGCGGACTGGGCCCTGGGGCGGCTGCCCGCCTCGTACCGGCCGCCGCTCGCCCACGCGCGCGCCGTCTACCTCGGGCAGGGGACGGAGAACTGGAGCGGCCGGGCCGTGCGGTCCTGTGCCGGCCGGCTGGTCCGGGAGATCCGGGCGGCCTACGGGGACGAAGGGCCGGGGGAGTAGGGGCCGCCGAGCCCCCACTCCTCGTCCATCGCCGTCGCGAAGGCCTCCGCGATCCGGTGCTCGCCGCTCTCGTTGGGGTGCGTGCCGTCGTAGGTGTCGGTGTGGAAGTCGTACCCGGGCGGCGGCGGGACGAGCAGCAGCGGGGAGCCCTCGGCGTCGAGGTCGGCGACGGTCTTCACGAGGAGTTCGTTGAAGTGGGCGACCTGCTCGGCGAAGGTCTCGTCGGCGTCCACCCGGATGTTGTGCAGCACCGGCATCACCGCCACGCGCACGCGCGGGTTCGCCGAGCGCGCGTTCGCCACGAAGGCGCGCACGTTGGCGGCGGTCTGCTCGGCGTTGGTGTAGAAGCCGAGGTCGATGAGGCCCAGCGAGACCAGGAGCACGTCCGCGCGGCAGGACCGTACCGTCTCCGCGATCAGCGGGGTCATGTGGTGCCAGCCCTCGCCCCAGCCGGCCAGGTGGGCGCGGGGGAAGCCGGGTTCGGCGTAGGCGCACGAGGTGGGGGCGTCCGTCACCCGGTCATGGAGGGTCTCGCGCGGGCCGACGAAGGTGAAGGGGCGGCCGCAGGAGTCGCGCAGGTGCTGCCACAGCCGGTAGCGCCACGTGTGTTCGCCTGCGCTCCCGATCGTCATGGAGTCGCCGACGAACATGAACCTGAGCATCCGCTCATCATGGACGATCGGCCTGGTCGACGCGATGTGAGCCCGACCACGCAGGGTGACCGAGGGGGTGACCGCCGACGTGAACGCCCGCGCGGGATGGCAGGCTTGGCGCATGCGCCGACCCTTCGCCCTCCTCGCCTCGGCCCTTCTCGTGGGTGCGTTCGCCGTGCCCGCCTCCGCGGCGGACGCGGACGACGGGCCCGCCGGGAGCGACGGCTTCACGATCAAGGACCCGCGCATCACCGAGTCCAGCGGCCTCGCCGCGTCCCGTCTGCACCCCGGCATCTACTGGACCCACAACGACCAGGACACCGGCCCGTACATCTACGCCGTGGACGGCGCCACCGGCGAGACCGTCGCCCGCGTCGCGCTGTCCGGCGTCGGCACGCCCCGCGACGTCGAGGCGATCGCCATCGGCCCCGGCAACAAGATCTTCGTCGGCGACATCGGCGACAACGACGGCGTGACCTGGCCGTACGTGTGGATCTACGAGCTGCCCGAGCCGACGGAGCTGAAGGACCAGACCGTCAAGGCGACGCAGTACGTCGTGAAGTACACGGACGGTTCCCGCGACGCGGAGTCGATGGTGGTCCACCCGAAGACCGGGCGGGTCTACATCATCGACAAGAACGAGGACGGCGGGCACCTGTACGAGGGCCCGGCCAAGCTCTCCCCCTCCGGCACCAACGTCTTCAAGCCCACCGTCCCCGTCGACCTCTGGGCCACGGACGCGGCCTTCTCCCCGGACGGCGAGCAGCTCGCCGTGCGCGGCTACCTCGGGGGCATCTGGTACGACTGGAACGGCGGGAAGATCAAGCGCGGGGAGCGGATCAGCGTGCCCCTGGGCCAGGGCGAGTCCGCCACCTACACCACCGACGGCAAGAAGCTGCTGCTCGGCATGGAGGGCGTCAACAGCCCGGTGAAGGCCCAGGACGTGCCCGGCGGCGGTGGCGACTCGGGCGGCGGATCGGGTTCCGGTTCCCATGCCTCGGGTGCGGACTCCAACGGTCCGGGCGGCAACACGCTCAAGGTGGGGGCGGTCGGGCTGCTCGTCGCGCTGGCCGCGCTGTTGGGGCTACGCCGGATCTTCCGGCGTCGCTGAGCCGTCCCCCGCCGCGGGGGCGTCCGCCGCCCGGCGCGAGGCCACCAGCACCTCCAGCCCGTCGAGGATGCGCTGGAGCCCGAACTCGAAGTGGTCGAAGCCGGTGCCGAAGGCGTCCTCGGAGAGGGACGAGAGCACGGGGTAGCGCCCGCTGCTCATGGCCTTCACCAGCACCGGCTCCTGGGCCGCCCAGAACTCCGCGTCCGTCAGCCCGGACCCGCGCTCGGCCTCCCGCTCGTACACCTGCGTGCGGGCGGCCCCGACGACGTACCCGTCGATCATGACGATCACCGAGACCAGCTCGGGGTCGGTCAGGCCCATCGGCTTGATCCGGGCCAGCACCTTCTCCATGCCGTCCAGGGCGGACGGGCCGAGGACCGGGCGGGACTGGTTGACCTCCAGCAGCCAGGTGTGGCGGCGGTAGAGGGCGAGCGCGGCGTGGCCGAGCGCGTGCAGCGCCGAGCGCCAGCCGCCGTCGCCGAGGTCGGCCGGGTTCTCGGACGGGCGCTGCACGCGGTCCAGCATCAGGTCGAGCAGCTCGCCCTTGCCGGGGACGTAGCGGTACAGGGACATCGTGCCGGTGCCCAGCTCGGTGGCGATCCGGCGCATCGAGACCGCGCCCAGACCGTCCCGGTCCGCGACCTCGACGGCGGCCTCCACGATCCGCTCCAGCGTCAGGCCGGGCCTGGGTCCCCGGCTGGGGCGTCGGCCGGTGTCCCACAACAGTTCGAGGGTGCGGCCGATGTCGCCGCTGCCGCTGGTCTCCGTACCGCTTGCCATGGGGTCAGTTTAAGTCCGCGCCGAAAAACTGAGTACGGCGTACGCGCAATCGGGTACGGTGTACTCAGTTAGGGAACGGAAGGGGGACTGGGACCCATGAGCGAGCGACACGCGGTACGGGCCGAAGGCCTGGAGAAGCGCTACGGCGACAAACGCGCCCTGGACGGCTTCGACCTGACCGTCCGCGAGGGCACGGTGCACGGCCTGCTCGGGCCGAACGGCGCGGGCAAGACCACGGCCGTGCGCATCCTGTCCACGCTGATCGGGCTGGACGGGGGACGGGCCGAGGTGGCGGGCCTCGACCTCGCCCGGCAGGCACGTGAGGTGCGGGCGCGGATCGGCCTCACCGGCCAGTACGCGGCCGTGGACGAGGTGCTCACCGGCCGGCAGAACCTGGAGATGTTCGGGCGCCTGTTCCACCTGGGCGGCAGGCGGGCCCGGGCCCGCGCGGTCGAGCTGCTGGAGCAGTTCGACCTGACCGACGCCGCCGACCGGGGCGTGGGCAAGTACAGCGGCGGCATGCGGCGGCGCCTCGACCTCGCGGCGTCGATGATCCTCGCCCCGTCCGTCCTGTTCCTGGACGAGCCGACGACGGGCCTGGACCCCCGCAGTCGCGGCGAGGTCTGGGAATCGGTCCGCGAGCTGGTGGCGAGCGGCACGACGGTCCTGCTGACCACGCAGTACCTGGAGGAGGCCGACAGGCTCGCCTCCCGCATCACCGTCATCGACCGGGGCCGGGCCATCGCCGACGACACCCCGGACGGGCTGAAGAACCTGGTCGGCGGCGACCGGATCGAGGTCGTGGTCGCCGACCGGGCCGAGATCCCACGGGTGGTGCGGACGGTGGCCCGGGTCTGCAAGGGCGAACCCGAGGTCGAGGAGGTGGCGCTGCGCGTGCACGCCCCGGTCACCGACCGGGTGCCGGCTTTGACCGAGGTGGCGCGCACCCTCCAGGACGAGGGCGTCGCCGTCGAGGACATCGGCCTGCGCAGGCCGAGCCTCGACGACGTGTTCCTGCGCCTGACCGGCCACCGCACCAGCGTGGAGCCCGCGCGGAACGCGGAGAAGGAGAAGAAGGAGAAGAAGGAGAAGGACAAGAAGGAGGCGGTGGCGGCATGAGCGCCCTCGATGTCGACAGCGCGGCCGGTCCGGCGACGGCTCCGCCCGAGCGCGGCCGCCTCTACTGGCTGCTCGCCGACTGCGGCAACATCGTCCGCCGCGGCCTGACCCACTACCAGCGCCAGCCCGTCAACATCGCCTGGCAGCTGGGCTTCCCGATCCTGTCGGTCCTCCTCTACGGCTACGTCTTCGGCAGCGCGATGACGGTGCCCGGCGGCGGGGACTACAAGGACTTCCTGATGCCGGGCATGTTCGTGATGACCATGGCGTTCGGCTTCATCAACACCGCGACGGTCGTCGTCTACGACTCCACGAAGGGCGTCATCGACCGTTTCCGCTCCATGCCGATGGCGTCCTCGGCGGTGGTGGCCGGGCGCGGGGTGACCGATCTGCTGGTGGCCTGCGCGGAGTTGGCCATCATGATGCTGACGGCGATGGCCATGGGCTGGCGCCCGGAGGGCGGCTGGGGTTTCGTGGCGGCCTTCGGGCTGTTGCTGTGGCTGCGCTTCGCGCTGATCTGGATCGGCGTGTGGCTGGGCCTCCTGGTCCCCAACCCGGAGGCGGCGGGCGGCCTGTTCGCGGTGGTCTTCCCGCTGACGATGATCTCCAGCATCTTCGTCGCCCCGCAGCTCATGCCCGACTGGCTGGGCTGGGTGGCCGCGTGGAACCCGATCTCGTCGACGGCGGCCGCCGCTCGCGACCTGTTCGGCACGCCGGTCGGCGGCGGCGACTCGTGGGTGGAACAGCACGCGTTGCTGATGGCGGGCGTGTGGCCGGTGGTGCTGACGGCGATCTTCCTGCCCCTGGCGGTACGGAGGTTCCAGCGGCTGAGCCGGTAGCAGCGGCCAGGGCGTCCGGGCCGGGGGTGGAGAGCGGGGGTGGAGCCGGGGGCGCGGTGCATCTCCACCCCCGGCTCCACCCATGGGTCCAGGTGTCGCGTGCCCGGCCGGAGCAGCCTTGAGGGCATGACAACGACTGAGTGGATCACCGACATCGCCCTCGTTCTGGTCGTCTTCCGCCAGCTGCGGGAAGACCGGCTCGACCGCAGGACGTTCCTGATCCCGCTGGGGATCGTGGCCTTCGTCGCGTACTCCTACCTGGACTCCGTACCGACCGGCGGCAACGACCTCGTACTGATCGCGGCCCTGGCGGGTGCGGGCGCCGTGCTCGGCATCGCGGGCGGCGTCTACACCCGGATCAGGCCCCTCGACGGGCACCTCGTGATCAAGGCGGGCGCCGTGTCGGCGATCCTGTGGGTGCTGGGCATGGGCGCCCGCATGGGCTTCCAGGTCTGGGTCGAGCACGGCGGCGGCGCCGACGACGTCGCCCGGTTCAGCGTCGCCCACCACATCACGAGCGACCAGGCCTGGGTGACGGCGTTCGTGCTGATGGCGGTGACCGAGGTGGTCACGCGGGTGGGCACGATCTACCTGCGCAGCCGCGGCAGCGCCCGGGCCGTGGCCGCCGCCGCTCCCGCCGCTCCCGTCCTCGACCGTACGGCCTGACCGTGCGCTATGTTCTGCCGGTGGCCGCCACCGAGAACCCTCGGCCCCCGGACCCGGGGGCGGACCCGCGTCCGGTCCCCGGTCAGGACCCGCGTGTGCAGTGGGGCCTGAGCCTCGCGGTCGTCGCCGTGGGCGCCCTGACGATCCGGCCCATGGGATTCAGCGGTCAGGGTCTGGCGGTCGCCGCCCTCTTCGTGGTCAACTCCGCGGCACTGCTGGTCAGGGGAGTGCCCGAGAGCCGGGTCCCGCCACGGCTCGCGCTCGCCTGGCTCTCGTCCGGCATCGTCGCGGCGGCCGCCCTGCTCGGCGTCAGCGACAGCGGCACGGGCTACCTGTTCGCCTACTTCATCGCCGGGCACATCGGCTACCGCCTCGAAACCGGCAGGGCGCTCACCCTCGCGGCGACGTGCTCGCTGCTCTGCGCCGGTGTCCTGTACTTCCACCTCGGTCCGGGAGACCCGGCGCTGCCCTGGGTGCTCGGCCTCACCACCGGCGTCCCGGTCGTGGTCGGCATCCTCAACCGCACCCAGCGCCAGGCCGTACGGTCGGCGCTCTCGGCCGCGGAGTCGGCGGAACGCGCCGCCCGCGCGGAGGCGAGGACCGCCGTACTCACCGAGCGCGGCCGGATCGCGCGGGACGTGCACGACGTCCTCGCGCACTCCCTCGCCGGCATCAACATGCAGCTGGAACTGGCCGACGCGCTGCTCGACACGGGAGACCTGGAGAAGGTCAGGGAGGCCAACGGCAAGGCCCACGGCCTGGTCAAGGAGAGCCTGAAGCAGGCGCAGTGGACCGTGCACGCGCTGCGGGAGGACGCGCTGCCGCTGCTGGAGAGCCTCACCGCGATGGTCGAGTCGGCGGGCCACCACGACGCCCTCACCGTCACCGGCACCGTCCGCGAGGTGCCGGCCCGGGTGACCCAGAACCTGCTGAGGATCGCCCAGGAGGCGTTGACCAACGCGGCCCGGCACGCACCCGGCGGAAGGGTCGGGGTGGACCTGACGTTCACCGCGTCGTCGATCACACTGAGGATCCGCAACCGGCCCGCCACCCGTGCGGTGACCCCGGGGACCGGCAGCGGAATGGGGTTGATCGGAATGCGCGAACGCGTCGCCCTGCTGGGCGGGAGCGTCAGCGCGGGGCCGGTCACCGAGGGACCGGACCAGGGCGGCTGGCAGGTGGAGACGGTGATTCCAGGATGAGCGAACAGACCCATGGAACCGCGCGGTTGAAGGTGATCGTCGCCGACGACCAGGCCGCCGTGCGGGAGCCGCTCGCCGCGGTGCTCGGGCTGGCCGAGGACATCGACGTCGTAGCGGCCGCCGCGGACGGCACCGAGGTACTGGCGGCGGTGGCCGCCGGCCCCGTCGACGTGGTGCTGATGGACCTGCGCATGCCCGTACTGGACGGCATCGAGACGACCCGCCGGCTGACCGAGGAGCACCCGGAGGTGGCGGTGGTCGTCCTGACCACCTTCGCCGACGACGAGTCGATCCTGGGCGCGCTCGGCGCGGGCGCCCGCGGCTACCTGACCAAGAACGCGGGACGCCAGGACATCACCCGCGCGATCAGGGCCGCGGGCGCGGGCCAGTCCGTACTCGACGGCGAGGTCCAGGCCCGCCTGCTCGCCACGGCCAGGGCGCAGGCACCCGCCCCCGACCGGGCGGCGGCCCGTCGGCCCCTGCCGGACGACCTCACACCCCGCGAACGCGAGGTCCTCGCCCTCATCGGCCAGGGCCTGTCCAACCGGGGTATCGCGGAGAAACTCTTCATCAGCGAGGCCACGGTCAAGACCCACATCAACAACCTGTTCGCCAAGGCCCACATCCGCGACCGCGCGGACGCGGTCCGCCGCGCCATCGGGGCGGGGCTGGCCTGAGAACAACCGACTTGCCGTTGACGAGGCTCTTGTCGGACCGGTGTGAAAGGCTCCGCCGATGGAATCGTCAAAGGTCATCGAGACACTGTGGGAACGGATCCAGGCCCGTGACTGGGCAGGTGTCGCCGGGCTGATCGCCGAGGATGTCGTTGTCGAGTGGCCGATCAGCCTCGAACGCGTCGTCGGCCGGGAGAACTTCGTCGCGGTGAACCGTGAATACCCGGAGGGCTGGTCGATTCGGGTGCTCAAGGTGGTGGCCGAGGGCGACGAGGTCGTCTCCGAGGTGGAAGTGCCGCACGACACTCTCGGCGTCTTCCGCGCGGCGTCGTTCTGGACCGTCCGCAACGGGCAGGTCGTCCGTGGGACGGAGTACTGGACGAGCCTGGGGGCCGACCCGCGCCCCGAATGGCGGGCCGCACTCGTCGAACCGATGTAGCGCGGCGGACTGCTCGGCGGCCCCCCGCCCAAAGCCCCTTCGCCTGGCGTGCCGGGGAGCAGAGATCCCACGGATGCGCGAAGGGCGCCCGGCGGATGGATCCGCCGGGCGCCCTTCGTCGTTGGACTCGTGGTCGCGGCTACAGCTTCTCGATCACGTAGTCGACGCACTTCGTCAGCGCCTCGACGTCCGCCGGGTCGATCGCCGGGAACATCGCCACGCGCAGCTGGTTGCGGCCGAGCTTGCGGTACGGCTCGGTGTCGACGATGCCGTTGGCGCGCAGCACCTTGGCGACGGCGGCGGCGTCGATGTCGTCGGAGAAGTCGATCGTGCCGATGACCTGCGAGCGCTTGGCCGGGTCCGAGACGAAAGGCGTGGCGTACTTGGACTCGTCGGCCCACGTGTACAGGCGGGACGAGGAGTCCTTGGTGCGGGCCGTGGTGAAGTCCAGGCCGCCCTGGCCGTTCATCCAGTCCAGCTGCTCGCCGAGGAGGAACAGGGTGGCCAGCGCCGGGGTGTTGTACGTCTGGTTCTTGCGGGAGTTGTCGATCGCCGTCGGCAGCGAGAAGAACTCCGGGACGTGGCGGCCGGACGCGTGCACGCGCTCGGCGCGCTCGATCGCGGCCGGGGAGAACACGCCGATCCACAGGCCGCCGTCGGAGGCGAAGGACTTCTGCGGGGCGAAGTAGTAGACGTCGGTCTCCGAGATGTCGACCGGAAGGCCGCCCGCACCCGACGTCGCGTCGACCAGGACGAGGGCGCCCTCGTCGGCACCGGCCACGCGCCTGATGGGCATGGCGACACCGGTGGAGGTCTCGTTGTGCGTGAGGCCGTACACGTCCACGCCGGCCTCGGCGCGCGCCTCGGGGTGCGTGCCCGGGTCGGCGGAGACGACGGTCGGCTCGGCCAGCCAGGGGGCGAGCTTCGCGGCCTTGGCGAACTTGGAGGAGAACTCGCCGAAGCTCAGGTGCTGCGACTTGTTCTCGATCAGGCCGTGGGTCGCGACGTCCCAGAACGCGGTGGAGCCGCCGTTGCCGAGGATCACCTCGTAGCCGTCGGGGAGCCGGAACAGCTCGCGGATGCCCTCGCGGACCTTGCCGACCAGGTTCTTGACGGGCGCCTGGCGGTGGGAGGTGCCGAGCAGGGACGTACCGGTGGCGGCCAGGGCGTCCAGCGCCTCCACCCGCACCTTGGAGGGACCCGCGCCGAAACGACCGTCCGCGGGCTTCATGTCAGCAGGAATCTGGATGTCAGCCACGAGCCGGAGGGTATCGCCTCGGCCAAACCGGACGAAGGCATGTCCGTCCGATGAGACGAGATCTCCGCCGTGCGGACCTGTGCGGAGCTACGAGAGCCCATGCTGGAGGCATGACGGATCTGGAGGCAGCACTGCGCAGGGCCGTCCGCGGCGAGGTCGGGTTCGACACCACGTCCCGGGCGCTGACCACCATGGACGCCTCGAACTACCGGCGGGTCCCGCTCGGTGTCGTGGCCCCGAGGGACGCCGACGACGTGGCGGCCGTGCTGGAGGTGTGCCGGGAGCGCGGCGTGCCGGTCGTGGCGCGGGGCGGCGGCACGTCCATCGCCGGGCAGGCGACCGGTACGGGGGTGGTGCTGGACTTCACGCGGCACATGAACCGGCTGGTCGGGATCGATCCGGAGGCGCGTACGGCCGTCGTCCAGCCGGGGCTGGTCCTGGACCGTCTCCAGGACGCCGCCGCGCCGCACGGGCTGCGTTTCGGCCCCGACCCCTCCACCCACAGCCGCTGCACGCTCGGCGGCATGATCGGCAACAACTCCTGCGGCTCGCACTCGGTGGCCTGGGGCACGACGGCGGACAGCGTGCGCGAGCTGTCGGTGCTCACCGCGCGGGGGCGGCGACTGCGGCTCGGGCGGGAGTGGTCCGGGGCGCCGGCGGGCCTGCGCGAGCTGGTGGACGGCGACCTGGCCCGCCTGCGCACCGGCTTCCCCGACCTCCCGCGCCGCATCTCCGGCTACGCGCTGGACGCCCTGCTCCCGGAGAAGGGAGCGGACGTGGCCCGGTCCTTCTGCGGCTCGGAGGGCACGCTGGGCGTGCTGACGGAAGCCGTCGTCCGGCTGGTCGAGTCGCCCCGCGCGCGTGCGCTCGCGGTGCTGGGCTACGCCGACGAGGCGGGCGCGGCGGAGGCGGCGGCCGGGCTGCTGCCGCTCGGTCCGCTCACGGTGGAGGGCATGGCGGTCGACCTGGTGCCGTCCACGGAGGGGCTGCCGAGGGGCGGGGCCTGGCTCTTCGTGGAGACCGGCGGCGACACGGAGGCGGAGGCACGCGCGCGTGCGGAGGCGGTCGTGCGGGCGGCGGACGTCGTCGACGCGCTGGTGGTGACGGACCCGGCCGGTCAGCGGACGCTGTGGCGGATCCGGGAGGACGCGAGCGGTACGGCGACCAGGATGCCGGACGGCTCGGAGGCGTGGCCCGGGTGGGAGGACTGCGCGGTGCCGCCGGCCCGGCTGGGAGGCTATCTGCGGGACTTCCGGCGCCTGCTCACCGCCCACGAACTGCGCGGCACGCCGTACGGGCACTTCGGCGACGGCTGCATCCACGTACGCATCGACTTCGACCTGCTGTCGGAGGCCGGGGTGGCACGCTTCCGCCGCTTCTCGGAGGAGCTGGCGGACGTGGTCGTGGCGCACGGCGGTTCGCTGTCCGGGGAGCACGGGGACGGGCAGGCGCGGGCGGAGCTGCTGCCGAGGATGTACGGGCCGAAGACGGTGGCGCTCTTCGAGCGGGCCAAGGCGGTGTGGGACCCGGACGACCTCCTCAACCCCGGCATGCTGGTCCGCCCGGCGCCGCTCGACGCCAACCTCCGCTTCTCCGTCCTGCCGCGCGAGCCGGTGGACGTGGAGTTCGGCTACCCGTCCGACGGCGGCGACTTCTCGGCGGCCGTGCGCCGCTGCGTCGGGGTCGCCAAGTGCCGTACGACGTCGGTGTCCGGGGCGGGCGTGATGTGCCCGTCGTTCCGTGCGACGGGGGACGAGGCGCATTCCACGCGGGGGCGGGCCCGGCTGCTGCACGAGATGCTCGCCGGTGAACTGGTCACGGACGGCTGGCGGTCGACGGAGGTCAGGGACGCCCTGGACCTGTGCCTGTCCTGCAAGGGCTGCCGCTCCGACTGCCCGGTCGAGGTCGACATGGCCACGTACAAGGCGGAGTTCCTGCACCACCACTACGCCGGGCGCCGCCGCCCGGCCGCCCACTACGCGATGGGACGGCTGCCGGTGTGGCTGCGCTGGGCGGCCCGGACGCGGACGGCACCGGTCGTCAACGCGCTGGCGTCGGTGCGGCCGTTGGCCGCGGTGGCGAAGCGGCTGGGCGGGATCGCGGGGGAGCGGGAGGTGCCGCGGCTGGCGGGGGAGACGTTCAGCAGGTGGTGGCGGAGGAGGCGCCGGGGGCCGGCCGGTGACGGCGACCTGGTGGTCCTGTGGCCCGACACCTTCACCGAGCACCTCTCGCCCTCCGTCGGCCGGGCGGCCGTACGGGTGCTGGAGGCGGCGGGGCTGCGGGTGGCGCTGCCGCCGACGCTGCGGGGCCGCGGTGTGGTCGGCGACGGTACGTCGAAGTCGCCCCTGGCGCTGCTGACGGCCCGCCGGGGCGGCCGGGTCTGCTGCGGCCTGACGTACGTCTCCACGGGCCAACTCGACCGGGCACGGGCGGTGATGCGCCGCACGCTCGACCTGATGGCCCCGGTGCTGGAGACGTCCGCGCCGGTCGTGGTCCTGGAGCCGAGCTGCGCCGCCGCCCTGCGCACGGACCTGCCGGAGCTGCTGCACGACGACCCGCGCGCGGCCCGGCTGGCCTCGCGCGTCCTGACCTTCGCGGAGGCTCTGGAGCGCCACGCCCCCGACTGGAACCCGCCTGCCGTGAACCTCCCGGCGGTCGGCCAGACCCACTGCCACCAGCACGCGGTCCTGGGCGACGCGGCCGACCGGCGCCTGCGTGCGTCGGCGGGCCTGACCGGTGAGCTGAGCGGCGGCTGCTGCGGCCTCGCGGGCAACTTCGGCTTCGAGGCCGGCCACTACGAGGTGTCGGCCGCGTGCGCCGAGGACCAGCTCCTCCCCGCCGTGCGCGAGGCCCCGGACGGCGCGGTGGTCCTGGCCGACGGTTTCTCGTGCCGGACGCAGCTGGAGCAGCTGGCCGGGGTGCGGGGGCGGCATCTGGCGGAGGTGCTGGCGGAGCGGTTGGAGTGACGGTTTTGCCGGGGTCCGCTACGGCCGGTGGAACCCGACCTCGGGGTGGGAGGACGTGGGGCCGTGGAGGAGGGGCTGGGGGATGCCCCGCAGGTGGAGGTCGAAGAAGGCGCCGACGTAGTCGCGGGTGATGTACCAGCCCCGCTCGCCCGGGAGCGGCACCTCCGGATCGGGCAGCCCCAGCTGCTCCGCCAGCCAGGGAATGTCGGTGAAGGAGAAGTGCCCGGCCCCGGACACGGTCAGCCAACGCTTCCAGCCGTGCAGGCGGTCGTAGGTCTCGGCCCAGTCGCCAGCGGTGTTGCCGGGACCGTGGACGGCCTCGGCTCCGACCATCATGAACGGGCGTCCGCCGATGCGGTGTCCCGCGTCCGGCACGAAGAAGCCCCCGTCCAGGTTGACCCCCGCCCGCACCCGGCGGTCGGCCGCCATCGTGGCCAGGGCGGCCGCGCCGCCGATCGAATGCCCGGCGGCCCCGATACGGCCCGGGTCGATCATGCGCGCCAGTGCCCCCGTACTCCGGCGGTCGGTCAGCTCGTCGATCACGAAGGAGAGGTCCGCGGCCCGGCCCCGCACGACCGTCGCCTCGTCGACGTCGACGCCGACCCGGTCGCAGGCCACGCACGGCGGGACCCGGCCCCCGGGGAACTCCGTCCCGACGGACTCGTAGGCGTGGTCCACGGCGGCGACGACGTATCCGCGGGCGGCCAACTCCACGGCGAGCGCGGTGAGCGTGGTGCGCGGCACGGAGAAGCCGGGGGACAGCAGTACGAGAGGGAAGCGGCCCGGCGCGGGGGGCGCGTCGGCCTGCGCGTGCGTACGCGTCCCCGCGACCGTCGCGGCCGGCACGACCCCGGCCAACCCCTTGAGCTCCAGGAGCCGCTGCGCCTCGCTCCCGGTCATGTACGCCGCCGGGCGTCCGCCGGACGAGCGTGCCGGGTAGGACACGGACACCATCAGCTCCCTGCCCCGCGCCGCCGGCACCCAGGGGTCGCCGCGGTGCCGGTCGACGAGGTGCAGGGTGCGGCGGCCGACGGGGTGGGGGCCGGTGGGCGGGGGCAACTCCAGCGCCGTGGCGGGCGCCGACGCCGCGGGGGCGGCCCCCAGGAGGGGGACGGACACGGCTCCCGCGAGCAGTGCGGTCAGGACGGTTCTGCGTGAGGTGCGTGATCTGCCGGTCATGCGGAGGACGTTAGGCGGCCGGCTGCGCTCAACGCGTCGGAGCAGGGGGGTACTTGGGTGTACGACCGGGGTCTGACGACCGGCGGTGGGATGCCACCGTGGGATCAGTTCAGGCCCCGGAGCCTCCGTCCCCGACTCTCGGCCACCCGCAGTGCGTCCGCAAGGGATTCGGCGAGCCGCTCGGCGAGGTAGCGGAGCTCGCCGTGCGGGGTGCGGGGGAGGAGATCGTGCGCGTGGGCGAGCAGTTCCGCTCCCATGCCGAGCTGGGTGGACTCGGTGGTGTCGGCCAGCCGTGAGACGGGGCCGCCGTTGTCGTCGGTGATCAGGTAGCAGGGCTTGCCCTCGGGACCGGACCAGGGGAGGAGCCGAGGCTCGCGCGGCTCCGTCATACCGCCACCTCCGGTGCGAACCGCGCCCCCACGAGGAGGTACGGGCGGACGGCCACGGTCTCGGTGCCGTCGAGGGGGGTGGGCAAGCCGTAAGGGCTGCGGTGGGAAGGGAGGGGGAGCGAGCGGGTGACGGCCGGATGGGGCGGTGCGTGGTGCGCGGGCGGTCGTGGTCGGTTGCGGCAGTGGGTGCCTCGGCGGTTGAGCAGCAGGCTCACCCACGTGACGAGGCGGCCGATAGGCTCGGTCATGTCATCAGCTCCTTTGGGTTTGGCTGGTGGCCACGCCCCGGGGCCGGTCGGACGGCCGCCGGGGCTTCGGCATGTTGACTACGTGACTGGCCGCGACCGAGATGCGGCGCCTTCCGTTGTCACGCGACCTCGAGGATCAGACTGGACCGGTGGACCGGTCCAGTCAAGCGGAACGGAAGTAATTGTCATCCGCTCACTCTTGCGGAACGTGCAGATGCCACAGATTGGTTGACGCGTCGGCTATCGCTTCGGGCTGGGCCGTTCGATGCGACGGGGGCCCTAGGAGTTGTCGTCAAAGTGTCACGCCCGCATCAGCAGCGATGCGAGGGTGACGGCTGCTTGGTAGGACTCGGCGGTCTTGTCCAGGAGTGGTGCGAACTGAGGAGAGTCGCCTTTGCGTATCCGTCAAGTCTCCACGCACTACTTTCTGATCAACGTCCGCAAGGTCACACAATTACGAACGGTGTGGTCAGTGTGTGCACTCCGCGCAAGCTGACCCGGGCCTTCAACGCGGGAGAGATCACTGATGAGCGACTTCACCGACGTCATACTGCTGTTCAGTTATCTGGAGGACGCGGTACTGGAGGACATCGTCAATCTCGATACCTTCGATGCCGGCCTGGGCAGCGGTAGCTTGAAACGGGTCAGCGGGGACCAACAGCTTGGACACTGGGGAGGCAGCCGCCAGGGCGCCGAATGTCATGTAGCCGCAGGCACGTACAACCACCTCAACCCAGAGAAGCTGCGCAGAGTGCTACGGGCGCTGCCGTGGAAGTGCCCCCATGCAGTGCAACTCTTGCTGCACAACGAGAACGACGCCCTCTTCGGGGTGTGGATGCTCCTGGACGGGGACTGGACGGAAGTGACCCTGCCGCGAACCGTTCGTCACGAAGCATTGGGACACCTGCGGCGAACCGACTGTCCCGACGACGAGTACTAGTAGCCGTGAAGCCTCCCGCTATCTGACTTCCCCAACAGGACCTAGTCGAGATCGAGGGCCAAAATCTCCGCGAGGCGCGAAAGACCTTCGACGGATCGCTCCATGTGTACGGGGATGATCCGGTCTCGCGCTGCTTTCGGCAGGTGCTGGTCTGCTTCTTGCATAAGCGTCGCGTACTCCTTGAAGACCTGTACGCACAGGTTGGCGAGCTGCGCCGCTCGACGACGAGCCGGGTCGTCCGCGTCGAGGTCTGCCCCGCACAGTTCCAGGGCGTCTTCGAGGTAGGAGTACCGGTGGGGTGCCAATGCGCCGGGCGCCGGTCGGTTGTCCACGGCCACAGTCTGACGGCTGGCAGGCACCGCGTGAATAGGCGCGCTTGCACCAGAACTTGGCTGATCCACATGCCGCCTCGCCTGAAGCGGTGTGTCCCTAGCCCATGGGGTAGCTGTCGATCTGCTCGAAGGCGTGGGCCGGGGTGATTCCCTCCTCGCACACTAGCGCGTGGTGTCGTTGGTCGAACGCCGTGTGCAGGACGACGGCCACTGCGGCGGGCCGCTCCACGTCCAGGTGTCGTGCCTCCTCGTCCGTGGCCAGTCGCACCGTTGTGACGTCCACGCCCTCGACCGGGAAATAGCCCGTCTCGCGGCGGACGTAGTGCGTCGTGCCCTCGGCGATCGGCCCCTTGGCGGACAGCCGTGGCGCGGCGTCCGCCACGGAGGCCGGAAACCATGCGGTCACCAGGCTGTACGGAGAACCGTCGTCCAGGAGCACGAGCCGAACACGACGCAAGGCCTTTTCGCCGTGCGTCAAGCCCAGGGCCTCGGTGACGTGGGCGGGAGGCACCGCGCGATCCGGTGTGCCCAGTCGGCGGTACGGCGTTCCTCCCGACAGGCGGGTAGAGCCGGCCCGGCGTCCACCGGCGGGGCGGGCGACTGGTGTCTCCGCCACCACGTAGCCGGAGCCCTGCCGGGCGACCACGAGCCCGTCATGACGCAGGGTGTCGTAGGCCTTGACGACGGTGGCCCGTGACACGCCCCACTGTTCGGCCAGGTCACGGCCCGACGGCAGGAGCTCGCCCGTCCCGAACTCGCCGTTCGCGATGCGGGTGCGCAGATCGTCGGCGATCTGCTCGTACTTCAGTAGCGGCGTGGTGCTCCTTCCCGATCACTGGACCGGTCCACCGGTTCGCCCTAACAATGTACGGATGACGAGCCTTGAGGTGACGCCGGAGATCGTGAGGTTCTACAGCGAGACCGTCGACGAGGCGGACCGGTTGGTCAGCACTGCCGACGGTCGTCTGGAGATGGTACGCACGCAGGAGCTGCTGCGCCGCCACCTCCCCTCGCCACCGGCCCGGGTGCTCGACGTCGGAGGTGGTCCCGGCACGCATGCACGGTGGCTGGTGGAGGATGGGTACGAGGTGCACGTGGTCGATCCCATTCCCCGCCACGTCGAACAGGCGGTGGCCACTGGTGCGACCGCCGAGCTGGGCGACGCCCGGCACCTCACGGCCGAAGACAGCGCCTACGACGTCGTACTCGTGTTGGGTCCGATGTACCACCTGCCGCAGCGGGCGGACCGGGACCGTGCACTGGCGGAGGCACTTCGGGTGCTCCGGCCGGGCGGGCTCCTCGCGGTCGCCGGGATCAACCGGTACGCGTCGCTCTTCGAGCACGCCGCCTACGCACACCTGCACAAGGAGTCGATGCGGGAGAGCATCGGGAGCATTCTCGCGACCCAGATCCACGACGGGAGGCAGGCCTTCACCACGGCGTACTTCCACACCGGGGAGCAGTTGCGCGAGGAGGTCGCCGCGGCGGGGTTCCTGGACGCGTCCGTCTTCGGGATCGAAGGGCCCGCATGGTCCCTGCTCGCGGCGGCCGAGCGGAACACCGGTCAGTCGTTCCGTGAGTCGAGCCTGTTCGAGTCGGTGCTCAGTGCGGCTCGTATGGCCGAGCCCTACCCCGAGTTGCTGGCGGCGAGTTCGCACCTGCTGGCCGTGGCGCGTCGGCCCGTGTGAGGCGTCGGAACCGCGTGCCGCGACGGGTGCGTGATCGTTGGTATGGACGGTTCAGGTGATCAGGGGCAGGTGTCGCGGTGGCGGGGCGGTAGGCGGGCGTGGGTGGTCGGGGGCGGTGCGGCGCTCGTCGCCCTGGCGGTCGCCGCGGGTCTGGTGATCGCCGACGACGGGTCCGCCGACATCGCAGCGCCGTACGGCTGCGGGACCGGCGGCGGCGAGCACGGGACCGCGGCCACCTCCTCCGCGTCGGACCGGCCCGCGTCGGACCGGCCCGCGTCGGACGGCGCCGCCGACTTCGACGGGGACGGGCATCCCGACCTGGCGTTCGGCTCGATGGGGGATGTGCCGGGCGGGTACGGCGGGGGGAGTGTCGAGGTCGCGTACGGGGCGGGGGACGGGACCGGGATCGCCCGGTGCCAGTACCTGACGCAGGACGACGCCGGGATACCGGGGAAGAACCGGGACGAGTCGTTCTTCGGGAGCGATGTCGTGGCCCGCGACTTCGACGGGGACGGGTACACCGATCTCGCCGCCTCCGTCTTCGACTGGAAGCCGAGCGTGATCATCATGTGGGGGTCCGAGGACGGGCTCTCGCGTGGTGTCCGGGTGCCGGGGACGGACGGCAGTCACGTCGCCTGGGGCGACGACCCGATCCTGGACGAGCAGCTCGCCGGCGGCGACTTCGACGGGGACGGGCATCCCGACCTGGTCTTCGGGCTCGGCTCCGACAAGGGGCTGCTCAAGGGGCCCTTCGGGCGGGACGGCACCCCCGCCGGGACGGGCCGCGTCGCTGCTCCGCGCCGCCCGGCCCCGGACGTCGAGGGCGCGAACTACGACGACCTCATCGCCGGTGACCTCGACGGCGACGGCGTCGACGACCTGGTGAGCATCCACGACGCCGACACCGGAGGCGAGGTGCCCTGGCGGGACCGGACCCAGCCGGTGAGCTACCTGCGCGGCGGCCGGGACGGCTTCACGCAGCCCGCGGACGTCTGGCTCCCCGACGCTGGCGAGGGGGCGATCGGCGACGTGGACGGGGACGGCGTCGACGACCTGGTCCTCAGTCCCCGCGGCGGCGACGCGAGCCGGAGCTCGGTGACGGTGGTGTACGGGTCGGAGGACGGACCGGGGACGCGTACGACCACCGTCGACCGCGACACCCCCGGCGTGCCCGGCGCGGAGCCTCAGGACGAGGACGCCGTCCTCACCAGCCTGGACACCGGGGACGTCAACGGCGACGGGTACGCGGACGTGGTGGCCGGGGCTCCCCGGTGGGACGTGTACGGGAAGCCCGGGCCGGAACAGGTGCTGTTCCTCGCGGGGGGTCCGGACGGGCTCGGCGGTGCGGGCGCCCGGCTCTTCGACGGGGACGACCTCGGCGCCGCGCCGGGCGGGGACGCGGACTTCGGCGCCGCCGTGGGCCTCACCGACCTGGACGGCGACGGCCGCGCCGACCTCGTGGTGACCGCGCCGGGCAGCGACACGGTCGAGGGCGTCGCGTACCTGCCGCGGGGCACCGCCGAGGGGCCGTCCACGACCGGCGTCACCCGGCTGACCGAGGGCACCTTCGACGACACCGAGGGGCTGGACCTGCTGATGGGCGGCGGGGAGATCGCCCACTAGGCGCTCGGAGGCCGATCTAGGACATGGATTGACCTAGATCGGTCATAGCGTGGTCCTCGACCGACGGAGCAGGAACAGCGGAAGGCGGAGACCCCATGACCACCACCGAGCCCATCGCCGAGCCCACCACCGAGTCCATCACCGAGCCCGTCACCGAGCCCCTCACCGGCGAGCGTGCCGACCTGCTGGAGACGCTGGCCAAGCACCGGCACTTCCTGCGCTTCACCACCCGTGACCTCACCGACGAGCAGGCCGGGCTGCGGACCACCGTCAGCGAGCTGTGCCTGGGCGGCCTGATCAAGCACACGGCCGCGGCCGAGCGGAGCTGGACCGACTTCATCGTGAACGGCCCCTCCGCGATGGGCGACTTCACGGCCATGACGGAGGCCGACTGGACCCGGCGGGCCGACGAGTTCAAGATGCTGCCCGGCGAGACGCTGGCCGGTGTGCTGGACGACTACGCCGAGGTGGCCCGCCGGACCGAGGAGCTGATCGCCGCCCTGCCCGACCTGGGGGCCGCCCATCCGCTGCCGAAGGCGCCGTGGTTCGAGGCCGACACCGAGTGGTCGGCGCGCCGGGTGCTGATGCACGTCATCGCCGAGACCGCCCAGCACGCGGGCCACGCCGACATCATCCGGGAGTCCCTGGACGGCGCCAAGAGCATGGGGTGACCGCCGGCACCCGGCCGGGCGGTCGCGCGGCGGTCGCCCGGCCTCACCCGTAGAGCGAACGGGCTCCGGGGCTGTCGCCCGCGAAGCGCTGCCCCATGGCGATCTCCTCGCCGACCACCGACCAGACCGTCTCGTCGTTCTGGAAGGGGAGCGGGTCGACGCCGTGCGTCTCCCGGCGGACGCGTTCGACCTCGCGCTCCAGGCGCTCGAAGCCGGCCTCCTCGTCCTCGTCGTCGGCGAAGGCGAACTCCTCCAGCAGGCGCTGGAACCGGGCGGTGACCCGGACCAGGGAGGAGACGTCCGTGTGGAGCTGCCGCACCGTCTCCTCGTCGGGGTCGAAGGCGTACACCTTGCCGCTGTCGGGGTCCAGGGCTAGGTGGGCGTTGAGGAGCCAGCCGATGACGGGCCATCCGCCCGCGTCCCGGGAGGCTGCCTCGAAGTCCTCGGTGTCGACGACGTCCCGGACGCGGGGCAGCCGACCGGACTCCTCGTCGGGCACCCGCAGCAGGAGCGTCCCGGTGGGGGCGCCGACGGTCCGCAGGAGGCGGGCGCCCTCGGTGTCCGCCGTGAGCGGCGGAAAGGCGGAGGCGGGCAGGGTCGCGAGCCGGTGCTCGCCGAAGGTGTCGGCGAGTTCGCCGCGGGAGACGTCGAAAAGCACGGGCGGTACTCCGAACTCGGCTGTGGTCGGTGCCATGGCCGTGGGGACGGCCGGGGCGCGCAGAGCCGTCGAGGGTGACGGCCGGGTCGTCGGTGACGGTTGTGAAGGTGCTCCTCACACCCCGTGGAGTCCGCTCAGGGGACGGTCTCGCCCCGCACCAGCGGACGGCACACCGGCTGGACGTCCTCGGGCAGTTCGTCCGGGCGGCACCAGCGGGCCTCCAGGATCTCGAAGGGGTCGAGGCGCAGCTCGCCGCCCAGGAGCCGGGCCTCGTACGCCACCTCCAGGCGGGTGCGCAGGCCGCTGTTGAGCATGACCAGCCGGCCCGCCTCCACGTCGAGCCCGGTCTCCTCCCTGACCTCCCGGACGACGGTCTGCCGGAAGTCCTCGCCCTTGTGCGCGAAGCCGCTCGGCAGACCCCACTGGCGGCCCGGCGCCCACAGCCGGTGCTTCAGCATCAGGACCCGCCCCTCGTCGTCCCGCACGACGCCGGTCACGCCGACCACGAACTTGGCGTTCACCAGCCACATCAGGCGGCTCTGGACGGGGCGCAGCAGGCGCCAGAGGCGGGTCAGGAGTCGTCTCACCCGGTGGACGGTACCCGCTCGGCGCGGGGCCGGGCTGGGCCGGGTGGCGGCGGTGTCGCGGGCGGCCCCGGCTCGCCTGACGGACGCGCGTTGACAGCCGGACACCCCGGCCCCGACAGTTGCGTAAAACGGCTACGTGCCTGACATGGTCCATTACTCTGGACCGCGCGGTGCAGTATGCTGAACGACGCCCGTCCGCCCACCGTCCCGGAGTCCCCGTGAGTACCTCCAGCGCCACCCCCGGCACCTCGTCCCCGGCCGCCGCGGCCGCCGTCGCGCCCGCCGTCGGTCACGCGTCCGTGCCGGACGGTGCGCCGGGCGGACGGTTCGGCGCCCTCGGCCCCGTCGGCCTGGTCCTCGCCGGTGGCATCTCCGTGCAGTTCGGCGCCGCGCTGGCGGTGAGTCTGATGCCGCGGGCCGGGGCGCTCGGCGTGGTGACCCTGCGGCTGGCCGTGGCCGCCGTCGTCATGCTCCTGGTCTGCCGGCCCCGGCTGCGCGGCCACTCCCGGGCCGACTGGGGCACGGTCGTCGTCTTCGGCGTCGCCATGGCCGCCATGAACGGCCTCTTCTACCAGGCCGTCGACCGCATCCCGCTCGGCCCCGCCGTCACCCTGGAGGTGCTCGGACCGCTCGCCCTGTCCGTCTTCGCCTCCCGCCGTGCGGTGAACCTGGTCTGGGCCGCGCTCGCTCTGGCCGGCGTCTTCCTGCTGGGCGGCGGCGGCTTCGACGGCCTCGACCCGGCCGGTGCCGCCTTCGCCCTGGCGGCGGGCGCCATGTGGGCGGCGTACATCGTCTTCAGCGCCCGCACCGGACGCCGCTTCCCGCAGGCCGACGGGCTGGCGCTGGCGATGGCGGTCGGCGCGCTGCTGTTCCTGCCGCTCGGCATCGTCGAGTCGGGGTCGAAGCTGATCGATCCGGTGACGCTCGCGCTGGGCGCCGGCGTCGCCCTGCTCTCCTCCGTCCTGCCCTACACCCTCGAACTGCTCGCGCTGCGCCGACTGCCCGCGCCGACCTTCGCCATCCTCATGAGCCTGGAGCCCGCCATCGCCGCGGCGGCCGGTTTCCTCATCCTCGACCAGGCCCTGACCGCCACCCAGTCCGCCGCCATCGCCCTGGTCATCGCGGCCAGCATGGGTGCGGTACGGACCCAGGTGGGGCGGCGCCGGGCGAAGGCCCTTCCCGAGCAGTCCTAGGCATCGTCCGGCCGACGGCCGCCCGAGCACCGCCCGAGCACCGCCCGGGCGCCGTCGGCGGCTCCGCCCCGGCCGGTCGCGGTGGTCCGTCTCGGGTGGTCCGTGGGTGGTCCGTCTCGGTGGTCCGCCTCAGTAGCCCGTCCCCGTGGCAATTTAGTAGCCATGTACATAGTAGCCATGTACTGTATTTCACATGAGCAAGGGTTCACGGCATGCGACGCCCGGCTTCCTCGTATGGCGGCTCGCCAACAAGTGGCGGGTCGCCGTCGATCGCGCGGTGGCCCCCCTGGGCCTCACACACGCCCAGTACTCGGTGGTCGCCTCGCTGTACGGCATGCAGCGCGCCGGCGAGCGGCCCAGTCAGCGCCGACTCGCCGACCACACGGGGCTGGAGGCGCTGTACGTCTCGAAGCTGGCGCGAGCGCTGGAGGCGGCGGGGCTGATCGAGCGCACCCGTGACCCCCGTGACCCGCGGGCCGTGCAGCTCGCCCTCACCGAACGGGGCGAGTCCGTCACGCGGGAGGCGATCACGGTGGTCCAGGAACTGCTCCAGCGGTTGCTGGAGCCGCTCGGGGGCCTGGGCGCCGCACGGACGCGCGCCTTCACCGACGAACTGACGACCCTGCTCGACGCACCTCTCGCTCCATCCGTACCGAACGACGAGAGCACCCGGAGGACAACGCCATGACCGCCGCCACCCGCACCACACCCACCGCGCCGACCGCCGGCGCCGCGACCACGGACGCGCCACCGGCGGACGCCCGTGCCCTCGGCCTGGCCCACTACGCCGCCCGCGGGGTACTGGAGCAGATCCTGGCCCGGCACGGCGTCACCTTCCAGCAGCAAGTGGTCCTGCGTGCCGCGGCCACCGCACCGACTCCGCCGACGCGGGACGGCCTCGTCGCCGACGTGCGCGGCACCCTCAAGGCCGACCCGGCCGGCATCCAAACCGTCGTCGACGGGCTGCTGGACAAGGGGTTGCTGGTCGAGGACGGCGTGCACCTGCCCGCCACCGACGCCGGGCGCGAACTGCTCGCCGCCGTCGGCACGGCGGTCGCGCCCGTCAGCGCCCGCATCTGGGGCGGGATACCCGCCGAGGACCTGGCCGCCACCGGCCGCGTCCTCGCGCTCGTCACCGAGCGCGCCGACGCCGAGTTCGCCGCGCTGACGGACGGGTGACCGCGGGGCCCCGGGGGAGGGTGCCCCCTCCGGCGCCCGGTGGCGGCCGCACCGCATAGGCTGCGTACCTGGTCAGCTCATCGGGATCACGGGGAGGGAACCGATGAATCACACGGCCGAGGTCTTCCAGCCCTTGCAGGACGACGATCCGCGCACAGTGGCCGGTTACCGTCTCGCGGCCCGGCTCGGAGCGGGCGGCATGGGCCGGGTGTACCTGTCGCACACCCGGGGCGGCCGGCCCGTGGCCATCAAGGTCGTACGGTCGGAACTGGCCGACGACGCGACCTTCCGGCGGCGTTTCGGCCGGGAGATCACGGCGGCCCGCAGGGTGAAGGGCGCCTACACCGCCGAACTGATCGACGCCGACCCGGACGGAACCCCGCCCTGGCTGGCCACCCTGTACGTGCCGGGGCCCTCCCTGGCGGGCGCCGTCGCCCGGAGCGGGCCGCTGCCGGTGCCCGCCGTGCTCTGGCTGATGGCGGGGGTCGCCGAGGCCCTCCAGGCCATCCACGCGGCGGGGATCGTGCACCGGGACCTCAAACCGGCCAACGTCCTGCTGGCCGCCGACGGTCCGCGCGTCATCGACTTCGGCATCTCGCTCGCCGCCGACAGCACCGCGCACACCGCCACGGGCACCACCATCGGCACGCCCCAGTACATGGCCCCCGAGCAGGCCTCCGCGGGCGCCATCACGGCGGCCACCGACATCTTCTCGCTCGGGCAGACGGCCGCGTTCGCGGCGCTGGGCAAGCCCCTGTACGGCGACGGGCCGGCCGCCACCGTGCTGTACCGGATCGTCCACTCCGAGCCCGACCTCGCCGAGCTGCCCGAGCGCCTGCGCGCCCTGCTCGGCCGCTGCCTGGCCACCGACCCCGAGGAGCGGGCCACCCCCGCGGAGATCGTCGAGTGGTGCCGCCGGGAACTGGGCCGGGACGGCGGGGAGGACACCGGTCCGGCCGTGTGGCGGGAGATCGCGGGACCGCCGGTGACGGTCCCGCCGCCGGTCGCGGCCACGGGGCCGGCGACCGCCGCGGCTCCGGTCGCTGCCCCGATCCCGACCGCGGTGCACACCACGCCGTGGACCGTCCCGCAGGGGAATGTTCCACCGGGCACGGTCCCCCCGCCCTGGCCGGGCGCCGCCGGACTGGGCGGCCCGTTCGTGCCGCGGCGGCCGGACGGGCCGAAGGAGCGCAGGCGCCGCCGGAGGAACGCCGTCCTGATCACGGCGGCCGCCGTCGTCGCGTGCGGCCTCGTGATCGCGGCCGGAACGGCCCTCCTGGACGCGGCGGGACGCGGCCTGGACCGGGCCCGGGACGCGGTCGAGTCGGCATCGGCGTCGGAGTCCGCGCAGGCCTCCGGTGCGCCCCGTCCGGGGACGGCGGCGTCGGCCCCGGCCGAGGAGGCCGCCGCGTCGTCGGCCGGAACGCCGGACACGGAGGGCGACGGCCCCACGGCGGGGACCACGGCGCCGGTGGCCCACGCCTACTACGTGCCGCTGCTGACCGGCGACAACTCACTGATGATCCGCAGCGGCAAGGAAGGCAAGGGCCGCAAGGGAGACGTTCGCTTCGGCTGCGAGTCGGCGGGCTGCGAGCTGACGAGTGACACCAGCGTGATCGTCCAGGTCCCCGGCGAGCCGGGCGCCGGCTACGAGACGTGCCGCGACCTGACGGCCGGCACGAGCGGCCCGCACGAGCTCCCCCTGGCCGCGTCCGCGGCCGGAACCGAGATCTGCGTCAGGCACCGCAGCGGCGACATCGCGCTGATGGTCATCCAGACCAAGTCGACCGCCGTGCCGGACATCGGCTTCCTCGACGTGGATCTGACGGTCTGGCCGGCGGGCTGACCGCGCGGGCCCGAAGACGTCGTGACCGACGGCTCCCCGGGCGGCCGCCCGTCGTAAAATCATGCAAGCATGCTTGATTGTTAATCACCGCCCTGCCATGCTCCTCACCACACCGCGCCGCACGCCGCCGTGCCCGAGGGGAGCGACCGTGTCCGACCCGACACCCGTGATCGACGACCTGCGCGAGGAGAGCGAGGAACTCGACGCCCTGGTGGCCGAGTTGAGCCCCGAAGACTGGCGCCGGGCCAGCCCGGCGCCGGGCTGGACGATCGCCCACCAGATCGCGCACCTGAACTGGACCGACCGGGCCGCCCTGGCCGCGGTCACCGACGAGGACGGGTTCAGGGCACTGGTCGAGCAGGCGCTCGCCGCACCCGACCGGTACGTCGACGACGGCGCCGAGGAGGGGGCGAGGCAGGACCCCGCCGCGCTGCTCACGGCGTGGCGGGAGGGCCGCACGGCCCTCGACGAGGCACTGCGCGCCGCCGCCCCCGGTGCACGCTTCCCCTGGTACGGCCCGCCCATGGCCACCGCCTCCATGGCCACCGCACGCCTGATGGAGACCTGGGCCCACGGCCTGGACATCGCGGCCGCCCTCGGCGTGACCCGCCCGCCCACCGGTCGGCTGCGGCACGTCGCCCGCATCGGCGTCCGTGCCCGGGACTTCGCCCACGCCGCCCACGGACTCACCCCGCCCGCCGAGCCGTTCCGCGTCGAACTCACCGGCCCCGGCGGCGACCTGTGGACGTACGGCCCCGAGGACGCCACCCAGCGCGTCACCGGCCCCGCGCTCGACTTCTGCCTCCTGGCCACCCAGCGCGCCCACCGCGCCGACCTCGCCCTCACCGCCGAGGGCCCGGACGCCGACCGCTGGCTGGACATCGCCCAGGCCTTCGCCGGGCCGCCCGGAGCCGGACGCCCGCCGGGAGCCGGCCGCCCGGCGCAGGGGGAGCCCCGGTGAGCGTGCTCCGCGTCGGCAACGCCTCCGGCTTCTACGGCGACCGCTTCGACGCCATGCGCGAGATGCTCACCGACGGCCCGCTGGACGTCCTCACCGGCGACTACCTCGCCGAGCTGACCATGCTCATCCTCGGCCGGGACCGGCTGAAGAACCCGGACGCCGGGTACGCCCGGACCTTCCTGCGGCAGTTGGAGGAGTGCCTCGGGCTCGCCCACGAGCGGGGAGTCAAGATCGTTACCAACGCCGGGGGACTCAATCCCGCCGGTCTCGCCGACGCCGTACGCGCGCTCGCCGAGCGCCTCGGCATCCCCGTCCGCGTCGCGCACGTCGAGGGCGACGACCGCACCGCCGCCCACCCGGGCACGCTGGCCGCGCACGCCTACCTCGGCGGCTTCGGCATCGCCGCGTGCCTGCGGGCCGGCGCGGACGTGGTGGTCACCGGCCGGGTCACCGACGCCGCACTGGTCACCGGGCCCGCCGCCGCGCACTTCGGCTGGGGGCCCACGGAGTACGACCGGCTCGCGGGCGCGGTCGTCGCCGGGCACCTGCTGGAGTGCGGGGCACAGGCGACCGGCGGCAACTACGCCTTCTTCCAGGACGGCGACGTACGGCGCCCCGGCTTCCCGCTCGCCGAACTGCACGCCGACGGCACCTCGGTCGTCACCAAGCACGACGGCACCGGCGGCTTCGTCGACGTCGGCACGGTCACCGCCCAGCTGCTGTACGAGACGGGCGGCGCCCGGTACGCAGGCCCCGACGTCACCGCCCGGCTGGACACCGTACGGCTGAGCCAGGACGGGCCCGACCGCGTCCGGGTGGAGGGCGTGCGCGGCGAGGCCCCGCCACCCACCCTCAAGGTCGGGCTGAACCGCCTCGGCGGCTTCCGCAACGAGGTCGCCTTCGTCCTCACCGGCCTGGACGTCGAGGCCAAGGCCGATCTGGTCCGGACGCAGATGGAACCCGCCCTCGGCAGGATCACCGACGTCCGCTGGGACCTGGCCCGCACCGACCGGCCCGACGCCCCCACCGAGGAGACGGCCAGCGCCCTGCTGAGGCTCGTCGTCCGGGACACCGACCAGCAGGCCGTGGGACGGGCGCTGAGCGGCGCCGCGATCGAGCTGGCCCTCGCCGGCTACCCCGGATTCCATGTGCTCGCGCCACCTGGAAAGGGCGCACCCTATGGGGTCTTCGAGGATGTGTACGTCCCCCACGGGGCCGTCGACCATGTGGCCGTCCTCCATGACGGGCGGCGCGTGAGCGTGTCGCCACCACCGGACCAGGACACCGCCGTTCCGGCACCGGTACCGGAACCACCCCTCCCGCAGCCGCTCCCACCGGGACCCGTCCGCCGCGCCCCCCTCGGCCTCGTCGCCGGTGCCCGCAGCGGCGACAAGGGCGGCGACGCCAACGTCGGCGTGTGGGCCAGGACCGACGACGCCTGGCGCTGGCTCGCCCACGCACTGACCGCGGACCGGTTCCGCGAGCTGATCCCCGAGGCCCGCGACCTGCCCGTCACCCGGCACCAGCTCCCCAACCTGCGCGCCCTCAACTTCGTCGTCGAGGGCATCCTCGGCGAGGGCGTCGCCGCGCAGGCCCGTTTCGACCCGCAGGCCAAGGCGCTCGGCGAATGGCTGCGCGCCCGGCACCTGGACATCCCGGAGGCCCTGCTGTGACCGTCCTGCCGTCGGCCCTGGACCCCACCGACCCCGACCACCGCGCGCACCGCGAGGCCATGCTCGCCAAGCTCGCCGACCTGGACGCCGAACACGCCAAGGCCCTCGCGGGCGGCGGCGAGAAGTACGTCGCCCGGCACCGGGGGCGCGGCAAGCTGCTCGCCCGGGAGCGCATCGAGCTGCTCCTCGACCCGGACACGCCCTTCCTGGAGCTGTCGCCGCTGGCGGCCTGGGGGAGTGAGTACACCGTGGGCGCGTCCCTCGTCACCGGCATCGGTGTCGTCGAGGGCGTCGAGTGCCTGATCACCGCCAACGACCCGACCGTGCGCGGCGGCGCCAGCAACCCCTGGTCGCTGAAGAAGGCCCTGCGCGCCAACGACATCGCCCTCGCCAACCGGCTGCCCTGCATCAGCCTCGTCGAGTCGGGCGGCGCCGACCTGCCCTCCCAGAAGGAAATCTTCGTCCCGGGCGGCGCGATCTTCCGCGACCTCACCCGGCTGTCCGCGGCCGGCATCCCCACGATCGCCGTCGTCTTCGGCAACTCCACGGCCGGCGGCGCCTACATCCCCGGCATGTCCGACCACACCATCATGGTCAAGGAGCGCGCCAAGGTGTTCCTCGGCGGCCCGCCGCTGGTCAAGATGGCCACCGGCGAGGAGAGCGACGACGAGTCGCTGGGCGGTGCCGAGATGCACGCCCGCACCTCAGGCCTCGCCGACCACTTCGCCGTCGACGAGCCCGACGCCCTGCGCCAGGCCCGCCGCGTCGTCGCCCGGCTCAACCACCGCAAGGCGTACGCCGACCCGCCCCGCGCCGAGCCGCCCGAGTACGACCCCGAGGAACTCCTCGGCATCGTCCCCGGCGACCTGCGCACCCCCTTCGACCCGCGCGAGGTGATCGCCCGGATCGTCGACGCCTCCGACTTCGACGAGTTCAAGCCGCTGTACGGGACCAGCCTGACCACCGGCTGGGCGGCCCTGCACGGCTACCCGGTGGGCATCCTCGCCAACGCCCAGGGGGTCCTGTTCAGTGAGGAGTCCCAGAAGGCCGCCCAGTTCATCCAGCTCGCCAACCAGCGCGACATCCCGCTCCTCTTCCTCCACAACACCACCGGCTACATGGTCGGCAAGGAGTACGAGCAGGGCGGCATCATCAAGCACGGCGCGATGATGATCAACGCGGTCTCCAACTCCCGCGTCCCCCACCTGTCCGTCCTCCTGGGCGCCTCCTACGGCGCCGGTCACTACGGCATGTGCGGCCGCGCCTACGACCCGCGCTTCCTCTTCGCCTGGCCCAGCGCCAAGTCCGCCGTCATGGGCCCGCAGCAGCTCGCCGGCGTCCTGTCCATCGTCGCCCGCCAGTCCGCCGCCGCGAAGGGGCAGCCGTACGACGACGAGGGCGACGCGGCCCTGCGCGCCATGGTGGAGCAGCAGATCGAGTCCGAGTCGCTGCCCGTGTTCCTGTCCGGGCGGCTCTACGACGACGGCGTCATCGACCCCCGCGACACCCGCACCGTCCTCGGCCTGTGCCTGTCCGCCGTCCACACCGCCCCCTACGAGGGCGCGCGCGGCGGCTTCGGCGTCTTCCGCATGTGAGGGTGAGTAACCAGTGATCACTTCCGTCCTCGTCGCCAACCGCGGCGAGATCGCCTGCCGCGTCTTCCGCACCTGCCGCGAGTCGGGCATCCGCACCGTCGCCGTGCACTCGGACGCCGACGCGAACGCCCTCCACGCGCGCGTGGCCGACGCCGCCGTACGCCTGCCGGGCGCGGCCCCCGCCGACACCTACCTGCGCGGCGACCTGATCGTGAAGGCCGCCGTCGCCGCCCGCGCCGACGCCGTCCACCCCGGCTACGGCTTCCTCTCCGAGAACGCCGACTTCGCGCGCGCCGTACGGGACGCGGGGCTGGTGTGGATCGGACCGCCGCCCGAGGCCATCGAGGCGATGGCGTCCAAGACCCGCGCCAAGGAACTGATGGGCATCGCGCCCCTCACCGAGGTCACCGAGGCAGACCTGCCGGTCCTCGTCAAGGCGGCGGCGGGCGGCGGTGGACGCGGCATGCGCGTCGTACGCCGCCTCGCCGACCTCGACGCCGCACTGACCGCCGCCCGCGCGGAGGCCGCGAGCGCCTTCGGCGACGGCGAGGTCTTCGTCGAGCCGTACGTGGTCGACGGCCGCCACGTCGAGGTGCAGATCCTCGCCGACACCCACGGCACGGTGTGGGCGCTCGGCACCCGCGACTGCTCCCTCCAGCGCCGCCACCAGAAGGTGATCGAGGAGGCCCCGGCGCCCGGCCTGGCCCCCGGGCTCACCGACGAACTCCGCGACCTCGCCGTACGCGCCGCCCGTGCCGTCGACTACGTCGGCGCGGGCACCGTCGAGTTCCTCGTCGCCGACGGCACGGCGCACTTCCTGGAGATGAACACCCGCCTCCAGGTCGAACACCCGGTCACGGAGGCGGTATTCGGCATCGACCTCGTCGCCCTCCAGCTCCGGATCGCCGAAGGCCATGCCCTCGACAACGATCCCCCGCGCGCGCGTGGCCACGCCGTCGAGGCCCGCCTCTACGCCGAGGACCCGGCGAACGGCTGGGCCCCGCAGACCGGCCGCCTGCACCGCCTCGCCGTCCCGGACGGCATCCGCCTGGACACCGGCTACACCGACGGCGACGACATCGGCGTCCACTACGACCCGATGCTCGCCAAGGCGGTGGCCCACGCACCCACCCGCGCGGAGGCCGTCCGCCGACTCGCCGGCGCCCTGGAACGCGCCGCGATCCACGGCCCGGTCACCAACCGCGAACTCCTCGTCCGCTCCCTGCGCCACGAGGAGTTCACCTCCGGCCACATGGACACGGGCTTCTACGACCGTCACCTCGCCGCCCTCACCGAGCCGGCCCCCGACCCCCTCGCGCCGCTGGCCGCCGCCCTCGCCGACGCGAGCACCGGTGCGGGACGCTTCGGCGGCTGGCGCAACCTGCCCTCGCAACCGCAGGTCAAGCGGTACGCCGTGGCGGGCGAGGAACACGAGGTCCGCTACGAGCACACCCGCACGGGCCTCACCGCCGAGGGCGTCCGCGTCCTCCACGCGGGCCCCGACCGGGTCGTCCTCGAAGCGGACGGCGTACAACGCCCCTTCGACATCGCCCGCTACGGCGACCACGTCCACGTCAACACCACGCGCCTCACCGCCCTGCCCCGCTTCACCGACCCCACCACCCAGCACGCCCCCGGCTCCCTGCTGGCCCCCATGCCGGGCACGGTCGTCCGCGTCGCGGAGGGCCTGACCGAGGGCACCACCGTCCAGGCGGGCCAGCCCCTCCTGTGGCTGGAGGCCATGAAGATGGAACACAGGATCACGGCCCCGGTGACGGGAGTACTGACGGCTCTGAACGCCGTTCCTGGCCAACAGGTGACGGTCGGTTCTCTCCTGGCGGTGGTGCAGGAGACGTAGGGGCGCGGGGCTGCATTGAATATGCGGCTCCGCCGCGTGAGCGCGACCAGCCACAACGAAGCCGCACCCGAAGGAGCACAGTGACCACCCTCATCGAATCCGAAGAGCACAAGTCCCTCCGCGCAGCGGTATCGGCCTTCGCCCAGACCCACCCCCACACCAGCAACGCCGAAGACGGCAAACGCCTCTGGCAGGACGCGGCCAAGCTCGGCTACATAGGCGTCAACCTGCCGGAGGCATACGGCGGAGGCGGCGCCGGCATCACCGAACTCTCCCTCGTCCTCGAAGAGCTGGGCGCCGCGGGCAACCCCCTCCTCATGATGATCGTCTCCCCGGCGATCTGCGGCACCGTCATCGCCCGCTTCGGCACCGAAGAGCAAAAACGCGAGTGGCTCCCGCCACTCGCCGACGGCACCCGCCTCATGGCCTTCGGCATCACGGAACCCGACGCCGGCTCCAACAGCCACCGCATCACCACCACCGCCCGCCGCGACGCGGCCACCGGCGACTGGATCCTCACCGGACGAAAAGTCTTCGTCTCCGGCGTCGACATCGCCGACGCCACGCTGATCGTCGGCCGCACCGAAGACGCCCGCACCGGCAAGCTCAAGCCCTGCCTCTTCATCGTCCCGCGCGACGCCGAGGGCTTCGAGCGCCGCCCCATCGACATGGAACTCAACGCCGTGGAGCGGCAGTTCGAGCTGACCCTCGACGACGTACGGCTGCCCGCCGACGCCCTGGTCGGCGACGAGGACGCGGGGCTCCTCCAGCTCTTCGCGGGCCTCAACCCGGAGCGCGTGATGACGGCCGCCTTCGGCATCGGCATGGGCCGCTACGCCCTCTCCCGCGCCCTCGACTACGCCCGCGAGCGCACCGTCTGGAAGACCCCCATCGGCGCCCACCAGGCCATCGCCCACCCTCTCGCCCAGGCCCACATCGACCTCGAACTCGCCCGCCTGATGATGCAGAAGGCCGCCCACCTGTACGACGCGGGCGACGACGTCGGCGCGGGCGAGGCCGCCAACATGGCCAAGTACGCGGCCGGGGAGGCCTGTGTGAAGGCCGTCGACCAGGCCGTGCACACCCTCGGCGGCAACGGCCTCACCCGCGAGTACGGTCTCGGCCGGCTGATAACCGCCTCGCGCGTGGCCCGTATCGCCCCCGTGAGCCGGGAGATGATCCTCAACTACGTCTCCCACCAGACCCTGGGCCTGCCCAAGTCGTACTAGGCCGCAACCAGCCCGCGTTGGAGGAACCGTGTTCCGCAGCGAGTACGCAGACGTCCCGCCCGTCGACCTGCCCATCCACGACGCCGTGCTCGGCGGGGCCGCCGCCTTCGGGAGCACCCCGGCGCTGATCGACGGCACCGACGGCACCACCCTCACCTACGAGCAGGTGGACCGGTTCCACCGGCGGGTCGCCGCCGCCCTCGCCGAGACCGGCGTGCGCAAGGGCGACGTCCTCGCCCTGCACAGCCCCAACACCGTCGCCTTCCCCCTCGCCTTCTACGCCGCCACCCGCGCGGGAGCCTCCGTCACCACGGTGCACCCGCTCGCCACCGCCGAGGAGTTCGCCAAGCAGCTGAAGGACAGCGCGGCCCGCTGGATCGTCACCGTCTCACCGCTCCTGTCCACCGCCCGCCGGGCCGCCGAACTCGCGGGCGGCGTCGAGGAGATCCTGGTCTGCGACAGCGCGCCCGGTCACCGCTCCCTCGTCGACATGCTGTCCTCGACCGCGCCCGAACCGTCCGTCGCGATCGACCCGGCCGAGGACGTCGCCGCCCTGCCGTACTCCTCGGGCACCACCGGCACCCCCAAGGGCGTCATGCTCACCCACCGGCAGATCGCCACCAACCTCGCCCAGCTCGAACCGTCGATGCCGTCCGCGCCCGGCGACCGCGTCCTCGCCGTGCTGCCGTTCTTCCACATCTACGGCCTGACCGCCCTGATGAACGCCCCGCTCAGGCTCGGCGCCACCGTCGTGGTCCTGCCCCGCTTCGACCTGGAGCAGTTCCTCGCCGCCATCCAGAACCACCGCATCACCAGCCTGTACGTCGCCCCGCCGATCGTCCTGGCGCTCGCCAAGCACCCCCTGGTCGCGGACTACGACCTCTCCTCGCTGAAGTACATCGTCAGCGCCGCCGCCCCGCTGGACGCGCGGCTCGCCGCCGCCTGCTCGCAGCGGCTCGGCCTGCCGCCCGTCGGCCAGGCCTACGGCATGACCGAACTGTCCCCGGGCACCCACGTCGTCCCCCTCGACGCCATGGCCGACGCGCCGCCCGGCACCGTCGGCAGGCTCATCGCCGGGACCGAGATGCGCATCGTCTCCCTCACCGACCCCGGCACGGACCTCCCCGCCGGGGAATCCGGGGAGATCCTCATCCGCGGCCCCCAGATCATGAAGGGCTACCTCGGCCGTCCCGACGCCACCGCCGCCATGATCGACGAGGACGGCTGGCTGCACACCGGGGACGTCGGACACACCGACGCCGACGGCTGGCTGTTCGTCGTCGACCGCGTCAAGGAACTGATCAAGTACAAGGGCTTCCAGGTGGCCCCGGCCGAACTGGAGGCCCTCCTGCTCACCCACCCCGGCGTCGCCGACGCGGCCGTCGTCGGCGCCTACGACGACGACGGCAACGAAATACCGCACGCCTTCGTCGTCCGCCAGCCGGCCGCACCCGACCTCGCGGAGGGCGAGATCATGATGTACGTCGCCGAACGCGTCGCCCCCTACAAACGCGTCCGCAAGGTCACCTTCGTCGACGCCGTCCCGCGCGCCGCGTCCGGCAAGATCCTCCGCCGCGAGCTGAGGGAGCGCCAGTGACCCCGGCCGCCCACGTCGACCGCACCCGCGCGCGGGGAGTCGAGACCCTCACCCTCGACTCCCCGCACAACCGCAACGCCCTGTCCGCCGCCCTCGTCGACGGCCTGGCCGACGCCCTCACCGCGGCGGGCGACGACCCCGGCGTCCGTGCCGTCGTGCTCACCCACACCGGCAACACCTTCAGCGCCGGCGCCGACCTGCGCGACCCGCCCGACCCCGACGCCCTCGTCGGTCTCTTCCGGCGGATCATCGAGCTGCCGAAACCGGTGATCGCCCGCGTCGCCGGGCACGTCCGCGCGGGCGGGCTCGGCCTGGTCGCCGCCTGCGACATCGCCGCGGCGTCCACCGACTCGACCTTCGCCTTCACCGAGGTCCGCATCGGCGTGGCGCCCGCCGTCATCTCCCTCACCCTGCTGCCCCGCGCCGACCCCCGCGCCCTCGCCCGCCACTACCTCACCGGCGAGCGCTTCGACGCCGCCGAGGCCGCCCGCACCGGCCTGGTCACCGCGGCGGGCGACGACGTGGACGCCGTACTCGAACCCGTCCTCGACGGTGTGCGCCGTGCCTCACCGCAAGGCCTGGCCGAGACGAAACGGCTGCTCACGGCTAGGGTGCTGGAGGCCTTCGACCGGGACGCGGCCGACCTGACCGCGCTCTCGGCCCGGCTGTTCGCCTCCCCGCAGGCCCGCGAGGGGATGACGGCCTTCCTCGAACGACGGGATCCGGAATGGGTGGTGTGAGCGGCGCCGTGAACGCGGCCGACCGCGCGGAGCGCGTGCCCAAGCAGGACCGCAGCCGGGCCACCCGGCAGCGGCTCCTGGAAGCCGCCGTGGCCTGCCTCGCCGAACGCGGCTGGGCCGGCTCCACGGTCTCCGTCGTCGCCGAACACGCCGGCGTCTCCCGCGGCGCCGCCCAGCACCACTTCCCGACCCGCGAGGACCTCTTCACCGCGGCCGTGGAGTACGTCGCCGAGGAACGCTCCGTCGCGCTGCGCGCCCTGTTCCCGGAGGGTGCCGCCGCCGACGACCGGCGCGCGGTGGTCGCCGCCCTCGTCGACCTCTACACCGGCCCGCTCTTCCGCGCCGCCCTGCACCTGTGGGTGGCCGCCTCCAACGAGGAGCAGCTGCGCGGCCGGGTCACCGAACTGGAGGCCCGCGTCGGCCGCGAGAGCCACCGCATCGCCGTCGACCTCCTCGGCGCCGACGAGACCCGCCCCGGCGCCCGGGAAACCGTCCAGGGCCTGCTCGACATGGCCCGCGGCCTGGGCCTGGCCAACCTCCTCACCGACGACGGGGCACGGCGGGAGAGGGTGGTGGAGCAGTGGGCGCGGCTGCTGGACGCGGCGCTGGCACAGTGACCGGCGTCCGGCACCGGGGCACTGTCGGTGCCCGCCGCTACTGTCCCGGCCATGGGTGACTACTTCCAGACGATCGTCGACCTCGACGCCGACGAGGCGGGGGCGGCGGAACTCGCCGAGCGCGCGGTCGCGTGGCTGGTGAGCGAGGGCATCGTCCTCGCCGACCGCGAGGTGTGCGTCCTCGGACAACCCCTCGGACACCCGCCGGGACCCCACTGGAGCCGGGCGGTGGCCGACGACGACCCCGACGGGGAACCGTTCGACGGGCTCGCCGTGCACACCGGACCCACCGTCTTCTACAGCGGCCAGGACGAGCCCGAGGCCGTCACCTGCCCCCGCTGCCGGAGCACCACGGACCTGTCGGACGAGGGCGGGGAGGAGGACGAGGGGGAAGGCGCCTGGCCGCGCTTCTCGGAGGCGATCACCGACTGGCAGGACACCGGGCACGCCGACGTGACCTGTCCCGTCTGCGCCCGCGCCGTCCCCCTGAGCGAGTGGCTCTGGACCGACGACCGGCTGGCGGTGGGCCGTCTCGGCCTGGAGTTCTGGAACTGGCCCGAACTCGGCGACGACTTCCGGGCCCGTCTGGCCGCCGTCCTCGACGGCCACCGCACGGCGTACCTCTGGGGCAAGCTGTAGGCGCGGCGCCGGGACCCGTCACGGGCTGAGCCGCTCCACCCGCCAGCCCCCGCCCGCCTGCGCCACGTACCGCAGCCGGTCGTGCAGCCGGTTCTCCCGGCCCTGCCAGAACTCCACCGCCGCCGGTACCACCCGGAACCCGCCCCAGTGCGGCGGCACCGGCACCTGCTCGCCCTCCGGGTAACGCGCCGCCAGCTCGGCGTACGCCGTGTCCAGGGCCCGCCGCCCGGCCACCACCGTGGACTGCGCGCTGGCCCAGGCACCCAGCTGGGAGCCGTGCGGCCGGGTCCGGAAGTACGCGGCGGTCTCGTCCCGCCCGGTGCGGCGGGCGACGCCGGTGACCACGACCTGCCGGGCCATCGGGTGCCAGGGGAACAGCAGCGACACGTGCGGGTTCGCGTCCAGCTCGCGCGCCTTGCGGGAGTCGTAGTTGGTGTAGAAGACGAACCCCTGCTCGTCGAAGTGCTTCAGCAGCACCGTGCGGGAGCTGGGCCGCCCCTCGGGGTCCGCCGTGGAGACCACCATGGCGTTCGGCTCGAACAGCCCGCCGTCCGTCGCCGCCTGCTTGAACCAGCGCGCGAACTGCTCGACGGGCGTCGCCGCCAGCTCGGTCTCGGACAGCCCCTCGGCCCGGTACTGCTTGCGCATCGAGGCGAGATCGAAGGGAACTGGGTCGGCGGCGGGGACGGCGGAATCGGCTTCGCGATCGGTCACGCCGCCCATCCTGCCGTATCCGTCCGGGCGCCCGGACGCCCGGCCGCCCGGACGGAAACGGCACCCAGCGGCCACACCCGATGGCACTCAGTGCCGTAGGCACTCCCCAAACGGGGCACCCGGGGATATGGTGCTTGGTCCCGCTCCGGCCGGATGACCGACGGCCGTACGGGGCATCACAGGGGTGACCGCCGGGACCGCGAGTCGGGCACACGACCGTGGATCCATGGAGGCGCCGCACCGTCTCCGCACCGGTCGCCGTACACCACTGATCACGAGGAGCCGCCTGATGTCCGACTTCGTACCCGGGCTAGAGGGAGTCGTCGCGTTCGAGACGGAGATCGCCGAACCCGACAAGGAGGGCGGCGCCCTTCGCTACCGCGGCGTCGACATCGAGGACCTGGTCGGGCACGTCTCCTTCGGCAACGTCTGGGGCCTGCTCGTCGACGGGGCCTTCAACCCCGGCCTGCCGCCCGCCGAGCCCTTCCCCATCCCCGTGCACTCCGGCGACATCAGGGTCGACGTCCAGTCCGCCCTCGCCATGCTCGCCCCCGCCTGGGGCCTCAAACCCCTGCTGGACATCGACGCCGCCCAGGCCCGCGACGACCTCGCCCGGGCCGCCGTCATGGCCCTGTCCTACGTCGCCCAGTCCGCACGCGGCCAGAGCCTGCCCATGGTCCCGCAGCGCGAGATCGACAAGGCCCAGTCCGTGGTCGAACGCTTCATGATCCGCTGGCGCGGCGAACCCGACCCCAAGCACGTCGCCGCCGTCGACGCCTACTGGACCTCCGCCGCCGAGCACGGCATGAACGCCTCCACCTTCACCGCCCGCGTCATCGCCTCCACCGGCGCGGACGTGGCCGCCGCCCTCTCCGGGGCCGTGGGCGCCATGTCGGGACCGCTGCACGGCGGCGCCCCCTCGCGCGTCCTGCACATGATCGAGGAGATCGAGCGCACCGGCGACGCCGAGGCCTACGTCAGGAAGACCCTCGACGCGGGCGAACGCCTCATGGGCTTCGGCCACCGCGTCTACCGCGCCGAGGACCCGCGCGCCCGCGTCCTGCGCCGCACCGCCCGCGAACTGGGCGCGCCGCGCTACGAGGTCGCCGAGGCCCTGGAGAAGGCCGCCCTCGCCGAACTCCACGCCCGCCGCCCCGACCGGGTGCTGGCCACCAACGTCGAGTTCTGGGCCGCCATCATGCTGGACTTCGCCGAGGTGCCGGCCCCCATGTTCACCTCGATGTTCACCTGCGCCCGCACCGCAGGGTGGTCCGCGCACATCCTGGAGCAGAAGCGCACCGGCCGCCTGGTCCGCCCCTCCGCCCGCTACACGGGACCGGGCACCCGCGACCCGCGCGAGATCGAGGGCTACGCCGACATCGCGGGCTGACCGCCCCGCAAACGCAGGCGACCCGCGAGTCTGGTTCCTCCGTGGAGGAGCCGGCCGGACGTACCGGCGACTCGCGGGTCGGGTGACTGCTTGGGATTGGGCCGGCTGCGCGCGTCTGTCACGCGCTGGTCCGGCGCCGCACTCCGTGTGGTGCCGGGCCGCTAGCCCGCAGCCACCTCACGCGTCCGGATGTCATACATTTGCCGAACCACCTCCCTTCTGTGTACGCACCACCCTAGGAACCGGTCGGCCGCCGATCAATCGAATTTCCGGGTGGATTCGCCGTCGATCTCCCATGGACGCGTCTTCGCTGGTCACCTACGGTTTCGCATATGACGAAACGACTGGGGGAGGCACCGGCCAGGCGGGCGGTGGTCAGCGGGTCGACGTTCGAGGAGCGGATCGGGTACGCCCGCGCCGTCGTCGACGGGGACCGGGTGCACGTGTCCGGGACGACCGGCTTCGACTACGCGACGATGACGATCTCCGGGGACGTGGTCGAGCAGGCCGAACAGTGCCTGCGGAACATCGGGGCCGCGCTGGCGGAGGCGGGATGCACGTTCGCGGACGTGGTGCGGGTGCGGTACCTGCTGCCCGCGCGGGAGGACTTCGAACCGTGCTGGCCCGTGCTGCGGCGGGCGTTCGGGCAGGTGCGGCCGGCCGCGACGATGATGGTGTGCGGCCTCGCCGACGAGCGGATGCGGATCGAGATCGAGGTGTACGCGCGCCGGGGCACGGTGGCGACCGGAGCGGGCCCGGCGCTGCGGATCGAGCCGGTGGACGGGGACGCCATGGTCGAGGAGTGGCGGCACGTGCACAACGTGATCGTGCCGCCGGCCGCCATGACCCCGGACGAGGCGCGGGAACGCGCCGGACGCAACCGCCTGGCCAACGCCTACCTCGCGGACGTGCTCGTCGGCTGCTCCACGGTGCGGCCGCCCGGGGGCGAGGAGCGGGTCGCGACCGTGATCGCGCGCACCCTGCCGGCGTACCGGGGGCGCGGGATCGGCACGGCGCTCTACGAGGAGGGACTGGCACACGCGCGCGTGCTGGGCGCCGGGGCGGTGGAGACCGTGGTGCTGGCGGCCAACGCCGACGGGTTGCGGTTCGCCGGGGCGTGCGGGTTCGTGGAGAAGGAGCGATACGTGCTCGACGGCGAACACGACGAGTGGGTCGATCTCAGGCTCGCCGCAGCCCGCCCGGCATGACCGGCCGCGCGCCTTCATGACGGGGGCGTATGCCGAGTTTCCGCAGTACAACGATTTCCGCGAACTTGCGGGAACTCGGTGTGTGCTGCATCACGTTCGAGTTGAATGAAGGCCAGTGAGCGAACCGACGTACCGTACGGCGGACGCAGCCTGCAGGGGGTCCAGGTGAGTGCTTCGCGGCGTAGTGGGACCACCGACGAGCTGGGGCCGGACGAGCCGGAGCAGCCCGAGCGGGACGGCGCGGACCTGTTGGCCGCGCTCCTCGACGGCATGGACGCGGCCCTGTGCGCCTTCGACGCGGACGGGGTCGTGACCCACTGGAACCGCGAGGCGGAGCGGATCCTCGGCTGGAGCGCGGCCGAGGCCGTGGGACGGCAGGGCTTCGCGGGATGGGCCGTGCGCAGCGCGGACGCCGGGGAGGTGGAGGACCGGCTGCTGTCCGCCATGCGGGCGCCGGGCCGCCAGGTGAACGAGTTCGCGCTGCTGACCAAGGACGGCGGCCGGGTGCTGGTGCGCACCCAGTCCGCGGCGGTGCGCGGCCCCGACGGGCGGCCCGCGGGGGTGTACTGCGCGTTCAGCGAGGTGCACGCGCAGATCGACCTGGAGCGGTCCATCGCGCTGAGCGAGGCCCTGCTGGAGGACGCGAGCTGGGGCGTCGTCCTGGTCGACGCGGACCTGCGGCCCGCCGTGGTCAACGCGCACGCGGCACGGGCGCTCGGGGCCGGACGCACGTCCGTACTGGGGCGGCCGCTCGGCGACCTGCTCGCCCAGGGCGTCGAGGAGCTGGAGAACGCGCTGACCCACGTCCTGGCCGAGGGCGCGCCGCCCGCACCCGCCGAGGTGTGGGTGAGCCTGCGCACCCCCGACGGGGAGCGGCGCCGGTGCTGGCGCAGCGGGTTCGTGCGGCTGGCCTCGCCGCTCGCGGAGGAGCCGGTGCCGCTGGGCGTCGGCTGGCTGTTCCAGGACGTGACGGAGTCGAAGCAGGGCGAGCAGGAGGCGGCGTTGCTGCGCTTCCGGGCCAACCAGCTGCACCGGGCGGCGCGGGCCGCGGCCGAGTGCGAGGACCCCGCCGAGGCCGCGATCGTCCACCTGGACTTCGCGCTGGCCGGGTTCGCCGACCACGCCCTGATCGACCGCGTGGTGGGCGGCGCGACGTCGGACACCGACGCCGCGGAGCAGGTGCGGCTGGTGCGGGTCGCGGCCACCCCGTCCGGCGCGCCCGGGCCCAGCGTGCCGTCCGGGACGTCCGGGATGCCGGTGCGCTACGGCGAGGGGCACCCCGCCGTGCAGTGCGTGGAACGGGCGGGCTCGGTGCGGGCCAGCGCCGGAGTGCGGGCGGTCCCGGCCGAGCAGGTGCGCCGGTGGGCCACGGCCCGCCAGTGGCCGGAGGACACGGTGCACGGCCTGTGCGCGGTGCTGCGCAGCCGCGGCCGGACGCTGGGCGTCGTCACGTTCCTGCGCGGCGCGGGCCGCAGCGCCTTCGAGCGGCCGGACGCGATGTACGCGGAGGACGTGGCGGTCCGGATCGCGACCGCGCTGGACCTGGCCGGCGCGGTGGAGCGGCCCTAAGGGCCTGTCTGACAATTCCCGTCTGCCGCGCGACGCCATGCACGCACTCTCGCCGCACCGGCCCCGGACCCGAGTACGGCCAGTACGCGGGTCCGGGGCCGGCGCACCGAGAGCACGCACCTGACGCCGCGCGGCCGCCCTTCGGGCGACGACGCGCATTGTCAGTCAGCCCCTAGGACCCGTCGGCCGTCGTGCCGGGCGCGTTCAGCGGCGGTAGAAGATGCGCTCGCCGTACTGCTCCAGTACGCGGGCGTTCCATTCGTGGCCGCCGTCCACGTTGCCCGAGCGCAGCAGCGGGGGTTCGATGCCGCGGTCGGCGAGGGTGGCGGCGGCCGTGGCCGTCACGGCCTGCATCAGGGCGGCGGTGACGACCGTGGAGGCGGGCGCGAAGGGGGCGGGGACGGTGTCGAGGGTGAGTTCCGCGTCGCCGACGGCGATCTTGGAGTCCAGCACGATGTCGCAGTGGTCCTTGAGGAAGGTGCCGGAGGCGTGCCGCGACGTGGTCTGCGACGCGTACGCCACCGAGGTCACGCCGATCACCCGCAGGCCGAGGGCGCGGGCGTGCATCGCCATCTCCACGGGCAGGGCGTTGCGCCCGGAGAGCGAGATGATCACCAGGGCGTCGCCCGCGCGGAGCGGCGAGGAGTCCAGTACGGCGCTCGCGAGGCCGTCGACCCGCTCCAGGGCGGAGCCGAGGGTGGCCGGCATGACGTCGATGCCGACGACGCCGGGCACGGTGAGCAGGTTCATCAGGGCGAGCCCGCCCGCGCGGTACACCACGTCCTGGGCGGCGAGGGAGGAGTGGCCGGCGCCGAAGGCGAAGAGCCGGCCGCCGTTCTGCACGGTGTCGGCGAGCAGCGTGCCGGCCGCCTCGATGCTGTCCGCCTCCTCGTCGCGGACGCGCCGCAGGAGGTCGATCGCCGCGTCGAGGAACTGGCCGGCCGGCTTGTGGTCGCTCATGCGGGACCCCTTCGGAGTGGCTGCGTCGCGGATCACGGTGCGGTCTGGACCAGTGCGGTGTCAATACGGCGTCAACGCCCCGGGGGCGGGCCCGGGCGGGCTCCGCGGGGCCCGGCTTTCCACGGCGAGGCACGGTTGTCGGTGGTATGCGTCAGAATTGGTCGCAGGGCCAGCGCACGCGCCGGTGGGCCGTAGCCTCCGGCAATCTCATCGAGGGGCACGTATGTCCGGACTGATCGACACCACGGAGATGTACCTCCGCACCATCCTCGAGCTGGAGGAGGAAGGTGTGGTCCCGATGCGCGCCCGGATCGCCGAGCGGCTCGACCAGAGCGGCCCGACGGTCAGCCAGACGGTGGCGCGGATGGAGCGCGACGGTCTGGTGTCCGTGGCGGCGGACCGGCATCTGGAGCTGACCGACGAGGGCAGGCGGCTGGCGACGCGCGTGATGCGCAAGCACCGGCTCGCGGAGTGCCTGCTCGTCGACGTGATCGGCCTGGAGTGGGAGCAGGTCCACGCGGAGGCGTGTCGCTGGGAGCACGTGATGAGCGAGGCGGTGGAGCGCCGCGTGCTCGAGCTGCTGCGGCACCCGACCGAGTCGCCGTACGGGAACCCGATCCCGGGCCTGGAGGAGCTGGGCGAGACCGACGGGGCCGATCCGTTCCTGGACGAGGGGATGGTCTCCCTGGCCGACCTCGACCCGGGGCTGGAGGGCAAGACGGTCGTCGTGCGCCGGATCGGCGAGCCGATCCAGACGGACGCGCAGCTGATGTACACGCTGCGCCGGGCCGGGGTGCAGCCCGGCTCGGTGGTGAGCGTGACCGAGTCGGCGGGCGGCGTGCTGGTGGGCAGTGGCGGCGAGGCCGCCGAGCTGGAGGCGGACACCGCCTCCCACGTGTTCGTCGCCAAGCGCTGACCGCGCCGCGCCCGGAGCAGACCGTCGTCCGGGGCGCGTTGATTCGGGTCCCGTTGATTCGGGGTCCCTGTGCGCCGAATCGCAGCGGCCGGGTGATTCGCGTGCGAGGCTGTCGCGTGAGGCATCGGACGTGAGGGGCTCTTGGCCGCGGCTGACAGCGATGTCGCCCGGGCCGGAGAGGGGGAGGGGCATGCCGGAGAGACGGAGAGGGCCCCGGCGCCGTGTGGCGCCGGGGCCTGTCCTCCCCTGTGCTGACCTGGAGCCCCGAGCTCTCAAGGTCAATCCCCTCGGACCGTTTTCCCCGAGCGGTCCGCCTCCCGTTGAAGATCTCCCCTGGGCGGCGGCGATCAATCCCTGACCGGTGTCACTCGAATGAGGGGTGTTGCTCGTCGGGACGGCTCTTTCGAATGGGTATTCGATAATCTTGGATACCCTGCACGGCAGGCAGGACACGGTTCACAGGACCGGCCGGTCCGCGAGGGCGGGCGGGTCCGAGCGGAGCTTGGGGGTGCCAGGACCTATGGCGCGGCGCATCGACGTGACCGGCGCGGGCGGCGTACGCCTCGCGGCCTGGGAGTTCGGCGACCCTCCCAAGACCGGCCGGGGCCATGACCCGGCCCCCTCCGCACCCGGCGACCCGTCCCCCTCCGCGTCGGGCGCCGGAGACCTGCCCGGCGTCCTGTTATTGCACGGTCTGATGGGCCGCGCCTCGCACTGGGCCCCCACGGCCCGCTGGCTCTCCGCCCGCCACCGCGCCGTCGCCCTCGACCAGCGCGGCCACGGCCGCAGCGACAAGCCCCCGCGGGCCGCCTACACCCGGGAGGCCTACGTCGAGGACGTCGAGGCCGCCCTGGAGCAGCTCGGCCTCGGCCCGGCCGTCCTCATCGGCCACGCCATGGGCGCGCTGACCGCCTGGCAGCTCGCCGCCAAACGCCCCGACCTGGTCCGCGGTCTGATCATCTGCGACATGCGGGCCTCCGCGCTCGGCGCCGCCTCGCAGCACACCTGGACCGAGTGGTTCCGCGCCTGGCCGGTCCCCTTCGCCACACTCGCCGACGTCCGCAAGTGGTTCGGCGAGGACGACCCCTGGGTGGAGCGGCCGAACCCGGCCCGCGGCGAGTTCTACGCCGAGGTGATGGCCGAGTCCCCGGACGGCTGGCGCCCCGTCTTCGAACCGGAGCAGATGCTGCGCTCCCGCGAGACCTGGGTCTACGACGCCCACTGGGAGGAGCTGGCGCAGGTGCGCTGCCCCACCCTGGTCGTGCGCGGCCTCGACGGCGAGCTGGGCCGCGCCGAGGCCCAGGAGATGGTCCGGGTCCTGCCGAACGGCCAGTACGCGGAGGTCGCCGACGCCGGTCACCTCGTCCACTACGACCAGCCGGAGGCATGGCGGACGGCCATCGAGCCGTTCCTGAACGCGCTGCGGGACGCCTGAGCGCCCGTCACCCCTTGCTGACCGCCGTGAGGATCTCCGGCAGCCGCCCGGCCGTGCGCGGCGCGGCCAGCCGCAGGCCCAGCAGCGTCAGCACCGCGCCGTACACCGCGCCGACCGGCAGCAGCACCCAGCCCGTGTCCCCGGCCCCCTCGCTCACGTTCAGCCAGATCGTCAGCGCGATCACCGGCGCGCACAGCAGGGCCGCGCCGATCATGCCGCCGAAGATCGAGACCCAGGCCAGCCCGACCTGACCGGGGGCGACGTTCTTGTACCCCTCCTGCGGGATGGAGTACGGGAAGCGGGCCGAGGTCCAGGCACCGGTCGCCAGCATCGCGCCGAGCAGCGCGAAGGACAGGCCGAGCGCCTCGGGCAGGGCCCGCCAGTCGTCGAGCAGCGCGGTGGTCAGCACCGTGACGAGGGTGGCGTACGGGAGCGTGATCAGCAGCAGCGCCAGCGCGCGGGCCCGCAGCTCGACGTAGGCGTCCCTGGTCGAGGAGATCGTCATCGCGACCATCCAGAACGCGGAGGTGTCCTGCCCGAACTGGTTGTACATCTGGATGCCGAGCATCCCGGCCGCGAAGCAGGCGAAGTAGACCGAGCCGGTGCCCTGCCAGGCGTTGAACACCGGCACGATCAGGCCGATGGCCAGCGACGTCACCCACGCGGCCTTGGTCTTCGGGTCGCGCCACACATAGCGCAGGGTGCGCTCCATGGTGGTGCCGGTACGGCCCGCCGGCAGCCACCGGGCGAGACCGGCCGACCCGCGCTCGCGGGCCGGCCCGGTGTCGCCCTGGAGGGTGGAGCCGTCGGGCGCCGTCATCAGCCGCGTCAGATGCCGCGCCCACACCCGCAGCAGCAGCACCAGCGCCGCGGCGGTCAGCGCCAGCTGGGCCAGCGCCGTGCCGTACGCCCCGTCGCTCGCCGCGTCCATCGCGCCGACCGCCGACGCGGGCGGAATCCAGTGCACCACGTCGGCCACCGGGTCCAGCTCGCCGAGCCCCGACGAGCCCAGCCGCTGCGCGCCGAAGTTGACGAGCTGCGCGCCGACCGCGACCACCAGCCCGCTCAGCACCGCGAGATCGCGCCCCTTGCGGCTGGTCAGCAGCCGGACGTTGGCGGCGGCGACGGCCCGCGCGAGGGTCACGCACACCAGCAGCGCGAGGACCGCCCCGACGACGCCGACGGCGTACGCCGCCCCGCCGTGCGCGAGGGCGACCACGGAACCGGCGAACACGCACAGCGTGAACAGCGGCCCGATGCCCACCAGCGAGGAGGTGAGCAGCGCCCGCACCAGGGGCCCGGGCCGCAGCGGCAGCATCACCAGCCGGGTCGGATCGAGCGTCTCGTCCCCGCCGGGGAAGAACAGCGGCAGCACCGCCCAGCCCAGGGCGAGCACCGCGGCGAGCAGCACGACCAGCGAGTCCGCGTGCGCGTACCCGCGCAGCGCGATCAGGCCGATCAGCTGGAGCGCGGCGAAGAGCAGCACGAGGACGGCCGAGGCGACGTAGGCGGCCCGCCGCCCGCCGGACTGCCGCAGTCCGTTGCGCAGGAGCGACAGCTTCAGCCGTACGAAGACGGACGTGATGGAGGAGCCGGAGGGGACCGCCGGGCCCGTAGGCCCCGGCGGGACGGGGGCGGCCGGTGTGGTCCGCGTGCTCATCGGGACCCGCCGCCCAGCCAGTCCAGGTCCGACCCGGCGTCCCGGCCGCCCGCACCGACGAGTTCGAGGAACGCCTCCTGCAACGAGGCCGCCCCGCCCCGCACCTCGGCGAGCGTGCCGGTGGCCCGGATCCGCCCGGCGGCCATGACGGCCACCCAGTCGCACAGCGACTCCACCAGCTCCATGACGTGCGAGGAGAAGACGACGGTGGCGCCGGAGGCGGTGTAGCGCTCCAGGACGCCCCGGATGGTCTGTGCGGAGACCGGGTCGACGCCCTCGAACGGCTCGTCCAGGAACAGCACTTCCGGATTGTGCAGCAGCGCGGCGGCCAGGCCGATCTTCTTGCGCATGCCGGTCGAGTAGTCGACGACCAGCTTGTGCTGGGCCCCGGCGAGGTCGAGCACGTCGAGGAGCTGGGTGGCCCGCTTGTCGACCTCGTCGCCGGGGAGCCCGCGCAACCGGCCCGTGTAGCCGAGCAGTTCCCGCCCGGACAGCCGTTCGAAGAGTCGCAGCCCCTCGGGCAGCACCCCGATCCTGGCCTTCACCTCGACCGGATCGCGCCACACGTCGTGCCCCACGACCTCGACCGTCCCCTGATCGGGGCGGAGCAGTCCGGTCACCATGGAGAGCGTGGTGGTCTTCCCGGCCCCGTTGGGCCCGACGAGGCCGATGAACTTCCCGGCCGGCAACTCCAGATCGACCCCGCCCACGGCCACCTGCTGCCCGAACCGCTTCCAGAGCCCCTGAACCCGCACGGCGCTGTTGCCCACCACGTCTCCCTCCGTCGACTTCGCACCCTACGGCGGGAAAGCGCCCCGAAGGGGCGCGGGACTGTGTCGCTATGCGGCTCCGCCGCGTGGGCGCGAGCAAGGAGGTACCACCCGCGGTCGCCGAAGGGACGGCAACCCGGCAGACGAAAGGGCGCCCCCCTAACGATCACTGCCGCACGCATACGCCAACGGCGAGACCAACTCCTCCACATCCGGCAGCCACCGGTTCACCGCGGTCGGCCGGCAGGCCCACTGCACGGCCCCCCGCGTCCCGATCCGCGTAGGCGGCGCCGCCACGTACGCCCCTTCCCCGAGCACGCCCAGATCAAGAGCCCGGGGCGTCCAGCCCAACCGCCGCACCAGATCCGGCACCTTCACCGCGGCCCCCGGAAGAACGAAGAACCGCATCCGCCGGTCCGGCGCCAAGGTCACCGGCCCCAGCGTCAGCTCCATCCGCTGCATCCGTGCCAGCGCCAGGAACCCGGCCGTCTCGGGCACGTCGATCGCGTCGAACGTCCGCCCCGTGGGCAGCAGGATCGACGCCGACTGCTGCTTCTGCCACATCCGCCGGGCGACGGTCGCGCTGCCGGTCGCCTGCGCCGCCCAGTCCTCGCGCGCCGGGTGCGCGCCGGGGGCGGCGCACGCCGGATCCCCGCAGGAGCAGCGCTGCACCCCGTCGCCGGGCACCAGCCAGGTGCCGGGAAACACGTCCCAGTGACGCTCCTCGGCGTAGCGAACGGCGGTCTCCAGCAGCGACGTACCGCGCTGCTGCGGGATCTGGGCGGCTTCGGTGCCGGGGATGGTCTCTTCCACGTGGAACTCAACTCCCGGGCCCACCGGGGGTTACGGGGGCGGCGCGCGCGGGGGAGGTGCACCGGCACGGCATTCGGGGCGCATGGGTGCATACGTGGGGGCGCGCAGGAGGATTCAGCGCGGGAGCTGGGTAGCCAGGACTGGGGCCGGCACCGGCCGTTACCCCGGCAATCCTCGCAAGCTTCGCAAGTCTCGCATTGTCGGCACATCGACGGGGCATTGATCTTCACGGGCCGGATCCTCTTCGTCCAACGATCCGCCGGGACAGCACCGAGACCGCATGAGACCGCATGGGGGTTACGCCATGGCCGCAAGGCCTCTCGTCGCGCGGCAGCCGAACGAACGACTGCAGGCGCTCATTCAGGAAGCGGGCTGCTCGAACGCGGGCCTCGCCCGCCGGGTCAACGTGTGCGGGGTCGAGCACGGTCTCGACCTGCGGTACGACAAGACCTCCGTGGCCCGCTGGCTGCGCGGACAGCAACCGCGGGGCCGGGCACCGGCGATCATCGCCGAGGCGCTCGGACGCAAGCTCGGCCGCACGGTCACGATCGACGAGATCGGCATGGCCAACGGCAAGAACCTCGCGTCCGGCGTCGGCCTCCAGTTCTCGCCGACGGTACTGGGGGCCATCGAGCAGGTCTGCGAGCTGTGGCGCAGCGACGTGGGGCGCCGGGACTTCCTGTCCGGTTCCTCCGTCGCCGCCTCGGCGCTCGTCGAGCCCAGCCGCGACTGGCTGATTTCCGCCCCCGACCCCCAGGTGTCGCGTTCGGCGGGACCGCGGGTGGGGCAGTCCGACGTGGCGGCCGTGCGGGCGATGACGCAGGCCCTGACGGACCTTGACCACCAGTACGGGAGCGGGCACGTGCGCCCGGTCCTCGTGCACTACCTGAACAGCGTCGTCTCCGGGCTGCTGGCCGGCTCCTACCGGGAGGCAGTCGGGCGGGAGTTGTTCGCCACGGTCGCGCGACTGACCGAGCTGGCCGGATACATGGCCGTCGACACCGGCCAACCCGGGCTCGCCCAGCGGTACTACATCCAGTCGCTGCGGCTCGCGCAGGCGGCCGGGGACCGCGGCTACGGCGGGTACGTGCTGGCCGCCTCCATGAGCCACCTCGCCGCGCAGCTCGGAAACCCGCGCGAGATCGCGCAGTTGGCGCGGGCGGCGCAGGAGGGCGCACGCGGGCGGGTCACGCCGCGCGCGGAGTCGATGTTCCACGCGGCCGAGGCCCGCGGCCACGCGCTCCTGGGCGACGTACGGGCGGCCCACGAGGCGGCCGGGCGGGCGGTCGGCGCGATGGAGTCGGCCGATCCGGCCGCCGGGGACGACCCGGTGTGGATCGCGCACTTCGACGAGGCCTACCTCGCCGACGAGTTGGCGCACTGTCACCGGGACCTCGGCCAGGCGGACGCGGCCGCCCGCTACGCACGGCAGTCCCTGGACGGGCACCCCGAGACGCGGGCGCGCAGGCGGGCCATCGGCCATGTGCTGTTGGCCACGGCGCAGGTGCAGCAGCGGGAGATCGAACAGGCCTGCAACACGGCGACGAAGGCGGTGGAACTCCTGGAGACCCTGCGCTCGAACCGGGGCGCCGAGTACCTGGACGACTTCCAGGCCCGGCTCGAGCCGTACCGGGAAGAAGCGGTGGTCAGGGAGTTCGGCGCCCGGCTCGATCTGCAGGCCGCCGCATGAGCGGACGGGGCGCGGAGTGAGTGAACACGCGTGAAACATCGCCGCGGTGAGCGGAAAGGAACATCAACAGCGCGCCGCCGCCCGGTTTTGTTACTGCTGTCACAGGGAAGGAGTTGACGCCCCGGGCGGCGTGGCAGTGGGCTCGGGGGACCCGGTAGCGTGAGCCGACGATTCCGAAGGTCCCCCATTCGTAGGAGTCCCGGTGACGCAGAGTGGACAGGGCGAGGAGCCCTCGGCGCGGCAAGCGCACGAAGGCATCGTGCTGCCCTCGGACGGTGGCGAGCCCTTGCTGCCCGGTCTGACCGGCGCTCCCGCCGGCCCCCAGGGCGGTGGCCCGGCACCCGCCTCGGCGCCGCCCGGTGGCCAGGCCTGGGACCGGCCCTGGGGCCCCGAGCAGCAGCAGAGCCCGCCCCCCGGCCAGGGCTGGCCCACGCCGCCCGGTGCTCAGCCCTGGGGCGCTCCGGAGACCCCGCAGCAGCCCGCACCGCAGGCCTGGCCGCCCGCGCAGGGCGCACAGTCACCGGCTCCCGGCGCGCTGCCGCCGCAGGCCGGGCCCGGCCCGCTGCCGCCGGAAGGCGCGCGCCCCCCGTCGTACGGGACGCCGCCGGGCGACGAGTCCTACGGCGGGCAGCCGCCGTACGGGCAGCAGTACCAGCAGCAGCATCAGCAGCCGTACCAGCAGTACCCGCAGCAGGGCGCGGGTGTCGCGCCGCTGCCGCCCGCCGACGAGGGCGCCACGCAGTACATACCGCCGGTCGTGTCCTCCGCCGACGAGGGGGCCACCCAGTACATACCGCCCATCGCGGCCGCGGGACCGGGTGCGCTGCCGCCGGAGAGACCCGCGCAGCCGCACGCCGCCGAGTCGACGCAGTACCTCGGCCAGGCACCGCAGTACCCCGCGCAGCCCGCGCCCGCCGCACCCGCGGCCCATCCGGACGCCGAGGCCACGCAGTTCATCGCGCCCGTGCCCGGCGGCCCCGCCGGTGCCCCGTTCGGGGCCGGGCCCGGCCCCGACGAGGGCCGTCAGCCGCCCGCCGAGTTCGACAACCTCTTCCGCGGCGCCCCCGGCGCCGACGGCCCGGCCTCGGCCACCCAGCAGATGCCCCGCTTCGACGCGCCCCAGGCGCAGTACCCCGGCGACCAGCCCGGGTACGCCCCGCAGGGTCCGGGCGGCGGCGGTGGCAGGCGGCGCGGGGCCGACGACGGCGGCGGCCGGGGCGGCCGCGGCGGGCGTACCGGCTCGCGCCTGCCGATCCTCGCGGCCGTCGGCGTGGGCATCGCCGTCGTCGGGGTCGGCGCCGGAGCGATGATGGCCGGCGGGGGAGAGGACGAGGACAAGGGCGGCAACCAGACGGTGTCCGCCACGGCCCCCGCCTCCCAGTCCGCGTCCGCCGAGGCCTCCCCGACGGTCGATCCGGTCCGGCAGCAGGCCGTCGAGCTGGACAAGCTGCTCGCCGAGAGCGGCACCGGACGCACCACGGTGATCAACGCCGTGGGCGACGTGAAGACCTGCGACAAGCTCCCCCAGGCGGCCAAGGACCTGCGCGACGCCGCCAAGCAGCGCAGCGGGCTGGTCGACAGCCTGTCCAAGCTGTCGGTGGACAAGCTGCCCCAGCACACCGAGCTGACCACCGCGCTCACCAAGGCGTGGCAGGCCTCCGCGTCGGCCGACAACCACTACGCGGCCTGGGCCGACCGGACGGCCGGCAAGAAGGGCTGCAAGAAGGGCAAGGCCGCCACCCAGCCCACGGCGGCCACCCGGGCGAGCGGCACGGCCACCAAGGAGAAGGCCAAGGCCGCGGCGCTCTGGAACGCCATCGCCAAGAAGTACGGCCTGACCGAACGGCAGCCCACCCAGCTGTGAGCCGGCCCGCCCGGGGGCCGTCCCGACGGACGAATCCCGGGTCCCGGGTCCCCGGGTCCCGGGCCCGCCCTCAGGCCACGTCCGCGTTCTGCAGGGTGCGGGTGGTGTCCACGGCGCCGTCGCGGGCCGAGACCAGGCGGCCCTCCCGTACGACCTGGAGGGTGACGTCGGCGTTGACCAGGCGGGGGAAGCCGACCGAGGCCAGCTTGTCGGCGAACGTCCACCGGAGGCCGGGCGTGAGACCGCCCGTGCCGACCTCCGGGCCGTCGTCGAGGGCCCGCCGGACGGTGTCGGCGCTCACCTCGCCGTCGCCCAGCGACTCGACGACCTGCTTGAGCACGGTGTACGCGATCCAGGTCGTCTGCACCCCGGCGTCGGCCGGATCGACGTCGTTGTCCCCGAACGCCTGCTCCTTGACCAGCCGCTTCAGACCGTCCCAGGCCGGGTCGCTCACCGCGGGGTACCAGCCGGTGACGTACGCCCCTTCGTAGGGCCCGGACGCGCCGCCGCTCGCGTTGATCGTCGTCTGGTCCACGCTGCCGAGCACGGTCGCCGTCCGGACGTCGGGCCGGTCCCCGCGGGCCCGCCGGAAGGAGTCCATGAAGGTGCCGGTGCGGTCCCCGAGGACGGGCACCACGCACCCCGGCTCCGCGGGGTCGCCGCCGTCGCGCGCCAGCGCCCGCCCGGCCTGGTCGTCGTACGCGGTGGCGTCCTCGGCAGCCCGCTGGTCGTGGGACCGCTCGTGTCCGCCGGAGGCCAGCCCCGAGTCCAGCAGCGCGGGCAACTGGTCGCCCGCGATCGTGTCGGGGCGGACCAGCGTCACCGGCCCGCAGGAGTCGGCGAGCGCGCTGCCGAGCCCCGCGAGCAGCGCCGGCTGGCCCCCGTTGACGGGGTACGACAGCGGACTGGTGAACTCCGTGTTGGTGAGGCCGTACCCGCCGATGTACGGGATGCGGGCGCCCTCGAGGACGGGGAAGAACGAGTCGGCGTACTGGCTGTAGGAGCCCACCACGGCGACCGCGTTCTCCTTGACGGCACGGCGGGCGCACTTCGCGGCGGCCACGCTGTCGTTGTGGTCGTTGCAGGTCAGGACGTTGAGCTTGCGGCCCGCGAGGCCGCCCTGGGCGTTGATCGAGCGGGCGTAGGCCCTGGCGAGCGCGGGCATGCCCGGCTTGTTGGTCGCGCCGGTGTCCTGCGGCGCCCAGGTCATGACGGTGATCGGGTCGTCCCCGGAGCCCCCCGTGGCACCGGGGACGACCCCGCAGCCGACGGCGAGTGACGCGCACGCCACCAGCGCGCCCGCGGACAGGACGCCGGTGCGGGAGGCCCGGGAGCGGCCGCGGGGGCCGCCGGGGGGAGTGCTGCGGGTGGGTCGCCTGCCGGTCATGTCCCCGCACGATTCCGTCACCCGGCCAACCGGGGAGTGACCTGCGGTCAACGCGTGGTGACGCGGAGGTGAATTGCGGGGGCCGGCGGGGCGCGGGGAAGAGGAACGTAGGATCGATGACCGTGCAAGGTTCGGAGAACTCTTCCCGTCGCGGCCGTCGCTCCACCACCATGGGCGGCATGCCACTCAACGACATGCCGTGGTGGCGCTGGCGCAGTCAGGTGCGCTCCGCGCTGCACATGCTCTCCGCCCCCGCCTTCCAGCAGGACGTCTGGCTGGCCGGCGTCGAGGGCTACGGGGACGTCACCGACGCCGTGTACCGCCTGGTGGAGGACACCTGGCTGGACCACTGGTCGGCCGAGAAGTACGTGGGCACGGTCTTCCGCGACTCTCAGGAGGCGGCGCTGGTCGACACCGCCGTGCTGCGGGTCCTGCGGATCATGCACCAGGTCGGGCCGGACGCGCCGGTGACCGCGTACCTGGAGCACGCGGACTGGCCGGAGGCGGTGCGGGCGGCGCGCGACGCGCACGTACGACTGGCCACCAGCGACGGCGAGGACCCGGAGGCCGAGCCGCGCACGCTCGAGGTGCTGCAGATCCTCACCCGGTCCGCCTGACGGGACGGCACGCGGTCGGGGAGGCCGGATATGGGACCCTGTGCTGCATGAACGCGCAGTCCTCCGCCGCCGTCCCCTCGGCCGACGCCCCGGCCGACCAGTACGTCCTCACCCTGTCCTGCCCCGACAAGCAGGGCATCGTGCACGCCGTCTCGAGCTACCTGTTCATGACCGGCTGCAACATCGAGGACAGTCAGCAGTTCGGGGACCACGACACGGGTCTGTTCTTCATGCGGGTCCACTTCTCGGCCGGCGAGCCGGTGACCGTGGACAAGCTGCGCGCCAGCTTCGCCGCGATCGGCGACGCCTTCCACATGGACTGGCAGATCAACCGGGCCGACGCGAAGATGCGCATCGTGCTCATGGTGAGCAGGTTCGGGCACTGCCTGAACGACCTGCTCTTCCGCGCCCGGATCGGCGCGCTGCCCGTGGAGATCGCGGCGGTGGTGTCCAACCACACCGACTTCGCGGAGCTGGTGGGGTCCTACGACATCCCCTTCCACCACATCCCCGTGACGAAGGACACCAAGCCGGAGGCCGAGGCCCGGGTCCTGGAGATCGTGCGCGAGGAGAACGTCGAACTCGTCGTGCTGGCCCGCTACATGCAGGTCCTCTCGGACGACCTGTGCAAGGCGCTCAGCGGCCGGATCATCAACATCCACCACTCCTTCCTGCCGAGCTTCAAGGGCGCGAAGCCGTACCACCAGGCGCATGCGCGGGGAGTGAAGCTGATCGGCGCGACGGCGCACTACGTGACGGCCGACCTCGACGAGGGGCCGATCATCGAGCAGGAGGTCGAGCGGGTCGGACACGACGTCACGCCCGATCAGCTGGTGGCGATCGGGCGTGACGTGGAGTGCCAGGCGCTGGCGCGGGCCGTGAAGTGGCACGCGGAGCGGAGGATCCTGCTCAACGGCCGCCGGACGGTCGTCTTCGCCTAGGGCCCGTCCCACCGGCCCCGGGCGATCGACGGTCGCCTCGGTCACTTCGGGTCGCTGTTGAACTTCGAGGTCGCCCAGACGTAGCCGAGCCCGGTGAGGGCGAGGCACCAGCCGAGGGCGAGCCAGCCGTTGTGGCCGATCCCGGTGCCGAGGAGCAGGCCGCGCAGGGTCTCGATGGCGGGCGTGAACGGCTGGTACTCGGCGATCGGCTGGAACCAGCCCGGCATCGAGTCGATGGGGACGAAGGCGCTGGAGATCAGCGGGAGGAAGATCAGCGGCATCGCGTTGTTGCTGGCGGCCTCGGCGTTCGGGCTGATCAGGCCCATGCCCACGGCGATCCAGGTCAGCGCCAGCGTGAAGAGCAGGAGCAGCCCGAAGGCCGCGAGCCACTCCAGGACGGTGGCGTCCAAGGAACGGAAGCCGATGGCCACGCCGACGGCGCCGACGAGGACCACGCTCAGGATCGACTGCACCACGCTGCCGACCACGTGCCCGACGAGCACGGAGCCGCGGTGGATGGCCATGGTCCGGAAGCGGGCGATGATGCCCTCGGTCATGTCGTTGGAGACGGAGACCGCGGTGCCGATCGTGGTGGACCCGATGGTCATCAGGAGCAGGCCCGGCACGAGGTAGGAGACGTAGTCGGAGCGGTCGCCGCCGCCGATGCCGGCGCTCATCGCGTCGCCGAAGACGTAGACGAAGAGGAGCAGCAGCATGACCGGGGTGAGCAGGAGGTTGAGGGTGAGGGAGGGGTAGCGCCGGGCGTGCAGGAGGTTGCGGCGCAGCATGGTGGACGAGTCGCGCACGGCGAGGGAGAGGTTGCTCATCGGACGGTCTCCTTGATCGCGTCGGTCTGGGCGGGGACGGTGGCGGTGGCGGTGAGGGCGAAGAAGACGTCGTCGAGGTCGGGGGTGTGGACGGTGAGTTCGTCGGCCTCGATGCCGGTGTCGTCGAGGCGGTCGAGGATGGTGCGCAGGTCGCGTTGGCTGCCGTCGCTGGGGATCTGGAGGGTGAGGGTGTCGTCGTCGCCGGTGCTGTGGGGCAGGGCGGTGGCGGCGTCGCGGTAGGCGTCCGGGTCGGTGAAGCGGAGCCGGACGTGTCCGCCGGGGACGAGCCGCTTCAGTTCCTCGGCGGTGCCCTGGGCGGCGATCTTTCCGTTGTTGAGTACGGCGATGCGGTCGGCGAGTTCGTCGGCCTCCTCCAGGTACTGGGTGGTGAGGAAGACGGTGACGCCGCCGGTGACGAGCTCGCGGATGATCTGCCACATGGTGTGGCGGGAGCGGGGGTCCAGGCCGGTGGTGGGCTCGTCGAGGAAGATGATCCGCGGGTCGCCGACCAGGGTCATGGCGATGTCCAGGCGGCGTTTCATGCCGCCGGAGTAGGTGGAGGCGGGCTTGTCGGCGGCTTCGGTGAGGTCGAAGCGCTCCAGCAGTTCGGCGGCGACCCGCTTCCCCTCGCGGCGGGGGAGGTGGTGGAGGTCCGCCATGAGGAGCATGTTCTCCTCCCCGGTGATCAGGCCGTCCACGGCGGAGAACTGGCCGGTGACCCCGATCGCGCCGCGCACGGCCTGCGGAGCGGTGGCGAGGTCGTGGCCGCCGACGCGGATGTCGCCGGCGTCGGGGGTGACGAGGGTGGAGAGGATCTTGACGGCGGTGGTCTTCCCGGCGCCGTTCGGACCGAGCAGGGAGAAGACCGTTCCTTCGGGGACGGCCAGGTCGATGCCGTCGAGGACGGTCTTGTCGCCGTAGGACTTGCGCAGTCCGTTCGCGGTGATGGCCAAGCTGGTCATGACTGCTGCTCCTCAGAGGCTGCGGGCGGTGATGTCGCCGTGGGCGGTGGTCGCGTGGATGGTGAGGCCGGGGGCGCCGCCGGTGTTCCTGAGCGCGTTGTGGACGCGGCCGTAGGAGGTGCCGGCGTCCAGTGCGGCGGAGACCCCGGCGGCGGCGCCCACCGAGAGGTCGCCCGACCCGGTGCGCAGCACGACCTCGCCGCGCACGGCCTCGGCGATCCGGATGTCGCCCTTCTCGGTGCGGATGTCGGCGGGGCCGTCCAGGCGGCCGACCGAGATGTCACCGGCGGCGGTGGCGAGGCGGACGCTCGCGGCCTCGTCGAGCTTGACCGGGCCCTGCGCACCCTCGAAGCCGACGTCGCCGAGCCGTCCGACGCCCCGGAACTCGGCGGCTGCCGCCCTGGCCTCGACGCGGGAGCCGGCGGGCAGCCGGACCGTCACCTCGACGGCACCGGAGGCGCCCATGAACTGGCCCTTCGCCGGGGCCTCGATCCGCAGGACGCCGTCGCCGAACTCGACGCTGGTCTGCTCGGCCTCCGTCACGTCACGCCCCTTCGAGGCGTCCGCGGGCAGGACCTCGACCGTGGTGTCGGTCCGGTCGGCGGCGATGAACCGGATGCGGCCCGCCGGGACGTCGAGGAGAGCGGAGATCGGGGCGGGGGTGTCGAAGGTCTGCATGGTGGTCTCCCGTTTTCGTTGCCCGTCGTTCTTTCTGACATGAGAAACGCTACGTTGCGTTCGAGGATGCCTCAAGTGACTCGTTGCGATGGAATGGCTGTAGTGCAGGTCAGAGCCTGCATTTCGTTGCAACGGACTGCGAAGCAATGCAACGTAAGTTCATCCGTCGTTGCAATGGAATGGGAGTGAACGCTATAGTCGGGCGCATCAGGGGACGCGAAGGAGATCAGGGATGCCGGGCGGCAGGCTCACTCAGCAGGAACGTCAGCAGATCGCGCTGGGGTTGGGCGACGGCCTCGCCTACGCGGAGATCGCCAGGCGCCTCGACCGCCCCACCTCGACGATCACGCGCGAGGTGATGCGCAACGGCGGTCCCACCGCGTACCGCGCCGACCTCGCGCACCGGGCCACCGAGCGCCGCGCCCACCGGCGCAGGCAGGCGGCTCCCCGGGGGCCGCAGGCGCTCCCGCCCGCCCACGGGCGGGACGCCGAGGCCGTGCGCGAGTACGAGGAGACGCTGACCACCGTCTTCATACAGCAGGGCACGCCGAAGATGATGGCCCGGGTGATGGCGTGCCTCTGTGTGAGCGACACCGGCAGCCTCACCGCGTCCGAACTCGTCCGGCACCTTCAGGTCAGCCCGGCGTCCGTCTCCAAGGCGGTCGCCTTCCTGGACGAGCAGGGCCTTATCCGCCGGGAACGCGACGCGTCGCGCCGCGAGCGCTACGTCATCGACGACGACGTCTGGTACCAGTCCATGGTCGCCAGCGCCCGAGGGACCCTTCTGGTGGCCGAGACCGCACGCCAGGGCGTCGGCGTCCTGGGCTCCGGCACCCCGGCGGCCGAGCGCCTGGAGAACATCGCCCGCTTCCTCGACTTCATCTCCGAGAGCATCGTCCGGGCCGCGGACCAGGCCCGCGAGGTCCTCCACACGGCGCCCGCCGCGCCCCCGGAGGGCGACGCTACATCCGGCTCAGACCGGCCGCCGCGAACAGGACGTCCCTGATCGCCTCCCGGTCCCCGACCTGACCCGCCGCCGCCTCGGCCGGAGGTACGTGGCCCGCCGCCAGCCGGCAGAACTCCACGCCGTCCAGGGCGACATGCGCCACCTCGTGGTCGGCGGAGCCCACCGCGCCGGGGGAGTCCAGCGGGATGAGCCACTCGCCGCCGCCCGAGCCCTCGATCTCCAGCCGCAGGCTGCGCCCCGGCCCACCCGCGGCGACCAGGTGCGGACCGCCACCGGGCGTGGCCAGACCGGCCCGGCGACGGGCCGCGAGGACGCCCGGCAGCATCCGGGCGGCGAGGTCGATCATGCCGTTGAGATGGCGCGCGGACGGCGGTGCGTACGGATAGTCCACCGCCTCGGCGATGTCCTCCGCGTGCACCCAGCACTCGAACGCCCGGTCCAGCATCGCGTCCCGCAACGGCAGCTCGAAGTCGCCGTACGAGACCGGCATGCCGCCCGCGTCACCGGTGAACGCCACCGTCCGGACGATGCTGTGGCTCTGCTCGCGCCACGGCGCCCGCACCGCGCGGGTGGGCGGGTAGTGCGAGGCCCGCCAGTACGCCTCCGTGCGCGCGGCCGGCGCGCGGCTGGGCGCGGTGATGTCACCCAGCGGGTCGTCGAGGCCCAGGCCGACGGCGACCGTGCCGTCGACCGACAGCAGGTGCGCGATGACCCCGGCGACGGTCGTGCGGCGGCTCGCGGCGCCGTCGTCCTCGAACCAGCGCAGCCGGACCGGGGCGTGCCACTCGGCGTCCCCGAAGTCCTGGAGCAGCGCGTCGAGGCGCGCGGTCTCGGCGTCGTAGGAGGCGGCCCAGTCGGGCACCGGGATGCGGGGCGGACGCCGCTCCAGGCAGCCCTCCAGGACCCGGGTGCGCAGAGCGGGGTCCAGGTCGAGGCTCTCCGGCCGCTGGAGCAGCGTGACGGCCTCGCGCAGGCGCAGCGCCTCGTCGGCACAGCTGTCGCACTCCCCGAGGTGCTCCTCGACGGCCGCCGCCTCCGGTGCCGAGCAGGCCGCCAGCGCCCACGCGCCGAGCAGCGACGTCAGCACCTGGTGCTCCAGCGCGACCGGCGCCGCCTCGGGCAGTGCCCGCCCGTCGTCCTCGACGGAGGCGCGGGGCAGCGGTATGCGCGCCCCGGTGCCGGGGCCCCCGTCGTCGCTCTCGCCGGTCTCGTCGTTGTGGCCGTTCTCACCGTTCTCGTCGTACGCCTTCATGCCGCACCCCCGTACCCGGGCGGAGCCCCCGGTGGGTGCTGGGCGGTGCCGGCGTCGCGGGCGGTGGACAGGAGCTGTAGGCCCAGGCGGAGGCGGCGGCGGGCCTCGTCCTCCGTGACGCCGAGGTCGGCGGCGGTCTGGCGGTAGTCGCGGCGCTGGAAATAGGCCAGCTCCAGCGCGGCGCGCAGGGGAGCCGGCATGGACTGGACGATGTAGTCGGCCCGGGCGGCGACCGAGGCGTGCCGCACCTTGGTCTCCAGCTCCTCCGCGGTGCCCGAACCGCCCCGGACGAGGGCCGCGGTCTCGGTGGCGCGCAGCCGCTGGACCGCGAACCGGTGGGTGAGGGTGGCGATCCAGGTGCGCAGCGGGCCCTGCCGGGGGTCGTAGGCGTCGGGGTGCTCCCAGACGTGCGCGAAGACGTCGCGCGTGATGTGGTCGGCGGCCCGCTCGTCGTCGAGCACGCGGTGCGCCAGACCGTGCACCAGCGAGGCGAACCGGTCGTACAGCTCGCCCAGGGCGGCGGCCTCCCCGCGCGCGAGCCGCTGCTGCATCTTGCGGTCCCAGCGCGGCGGCACGTCTCTCTTCGCCATGCGGTCCCTCCACCCCCTCCTCGGTCCCAGCCTGCGCCCACCCTCGCCCCGAATGTAGTCGGCACGCCCGACAGCGCACGCCCCTTTGTTCCAATGTGCGCCCCCGGACGCCCGGAGGTGATATGCGCCTCGACTACCCTCTATCGTGCGACCGATTTCGATCGAACAGGATCGAAAGCGTCTGAAACGAGCCACTTTCGACCGGCCCCCGTTTCCGCCGCGGCGTTTGCGGGAACGGCCGGTGGGCAGGCGCGCCGCCAAGAAGCGTAGGCACGGCTTCCGTTTCGGGTGAATCCCGAAGGTTCCAGACGTTCCGACTGAGGAAGGGCATGGTGGTGACGTTCAACGTGACCGGCGGCGAGCGGGGCCAGTGGGCCGTGCTCCAGGTGTCGGGCGAACTGGACCTGGTGACGTCACCGGTGCTGCGGCAGCGCGTGCACGACGAGGTGGCGGAGGGACGGCACAGCCTCGTCCTGGACCTCTCCGACGTCCTGTTCTGCGATTCCAGCGGGGTCGGCGTCCTCATCGCGTCCCGGCGGCTCATCCGCTCCTGCCAGGGCAGGCTGCGCCTGATACTGCCCGCCCAGGGCGCCGTCGACGGCTCCCACGTCAACCGCGTCCTCGGCGCGCTGGGAGTGCGCCGGCTCTTCGACTGCCACCCCGACCTCGCCTCGGCGACCGGGGACGAGCCGCGGCCCCTTTCCGCGTAGGCCGCGCGGGACATCGCGGCAAGTCCGGCCCGCGGCCGCGTCCGGCGACGTACGCTCCGGGCGAGACGTACCCCGAACACCGACGTGAGGCGGCCGGAGAGAGCCATGGTCAACAGCGAGTACGAGCGCAGGATCGCCGCGCGGTTCACCACCTTCGACCAGGACGGCAACGGCCACATCGACCGTTCCGACTTCAGCGGGGCGGCCAAGGCGCTGCTCGCCGAGTTCGGCGTCGCCGCCCGCTCGGACAAGGGCCAGGCCCTGTACGGCGGTGCCGAGGCGCTCTGGCAGGGCCTGGCCGGCATCGCCGACCGGGACGGCGACCAGCGCATCACCCGCGAGGAGTTCGTCACCGGAGCGGTCAAGCGGCTGCGGGACAAGCCCGACCGGTTCGCCGAGATCGCCCGGCCCTTCCTGCACGCCGCCCTCGGCGTCGCCGACACCGACGGTGACGGGGCGGCCACCGTCGCGGACACCGCGCGGGCGCTGACCGCGTTCGGCGTGCCCGAGGACCTCGCCCGGCAGGCCGCCGCCGCGCTCGACACGGACGGCGACGGCAAGGTGGGCGAGACGGAGATCGTCCCCGCCTTCGCCCGCTACTTCACGGTGCCCGAGTAGCGCCTGCCGGAGCAGCGCCCGCCGAAGTGCACGCACCGCGGCAGCGCACACCGCGGCAGCGCACACCGCGGCGGCGCCCGCCGGGGTGTCGCGGATCGTGGCGGTACGGCATCACGGAGCGTTGATACCGGCTTGTGTCCGCCGGGTCGCCCGTTACGGCCCGGAGTCGGTGCCACGCTCCGGTACCTTGTGTGGGATGCGAGTGGTCCCGAGCGCCAGCCGTGCCGGAGTTGCCCCTGGGGCGGCTCCGGAACCGGCGGTGTGCGCCTTGCCCCGCAGGGCGGAACGGCCGTCGGCCGCCGCCTGTTCGACTCCCCGGAATGCGCGTCGCACAGTATGCCGCACGCGTACTCCTTCGCGCTGGAATATGCCCGAAGCGCTTGTTGACGTGACTGTCCGTCAACCATGCTGTCCCACAAGGGATTCACGTTCCGTGATCCCTGCCCCGGCCGTTGTTCTGGCCATGCTGGAAATGGCTACGATCGTGGCCCTCATGAGGCGCGAGCCTTTGTGTCCGCCGGTTCGGATGGTGTGAGCGGTGCAGGTGCTTCAAGTGCAGCTGGAGGTCCGTCCAGACCCCTCGGAAGTGGGGCGTGCCCGGCGTTGGGCGCGTTCCCGGCTCGCCGGATCGGGGATACGGGCCGACGAACCACTCGCCGAGACGCTGGTTCTGCTCGTCTCCGAACTCGTCACCAACGCCGTGGTGCACACCGGGCGTTCGGCGGTGCTGCGGCTGGTGCTGCCGGGCGCGGTGACCGAGGAGACCCAGGAGGCGACCGTCCGCCTGGAGGTGGACGACGCCAGCGACCGGGCCCCCGTGCCCCGTTGCGCGGGCGGCGAGTCGACCGGCGGCCGGGGCCTCGCCCTCGTCGACGGCCTGGCCGACCGCTGGGGCTGGAGCCGGGAGGGCACCGGCAAGCGCATCTGGTGCGAACTGGACCGGCGCGCCGCGGGCGAGGAGGCCCCGCCCGTCTGCGGGAGCGGCGGCGGCGCGGTGGCGTACGAGGGATTCGCGTACGAGGTGGTGTGACGGCCGTGCGCCGGGGTGTGCTTCCGTGCGCGTCCCGGCGAAGCCGGACACACATGAGGAGAACTCCCCTGCCGGTTGACGGATCGTGACCGTTTCCTCACGCTTGTAGCGACGATTCGCCGCGAGGGGACGACGAGGGCCCGGTGACGGGGCCCTCGACGAGCGTGGGTCGTGTCGGCGGCGGTTCCCTCGGGGGCGACGGGAGCCGGGCGGGAGCGCCGGAGTCGGCGGCGGCGCGCGATGCCGTGCTCGGGGCGGACAACGCCGCGCCGCCGGCCGACGAGTCCGGGACGGGTCCGGGACGGGTCCCGCTCATTCTCCACAGGCTGTGGACAACTCCGCGCGGAAAGTCCGCCGGTACCCGGTCGGCGTGACCCCGAGCGCCGCCTGCAGATGCTGCCGCATCGACTGCGCCGTGCCGAAACCGGCGTCCTGGGCGACCTGGTCGACCGAAAGTGCGGTGGACTCCAGCAGGTGCCGGGCCCGTTCGACGCGCTGCCGGGTGAGCCACTGGCCCGGACTGACCCCGACCTCCTCGCGGAAGCGGCGGGTGAAGGTGCGTACCGACATCGACTCCTGGGCGGCCATGTCCCGCAGCTGGATCGGCTCGTGCAGGCGGCCGAGCGCCCAGGCACGGGCCGCCGTCGTGGACGACTGCTGCGGATCGGGCACCGGCCGCTCGATGTACTGGGCCTGCCCGCCGTCCCGGTGCGGCGGTACGACGGTGCGGCGGGCCACCTCGTTGGCCACGGCGGTGCCGTGGTCCCGGCGCACGATGTGCACGCACAGGTCGATCCCGGCCGCGACCCCGGCCGAGGTGAGCACGTCGCCGTCGTCGACGAACAGCACGTCGGCGTCCACCCGCACCTGAGGGAACAGCCGCTGGAAGAGCTCGGCCGAGGCCCAGTGGGTGGTCGCCGGGCGGCCGTCCAGATACCCCGCCGCGGCCAGCACGAACCCGCCCGTGCAGATCGCGACCAGCCGGGTGCCGGGCCGCACGTGGGCCAGCGCGGCGCTCAGCTCCCCGGTCAGCACGCCCTCCTCGTAGACCGGGCCCAGCTCGTAGGAGGCGGGGACGACGACCGTGTCCGCGGTGGCCAGGGCCTCGGGGCCGTGCCCGACCAGGATGTCGAAGTCGGCGTCCGTGGCGACCGGGCCCGGCGGCCGGACCGAGCAGGTGACGACCTCGTACAGCGGGCGCCTGTGCTCGTCCCGGGCGAGGCCGAAGATGCGCGACGCGATGCCCAGCTCGAAGGGGAGCAGGCCGTCGAGCGCGAGGACGACGACACGGTGCGGGCGGTCGGGGGCGCTGCGGGTCTCAGGGGCCATGACCCGATCCTATGGCCCGATCCTAGCGAATGGTGTCCTTCGGGCCACTCGCCCGCGCGGGGCTCGCTGTCGAGACTCAATGACGTGACCCAGACAACCGACGCTGCCGCCGCAGCCGCTTCCGAGGCACAGCCGGAGCCCGAACGACCGGGCCGCCGCACCCGGGCGCACCGCGCCTGGTGGGTCGCCGCCGTCACCTTCGTGACGATCATCGGGGCGGCCGCCTTCCGCTCCCTGCCCGGCATCCTCATCGACCCGCTCCACCAGGAGTTCGGCTGGTCGCGCGGCACGATCGGGGCCGCCGTCTCGGTCAACCTCGCGCTCTACGGGCTGACCGCGCCGTTCGCCGCCGCGCTGATGGACCGCTTCGGCATCCGGCGGGTGGTCGCCGTCGCCCTGATGGTGATCGCGCTCGGCTCGGGCCTGACCGTGTGGATGGACTCCGCCTGGCAGCTCATCCTGTGCTGGGGCCTGCTGGTCGGCCTCGGCTCCGGCTCGATGGCCCTGGCCTTCGCCGCCACCGTCACCAACCGCTGGTTCACCGAACGGCGCGGCCTGGTCACCGGCGTCCTCACCGCGGCCTCCGCCTCCGGGCAGCTGATCTTCCTGCCGCTGCTGTCCTGGATCGTCGAGACGTACGACTGGCGCCCGGCGGCCGTCACCGTCGCCCTCGCCGCCCTGGCCGTCGTCCCCTTCGTCTGGCTCCTGCTGCACGACCACCCGGCCGACGTCGGCCAGAAGCCGTACGGCGCCCAGGAGTTCGTGCCCAAGCCCGCCCCCGTGCCCGGCGCCGCCCGCCGCGCCGTGACGGTCCTGTTCGCCGCCGTGCGCACCGGCCCGTTCTGGCTGCTGGCCGGCACCTTCGCGATCTGCGGCGCCTCCACCAACGGCCTGATCCAGACCCACTTCGTGCCCGCCGCCCACGACCACGGCATGCCGATCACCGCCGCCGCCTCGCTGCTCGCCGTCATCGGCGTGTTCGACGTGGTCGGCACCATCGCCTCCGGCTGGTTCACCGACCGCTTCGAGCCGCGCCGCCTGCTCGCCGTGTACTACGCCCTGCGCGGCGTCTCCCTGCTCTTCCTCCCCATGCTGCTCGCGCCGAGCGTCCACCCGCCGATGATCTTCTTCATCGTCTTCTACGGCCTCGACTGGGTCGCCACCGTCCCGCCCACCCTCGCCCTGTGCCGCGAGCACTACGGCGAGGACAGCGCGATCGTCTTCGGCTGGGTGCTGGCCTCCCACCAGGTGGGCGCCGCCCTGGTCGCCTTCCTCGGCGGCGTGGCCCGCGACAGCTTCGGCTCCTACGACGTGGTCTGGATCGCCTCCGGCGCCCTGTGCGCGGCGGCGGCGCTGATGGCGCTGGTGATCCGGCGGCGGCCGGTTCCGGTGGCCGCGCTGTCATGAGCAAGTCGTAAGCTCCCGGGCATGGGGTGGGGGACAGAGCCGGGGGCGGCCAGGGGCAGACCCCTGCCGTGGTCGAACGACGAGTGGAACGTGGCGGCGGCACTGTGCGCGACGCAGCTGCCGCTGGTGTGGCTGGCGTGGTGGCTCTTCGTGGGGGCGGGGCAGGACGACTACAACCGGGGCGGGGGCGCTTTCGGCGTCCTCTGCCTCCCGCTGATCCTGCCGCTTCTCGGGGTCGTGCACTCCAGTGCGCAGATCATGCCCGCCGCGACTCTGTCCCGCCTTCTCCCGCGCCGGAGCGGGCCCGAGTGGGTCCGGCACGTGGTCGCTTCCGCGCTGGTCGGCGCGGGTTGGGCCGCGTTGGGGCACCTGGTGTGGGGCTGGTCGCCGAGGGACACGGTCCCCTGGTTCGCGGGTGCCGGGATCCTGCCCGTGCTGTTCCTCGCCCCCTTGCGCCGGCGAGCGTGGGGCGGGTGGAGCGTCTGGTTGCGCTCGGCCGGTGCCTGCTTCGTCCTCTCCGTCGTCGGCGGGCTGGCCGTGGCGGCCCTGGCCGACGAGTACGAGCCGCCCGCCCTCTCCGACGGGCGGCTCGCCGGGGAGTGGCGCGGAGACCACGGGGCCGTACTGCGGCTGGCTCCGGGCGGTCGGGCCGGGCTGACCCGAGTCCCGTCCCAGCCCGACTTCGGAACGTACCGGGACTACACCAGGTGCAGCGGTACCGGCACCTGGGCCCGCGGCCGGTACGGCGACCGCGAGGGCGTCGTGGTGCGGCCGGACGGCGACTGCGGTGAGGAGACGTTCTGGACGATCAGCGGGAGCGCGCGGTCGCCCGAGCTGTTCGCGCTGTTCGGCGACCCGGACGCCGGTGATCTGCTGATCCTCGCCCAGGATCAGCCCGGCAGCCGCGACACCCCGTCCGCCCCCCTCTTCGCGACCGCCCCGGCGATCCGCTCCGCGTCGATGGCCAGCTCGCGGAGCATGCCGCTGATGGGGTTGGTGAAGCCGGTGAAGTGCAGGCCGGGTGCGGTGGCCGGGGTGCGGCCGCCGTGGACGACCGGGCGCCCGCTGCCGTCGAGGACGCCGAGGTGCCCGACCAGCCCCTCCAGGCCCCGCCGGTACCCCGTGGCCGCGATCACCGCGTCCGGGGCGATGCGGGTGCCGTCGGCGAGCAGCACCTTGCCGTCCTCGAAGCCGTCCATCGCGGCGACGACCTCCACCCGGCCGGAGCGCACCGCGTCGACCAGGCCCACGTCCTGCACCGGGATGGCACCCTCGGCCACCCGGCTGTAGAGCCCGGTGTCGGGACGCGGCAGCCCCTGCGCCGACAGGTCGGGCACGCTGATCCGGGCGAGCGGCCGGGCCAGCCGGTCCACCAGCGCGACCGGCAGCCGCCGGCACAGCACGCCGGTGTACTGGGCGGCCCACCCGGCGGTCGAGCGCCGGACGATGTGCGGCGCCGTGCGCACCGCGAGCCGGACCCGGGCGGCCCCGCCCTCCACCAGGTCCACCGCGATCTCGGCGCCGGTGTTGCCCACCCCGACCACCAGGACGTCCCGGCCGGCGTACGGGGCCGGGGCCCGGTACTCGGCGGCGTGCCGGAACTCGCCGGTGTACGTGTCCCGGCCGGGCCAGTCCGGCACGCGCGGGGTGTGGTTGTAGCCGGTGGCGACCACCACCGCGGCGCCGGTCAGCTCCCGGCCCCCGGCGGCGTGCAGCAGCCAGCCGGTCCCGTCGGGCGCGCGCTCGACGCGGAAGACCTCGACGCCGGTGACGATCTCCAGCTGGTGGTACTCGGCGTACTTCTCCAGGTACCGCACCACGTCGTCCCGGGCCACCCACCGTCCGAAGCGGCGCGGGATCGGCAGGCCGGGCAGCGCCGACAGGCGGCGGGTGGTGTGCAGCCGCAGCCGGTCGTAGTGGCGGCGCCAGGACGAGCCGACGTGGTCGGCCCGCTCCAGGACCACGGCCCGCAATCCGCGGGCGCGCAGCGCGTGGGCGACGGCGAGACCGCCGGGACCGGCGCCTATGACGTACACGGGTCGGCCCGCGGGGTGGGCGGGCCGCTGCGGTTCAGCGGACGCTGTGGAGTCGGCCATGCGGCGAGCGTAATCGCGCCCTCGCTTGATGGGTCTCGGTCAAGACCGGAATCGGTTGCGGATCGGTCACGACCGGGACGGGTCGGCTTGAATGGGTGGATGGCCCACACACCGATGTACACCCTCGATCCCTCCCTCTCCCGCGCCGAACCGCGCGGACACGGCCTGCGCCTGCGCGCCTGGGACGCCGGCTCGGACGACGACGCCCACACATGGCTGCGGGGCTGCCTGGACCCCGAGTTCCAGCGCTGGAACACCACGCTCAAGCTGTGGACCGACCTCGCCGGGGCCCGCGAGTCGCTGCGCGGGCGGGCGCGGGACGCGGCGGACGGCAGGTCGGCGTCGTTCCGGATCACGGACGAGAAGAGCGGTACGACGCTGGGGCACATCGGGTTCAACGAGATCAGCCGGCCGATGAAGGTGGCCCGGGTCGGCTACTGGGTGCTCCCCGAGGCCCGGGGCCGGGGCGTCGCCACCCGCGCCCTGCTCCTCGCCTCCCGCTGGGCCTACGCCGAACTCGGTCTGCACCGCCTCGAACTGGGCCACGCCGTCGGCCACGACGCCTCCTGCCGGGTCGCCGAACGGAGTGGCTACGTCGCCGAGGGGACCCTGCGCGAGGCGATGTTCGAGGCCGGCCGGCACGACGCGTTCCGGGACGTGCACCTGCACGCCCGGCTGGCGACGGACGAGGAGCCGACGCCGCCCGGCGCGCGGTGAGCGCGGTTCACGGCCACAGCAGACGCCGGTCCCAGCCCTCCTGCTCTTCCGTCCGCCGGTAGGCCAGCCGGACGTGGCGCCGGCGGGCCTCGCCCTGGAAGAACTCCACCTCGGCGGGGCGCAGCCGGTACAGGGTCCAGGACGGGACCGGGGCGTCCGGTTCCCGCTCGGCCCGCTCCCAGGCCGCCTGCGAGGCACGGGCCAGTTCCTCCGGCGAGTCCAGCTCGGCGCTCTGCCGCCCGGTGAGCGCGGCGGCCAGGGCGCCCGTCGACCGCGCGTGCAGGTCGGCCCGTGCCTGGTCGGCCGGGGCGACGGCGACCGGTCCGCGCAGCCGCACCTGGCGGCCCAGCACCGGCCAGTAGAAGACGAGCGCGGCGTACGGGCGGGCGGCGAGGTGGCGGCCCTTGCGGCTGTCGGCGTGGGTGGCGAAGGCCCAGCCGTCCGCGTCCGCGCCGTGCAGCATCACGATGCGCGCGTCCGGCAGGCCCTCGGCGTCCGCCGTCGCCAGCGACACCGTGTGCGGCTCGCGTTCACCGGCCGCGACCGCCTCGGCGAACCAGCGGGTGAACAGCTCCAGCGGGTCGCCGGGCGCGCCGGCCGGGTCGAGGGGCGGCAGTTCGGTGACCGCGGGGTCCCACACCCGCAGCGACCTCAGCAGCTCGTGCAGATCGGTTTCCATGCCTGCTCGGGTCCGCCCGGGTCTCACACGGAGCCGAGGTCGGAGGAGACCCAGCGTTCGGGACGCATCCGGACGACGACCTGCTCACCGTGGTTGGCCGAGGCGAAGGCGACGTAGCCGTCGACCTTCTCCGCCGGGAGGTAGCGCGCGGACATCTCCCGCAGGTGCTCCTCGGTCGCGCTGACGGTCTCGACGACCGGCCCCTCCACCGACACGTAGCGGATGGTGGGCTCCAGCCGGTCGACCATCAGCGAGAACCGGCCCGCCTTGCTGATCAGCCGGTTCTTGCGGCTGTCGAGGCCCGTCATGATCCACACCTCGCCGCCGGGCGCGTACTGGTACCAGATCGGCACGGTCAGCGGGGCGCGGCCCGCGCCCGCGTCGACCGCGAGTGCGGCGACGTGCGGTTCGGCCAGGAACGTCTCACGCTCTTCGCGGGTCAGGGCCACGGCGGTCTCCTCCGGCGGATGCGGGTGCGGGTGCGTGCGGGTACGGATGCCGGACACAACGTCGGCCGGGCGGGCGGCTGTTCCCCGGCCGGAGCCGTCACGGTGCTGAACTTCGAGGCGCTGGACGTCGTGCCGGCGCGGCCGCGGGGCCGGGGCACGGTCGCCGAGTTCGAGCGGTCGGCCGACGGGGGCGAAAGGCTGGAGGTGCGGAGATGCGCAGCTGCGGAGATGCGGAGCTGCGGAGGCAAGAAGATACGGAGGTGCGACGGGCGGCGACGCGGCGCGGCGGAGATGACAGGCTGCCGCGCGATGGACTACTTGACGGGCTTCTTTCCGGTGATGCCGAGATACGTCAACAGGGCGAGATGGGGCTTGAGTTCAGCCTGTTTCACGCCCCACGAGGAGAAGCCCTTCTGATGCGAGGCGGCGGCCGCGAGCATGACGACCAGTGACCCGGCGATCGCCGCGGGGTTCACGTCCTTGTCGACCTTGCCCTTTGCCTGGAGATCGGCGACGGAATCCGTGAGGGGTGAATTCACCGAGTTGAGGATCTTCATGCGGATTTTGGCGAATCGCTTGTCGCCCTCCGCCGCGCCGAGATCCACCACGCGCAGAATGGCGTCGTTCTTCCGCCAGAACTCCAGGAATCCGTCGACGAGTTCCTGTGCCGTCTGCCAGCCGGCCTTGCCGACCCACGAGCGGCCCGCCGTCAGCTCGGCCAGCGAGGAACTCTCGGCGGCCATGCGCTCGGCGATCTCCAGTACGGCGCCCTCGACGTCCGGGAAGTACTGGTAGAAGGTCGCGGGCGACGTGCCCGCCTTGCGGGCGACATCGATGACTTTGACATCGCGATAGGGGGAGGAGCTGAGCATTTCGCTGAGGCAGTCGAGCAGTTTCTGCCTGGTCGCCTGCCCACGCCGACCGGCCACGCGGCCGTCGACGGTACGCACTTGTCCTGTCATGCCGTCAGCTTACCGACGGGTGATCCGAGCGCGATTCGGCCGACTGCAAATGGGGTGCGGGACGGGAAAGTGACTGGTGTGCCTGGTCTGCGCGGTGCGGGTGACGCGGTTACTTTGACGGCATGGCCGAAAGCGGGGCATTCGAGAAGAGGCGGGAGGGCGTCCCCTGCTGGGTGGACGCCCAGCTCTCCGACGTGGAGGCGGGCAGGCGTTTCTACGGCGAGCTGTTCGGCTGGACCTTCCAGGAGGAAGCGGGGGAGGCCGGGGAGAGCCCCTACCGGGCGGCGGGGGAGTCCGTACGGGCGTGCCTGGACGGGGAGCCGGTCGCCGCGCTGGTCCGCAAGACGGACGGCCGGATGCCCACCGTGTGGTCCGTGTACTTCCACACCCCGGACGCCGCCGCCCTCACCGCGCGGATCAGGGCGGGCGGCGGTCAGGTCGTCACCCCGCCCCACCCGCTCGGCGACCTGGGCACCACCGCCCTCGCCGCCGACCCCGACGGTGCGGTCTTCGGGCTCTGGCAGCCGGACCGCCGTACCGGCTTCGGGCGCCGGCGCGAGCCCGGCACGTTCGCCTGGGCCGAGCTGTACACCCGGGACACGGAGGCCGCCAACGCCTTCTACGGCGACCTGTTCCACGAGGCGCTCTTCGGCCCGGACGCGTCCCCCGACTTCGGCCGGGCCCGGGTCTCCGACGTCTTCCCCGCCGAGATGCCGCCGCACTTCCTCGTCCACTTCCTGGTCGAGGACGTGGACGCCGGGCTCGCGACGGTGGTCCGGCTCGGCGGGCGGGTGCGGGTGCCGCCCTTCGGGACGTCGTACGGGCGGGTGGCCGTGGTCTCGGACGACCAGGGGGCGTCGTTCGCGCTGCTGCGACGCTGATCCGGCGGCCATGGTGTCGAAGGGGGCCGGGAACGGTCGCGCGAGGGTTCTTTGCCCGGAATCAGGCAAGACACCCCGATTGTCGCCAGGTTCGCCACCAGCGCCTCGGGCAGGAAGAATCGGGGTGCGTGGCGCCACGGAGGTGCGGTGGTGAGACGCTGCACTTCGGTCGCGTGCATAAGTGGGTGGCGCGGCCCGTACGGGGAGGTGGCAGGCAAGTGGTGGATCAGCTGACGCAGCACGATCCGCGGCGGATCGGGCCGTTCGAGGTGCTGGGGCGGCTCGGCGCCGGCGGCATGGGGCTGGTCTATCTCGCGCGCTCGGCGTCCGGGCGGCGCGTGGCGATCAAGACGGTGCGCACGGAACTGGCGGAGGACCAGCTGTTCCGCGTCCGCTTCACCCGCGAGGTGGAGGCGGCCCGCGCGGTCTCGGGCTTCTACACGGCGGCCGTGGTCGACGCCGACCCGCGCGCCGCGGTGCCGTGGCTGGCCACGGCCTACGTACCCGCACCCTCCCTCGAGGAGATAGTGAACGAGTGCGGGCCGATGCCGGCCCAGGCGGTGCGCTGGCTGGCCGCGGGCGTCGCGGAGGCGCTCCAGTCGATCCACGGCGCGGGCCTGGTCCACCGCGACCTGAAGCCCTCCAACGTCCTCGTCGTCGAGGACGGCCCCCGCGTGATCGACTTCGGCATCGCGTCCGGCGTCTCGAACACCCGTCTGACCATGACGAACGTCGCCGTCGGCACCCCCGCCTACATGTCCCCGGAGCAGGCGAAGGACTCCCGCAGCGTCACCGGCGCCAGCGACGTGTTCTCGCTCGGCTCGATGCTGGTCTTCGCCGCCACCGGACACCCACCCTTCCACGGCGCCAACCCGGTCGAGACGGTCTTCATGCTGCTGCGCGAGGGCCCCGACCTGGAGGGCCTGCCGGACGAGCTGCGCCCGCTCATCGAGTCCTGCATGCAGATGGAGGCCACCGGCCGCCCCAACCCCGCCGACCTCCAGGCCCAGCTCGCCCCGCACCTCTTCGGCTCCGGCTCCGACGACAGCGGTACGGCGTCGGCGTGGCTGCCCGAACGGGCCGTGGGCCTGATCGAGGGACGCCGCAACGGCCGCCCCGCCGTCAAGCCCGCCACCACGGCTAGGCGGCCGCGGTCACGGCCCGTCCGGCGCCCGCGCCCCCGTCCACGCGCCCCGCTGCCGCCGCCGCCCGCACACGACCCCGTGGTGCCGGCGCCGCCCGCGCACGTCCCGGCGGTGCCCGCTCCGGTCGGCGCCCCCGACGGCGGGCCGGTCCGGCTGCCCGGCGCCGCGGTGCCCATCGGGCCCGGTCCGCGCGTCGCCGACATGCGCGCCGCCGCCGTCGCCGCGCCACCGCCGGAGTCCGCCCTCGCCGCGTCCTGGTCCCGCCCGCGCCCCGGCGTCAACGGCGCCGACCCCGCCGTACCGGCCCCCGCCCCCGCGCCTGCGGAGGCCTCGCCGGCCGGGTGGCGCCCCTGGCGGTTCCGGATGTCCAACGACGTGTGGGGCACGCCGCGGGTCGCCGAGGACCTGGTCTACGTCACCTCCTTCGAGGTGCACGCCCTGGACGTGGCCACCGGACGCCGCCGCTTCAAGACCCGGGACGTCGCCTGGTCGATGGCGGTCGCGGACGGCCGTATCCACGCCTCCGACGGGCCCACCCTCTTCGCCCTGGACGCCCGGGAGGGCGCCGACCTCTGGCGCGTGCAGACCGACGCCTGGGTGTACTCGCTCCAGGCCGACCGCGGCACCGTCCTCACCGCCCCCCGCGGCGGCGGCGTCCAGGCCTGGGAGGCGTCGGCCGGCCAGAAGCTGTGGGAGGTCACCGGCGCGCAGACCGACTTCGAGTCGCCCGAGGCGGGCGCCGCGCTGCACGACGGCACGGCCTACGTCTGGCAGGACGCCCGCCTGCGCGCCCTGGACGCCCGTACCGGCGACGAGAGATGGTCGTACCCGATCGGCGACGCGGCCTCCTGCGGCGGTGTCCCGGTCCGCCTCACCCAGGCGCCCGACGGCTACGTGTACGTCGCGGCCGGCACCCGGGTCCTCGCCCTGGAGGTCGCCTCCGGCCACGTCCGCTGGCACTTCGAGGCTCCGGCGGTCTTCCTCGCCCCGCCCACCTTCGTGCCGGGCCCGGCCGTCACCGGCGGCGGCGTCTACCTGGCCGACTACCTCGGCACCGTCTACGCCCTCGACGCCACCGACGGCCGCGACCGCTGGCGCATCGCGACCGAGGCCCGCTCCTCGACCGACCCGGTCCTGGTCGCCGCCGGACACGTCCACGTGGGCAGCGGCAAGGGCCTGTACACCCTGGACGCGGTCACCGGCACGCCCAAGTGGCGCTTCCAGGCGGGCGGCGACATCGTGGGCGCGCCCGCGGTCGCCGAGGGCCGCATCCACTTCGGCTCCTCCGACCACCTGCTGTACACGCTGAAGGCCGACGACGGCCGCCTGCGCTGGAAGCTCGCCACCGGCGGCGAGATCACCGGCTCCCCGGTCGTCCGCGACGGCATCGTGTACGCGTGCAGCAAGGACCGCTGCGTCTACGCCCTGGACGCGGAGAAGGGCACGGGGACCGCCCGTACGGCGTGACGGCCCGTGCCCGGCCGGTGACGTGTCCGTGACACCCACGCCGTAGCGTGATCTTCATGACGACACGGGGGCGAGCACTCAGGTACACGGCGATCTCGGCGCTGGTGGTCCTCAGCCTGACCGGCTTCTCGACCGGCCGCCACGGCCACGGAGGCGACGGGTCGGGCGGCGGCTGCAGCAGCTCCGGCCAGGACCACGACGGTTCGTCGTCCACCTCGGGCGGCGGCGCCCACAAGGACGACGACGACACGTACGGGAGTGGCGGCAGCGGCTACCACGACGACGACACCTACGGCGACGACACGGGCGGCGGCGGCAGCGGCGAGGCGCAGGGCGCGGTCCTGAACCTGATCACTTGCGTCAGGGCGGGCCAGCCGTGGTCCACCGTCGAGGTCGGCAACCCGAACGCCGTCGAGCGGACGTTCAAGGTCACGGTCCTCTTCAAGGACGCGGACGGCACGACGATCGACGAAGGCACCGAGGAAGTCACCGTCCCCGCGGACGGCGTGAGCGCGGTCCGCGTCCCCTTCGACGGCTCCGGCACCCCGGACCACTGCGAAGTGAGCGAGCCGGACTCCGCCTCCTGAACCCGCGCACACGTCGGCCGCGGCGGCTCCCCCTCCGCGCCGCCGCGGCCGATCCCCGTGCGGGAAAGGGTCTACTTGCCGTCGCCGTCCAGGCCCAGGGCGGGCGGGGCCGGCATGGGGTTCTCCATCGTCCTGACGTCGGGCTTGGCCGGTCCGCTGGGCATGGGGTTCTCCAGCGTGGTGACGGCCCCGTCCTTCGGCGGCGTGGGCATGGGGTTCTCGAGTGTGGTGATGTTCTCGTCGGTGGCCGCCTCGCCCGTGGCCGTGGCCTTCGTGTCCTTCTGGTTCTCGCTCATGGGCTTGGTCCCTCCGCTGTAACGACATGTGGCGAACGCCCGTCCGGGGGCTCCCCCGTGGGCCGCCGGACGGGCGTTCGGAGCCGCACCATAACTGGTGCCGCTCCGTGTCGGACCGTCTGCCCCCCGACGCGACGGTGTGACGGGTACGACAATGCCGGGGGGCGATAAACGAATGCTGAACGCCCGTCGTACGTACGTGGCTCAGGCGGCCGAAGCGGGCCTGAGCAGGGCCCTCGCCTCGCTCGCCTCCTCGGCGCCCTCCTGCTCGTACAGCCGCAGGGCCTTGCTCCAGCAGGCCTTGGCCCGGTCCGTCTGCTCCAATCCGGCCAGGGCGCGGCCCAACAGCGTCAGGACGTTGCCCTGCATGCGGTCCCCGCCGATGCAGCCGAGCGCGAGGGCCTGTTCGGCGTGCCGGGCCGCCTGCGCGGGACGCTGCGCCGCGAGGTGGACCTCGGCGATGCGGTAGTTCGTCGTGCCCTCCCACAGCCGCTGCCGGTGCGCGGTGAAGATGGTCAGGGCCTCGGAGAAGTGTCCGAGGGCCTCCGTGTGCCGATCGGCCCGGTTGAGGGCGATGCCCAGCGCGTAGTGGCTGTTGGCGAGCCGCACGGTCCTGCCGAACTCGGCGTGCGCTTCCAGCCCCCGCCTCGCGAAGTCGACGGCCTGTGCGACGTCGTCGGCCCCCAGGTGGGCCCGCGAGAGGTTGCACAGGGCCGTCGCCTCCGGGGGGTGGTTGCCCAGGGCGCGGAATCCGGCGATGGCCCGCTCGAAGAACGGCTTGCTGTCGTTGTGCCGCCCTTGGTGCAAGCAGATGAGTCCGAGGCTGTTGGCGACCCAGCTCACCGCGAGGGCGTCGTCGACCGACTCCGCGAGCCGCATGGCCAGCCGCGACTCCTCCTCCGCCTGGGGGATGCGGCCGCTCACCAACAGGACGTCGGTGAGCACCGTTCGTGCCCGTCCCTCGGCCAGGGTGTCGCCGGCGGCGCGCGTTGCCTCGCACATCCCCCTGGCGGTCGTCTCGTACTGGTGGGAGTTGGCACCGGACTCGGTGAGGTCCTTGGCGGCCCACAGGAGGTCGACGGCGCGCCGCAGCCGGGACGACGCGGCCGCCTGCCGCACGCACGACAGCAGCGGCGCCGCCTCGGTGTACAACCAGTCCAGCGCCGCCGATCCCTCCGTGAACGTCAGCCCCGGGTACTCCGTCGGCTCCAGGCCGTCCACCAACCGGTCCCCCGGCCGCTCGATCGCGTACACCCCCGCCGCCGTCGCCAGGTAGAAGTCCAGCAGCCGCGACAGCGCCGCCCCCCGCTCGCTCGGCGAGGTCCCGTCCCGTTCCGTCCGTTCCGCGCACGCACGCGCGTAGAGGCGGACCAGGTCGTGGAAGCGGTAGCGGCCCGGGGCCGCCGATTCGAGCAGCGAGGTGTCGACCAGGGACTCCAGGAGGTCCTCCGTGTCCCCCGCCGGGAGGTCCAGTACGGCCGCCGCCGCCGCGAGGGAGATGTCCGGGCCGTCGGCCAGGCCCAGCAGGCGGAAGGCGCGGGCCTGGGCCGGTTCCAGCTGGCCGTAGCCCAGTTCGAAGGTGGCCTCGACCGCCTGGTCGCCGGCCTGCAGCTCGTCCAGCCGGCGTCGTTCGTCCGCCAGCTTCGCGGCCAGGACCGAGACCGTCCAGGTGCGGCGGGCGGCCAGCCGGGACGCGGCGATGCGGATCGCCAGCGGCAGGAAACCGCATGCGCCGACCACGTCGAGCGCCGCCTGCCGCTCCGAGGCGACCCGCTCCTCGCCCACGATCCTCGTGAAGAGGGCCAGCGCCTCCTCGGGCGACATCACGTCCAGGTCGACCAGGTGCGCCCCGGCGAGGTCCACCATCCGCACCCGCGCCGTCACCAGCGCCGCGCAGCCGTCCGTGCCGGGCAGCAGGGGCCGCACCTGGGCGGCGTCGCGGGCGTTGTCCAGCAGGACCAGGACACGGCGGCCGTCCAGGACGGAGCGGTAGAGGGCGGCGCGCTCCTCCAGGGAGTCCGGGATGGCCGAGTCGGCCGTGCCCAGGGCCCGCAGGAAGGAGCCGAGCACCGTCTCCGGCTCCGCGGGCCGCGCGCCCGCGCCCTGGAGGTCGACGTACAGCTGCCCGTCCGGGAAGGCGGCCCGCGCCCGGTGGGCGACGTGCACGGCGAGGGTCGTCTTGCCGACGCCGCCGATGCCGGCCAGCGCCGAGACCGCCATCACGCGGCCCGACGCCGAGTCCCCGGACGCGGCGGACAGTACGTCGCTCAGCTCCCGGACGAAAGCCGCGCGGCCGGTGAAGTCGGGCACGGTCGCGGGGAGTTGCGCCGGGCGCACGGTGGCCGTCGAGGTCTCCGCGGTGGCCGCCGAGGGCTCGGCCAGGGCCGGGTCGGCCTGGAGGATGCGCTGCTGGAGTTCCTGGAGGCCGGGGCGCGGGTCGACGCCCAGCTCGTCGGCGAGCAGACGGCGCGTGTCCGCGTAGACGGCGAGCGCCTCCGCCTGGCGGCCGCTGCGGTACAGGGCCAGCATCAGCAGCTCGCGCAGGCGTTCGCGCAGCGGGTGCGCCGCGGTCAGCGCCGTCAGTTCCGAGACCGCCTCCGCGTGACAGCCCTGGTCGAGGTCCATGTCGACGCGCGTTTCGAGAAGTTGGAGCCGCCATTCGCCGAGGCGGACGCGCTGCGTCTGCGCGTACGGCCCCGGCACGCCGGCCAGCACCTCGCCGTCCCACAGGGCCAGCGCCCGGCGCAGCAGGTCACGGGCGTGGCACAGGTCCCCGGCGCTCCTGGCCTTCTCGGCCGCCGCGGCCAGGTCCTGGGCCCGTGCCAGGTCCAGCGCCCCCTCGGCGAGGCCCCGCACGGCGTACCCGCCCGACTCGCTGACCAGCACCCCCGGGTCGAGGATCTTCCGCAGCCGGGACGCGTACGTCCGCACCGCCGCCAGCGCCTGCGACGGCGGTTCCTCGCCCCACAGGGCGTCGATCAGCTCGCCCGCCGTGGCCGTACGGCCCTCGCGCAGCAACAGGGCGGCCAGCAGCGCGCGCTGCTGCGGAGAGCCGGTGGCCAGCGTCTCCCCGTCCCGCCAGGCGCGCACCGGCCCGAGCACGCCGAAGCGCAGCGCGCCCGATTCCTCCTCTTCCGCCGGGAATCCGGGACGCCGCTGCTCCGGAACCCGCGGTCCACCGTCCATGCCGTCCCCCTAGACATCCTGAGCAACCAGGTCAGTTTGCCTTGTTCATGCCGACCACGTCAGCCGTGGGAGACGCCGATCACAGGTTCTCCATCAGCTTCTTCAGCTTTGCCCCTCCAACTCCACCCGTACCGTCAGCAGCCCCGTCCCGACGCCCATCGCCCGCACCGCCACGCTGTTGAAGCGGGGGAGGCGGCGCAGACGGGCGAGCGGGTCGTCGTCGGGAAGGAGGTGGGCCGTCCCCGGGTGCCAGCGCCCCCGGATGCGCACCCGCACCCGCGGGTCGGCCCGGATGTTGCGGATGTACTGCGAGCGCTCGCCGAACTCCGAGACCAGCCAGAAGGAATCGCCCTCCCGGCGGCCGCCCACCGGTGTGCGGCGGGGCAGGCCCGAAACGCGGCCGGTGGTCTCCAGCAGGGTCTGGCCGGGCAGTCGGCGCACGACGGCGTTCAGCCGGCGCTGGAAGGCCGTGACGGTCCGGTACTTCCGCTCGGGGTTCGGCGGCTTCGGCATCGTGGGTCCGCGCTCCGTCTCGCTCGGGGGCTCCGCGGTCGGTCCCGGCAGCCCGGTGGCCCCTGGAGACTAACTCCCCAGGAACACCGGGTTGGTGAACGCCGCCAGCGGCCCCGGCAGCGGGCCCGCCGCCGCCTCGTGCCGCACCTCCGCCCGTACGTAGGCCGCGTACGAGGCGGTCGTGCGCCACTGCACGACGCCCGCGCCGGACACCGGCAGCGGATCGCTCGTGAACAGCACGCCCTGGTCCGTGACGAACCGCACCGTGCAGCGCGGGGCGCCCGTCACCTCCAGGCGGACGGTGACCGGGGTGTCGGCGGCCACGCGCAGCCGCTCGCCGATCCCGGCGTGCTCGCCCCGGCCGCCGGACGCGGTGAGGGACAGGGACACCTTCGACGACTCGGCCACGTACGACCGGCCCGCCCGGATGCCCTCCTGGATCGCCTCGCGGGTCAGGTCGTCGGCGAGGACGACGGTCTGCGGGCGGCCGATCACGTCGGGGGAGCGGTGGGAGTCGCTGCTGCCCATCGCCGGGAGCCAGTCCCGCCGCCCGTCGCGCACCGAGGCGACCAGCATGCCGTCCCAGTCGGCCAGCGCCACCTCGTCGTCGGGCGTGTAGGCGCCGTTCCACACCTCGACCGCGTCCGCCTCCCCGAAGCCGAACTTCCAGTTGCAGCCGATGCAGGTGGCGTGCGGGTGGGCCGGCACGACCAGGCCGCCGGCGCGGCGGATCTGCCGGGCGAACCGGCCGAAGCGGTTGTCGCGGGCCCGGTAGCGCCAGTCGACGAAGGTGCCGGGGTCGGTACCGAGCGCGACGACGTGGCCGTTGCGGGTCGTCACCTCCTCGCCGAGCAGGATCAGCAGGTCGTCCCCGGCGAGCCCGGCCCAGTGCGCGTGCGCCGAGTGCGTGTTGTGCTCGGAGGAGTTGATGAAGTCCAGGCCCGCCGCCCGCGCCAGCCCGGCGATCTCGGCGAGGGTGTAGCGGCCGTCGGAGTACTCGGAGTGCAGGTGGCAGTCGCCCCGGTACCAGGCCCGGCCCCGCCCCTTGGCCCGCTCGGGCGGGTACACCGGCCGCGGGGCCTCGTCCTGCTCGCCGTGGGTCAGCGTGATCGTGAGCTCGTAGGACAGCCCCTCGGGGGCCACCGTGTACGGGCCGAGCGCGATGTGCCAGATGCCCGCCCGCACCGGCCCCGGCAGGTAGCCCGGCGTGGCGGCGTCCGCGCGGACGAAGAACTCCGTGCGCGCCCCGCCCGACCAGCCGCGGAAGCCCCGGCCGCCCAGGTCGGTGCCGCGCTCGTCGAAGAGGCCGATGTCGAGCGCGTTGCCCTGGGTGCCGGCCGGGACGGTGGGACGGTCGTAGGTGTAGGCGACGTGGATCTCGCGCACGCCCCGGGGGACTTCGACCGGGACGTACACGAAGTCGGGGGCGCCGGGCGGCAGGGTGCCGCGTACGGTCCTGGTCCGCGGGCCGGTACCGCCCGCCGCTGAAGCGAAGCTCACGGTCGCCAACGTAAGCGCGGCGGCGGCTCCCGTCACGAACACCGCGCGTCTGCCGATCCCGGCGTGGTCGTTCTCGTGGTCGTCCTCGCACATGCTGCTGCTCCCCAGGTGTCGTCGATGACATGGCATGGGTGGTGCAGGGGTTGGTGCGTGCAACCCTCGTATTGAGCCGTGAACTGCGGGGCAAGGGAAGGGGGGAGGCGGATGGAGGACCGGAAACCGTGCGGTGGGTCACCGCGACGGGACAGCCGTGCTGATCACGCCGCTCGTATGCTCGAAGGATGACGACTTCCGCGACCTCCGGAACCGGACCCGCCGACCCCGCAGGGCCCACCGAGAACTCCATGCGTCGCGCCCTCAAACGCGCCCGGGACGGCGTCGCCCTCGACGCGTCCGAGGCCGCCGTGCTGCTCCAGGCGCGCGGCGCGCACCTCGACGCCCTCACCGCGTCCGCCGCCCGGGTCCGGGACGCGGGCCTGGAGGCGGCCGGGCGGCCCGGCGTCATCACGTACTCGAAGAGCGTCTTCGTCCCGCTGACCCGGCTGTGCCGGGACAAGTGCCACTACTGCACCTTCGTGACGGTCCCCGGCAAGCTGCGCCGGGCCGGCCACGGGATGTTCATGTCCCCGGACGAGGTGCTCGACATCGCGCGCAAGGGTGCCGCCCTCGGCTGCAAGGAAGCCCTCATCACCCTCGGCGACAAGCCCGAGGACCGCTGGCCGGAGGCCAGGGAGTGGCTGGACGCGCACGGCTACGACGACACGATCGCCTACGTCCGCGCCATCTCGATCCGCATCCTGGAGGAGACGGGTCTCCTCCCGCACCTCAACCCCGGCGTCATGACCTGGACGGACTTCCAGCGGCTCAAGCCCGTCGCGCCCTCCATGGGCATGATGCTGGAGACCACCGCGACCCGCCTGTGGTCCGAGCCCGGCGGCCCGCACCACGGCTCGCCCGACAAGGAGCCCGCCGTACGGCTGCGCGTCCTGGAGGACGCCGGGCGCTCCTCGGTGCCCTTCACCTCCGGCATCCTCATCGGCATCGGCGAGACGTACGAGGAGCGGGCCGAGTCCCTCTTCGCGCTGCGCAAGGTCTCCCGCGCCTACCACGGCATCCAGGAACTGATCATCCAGAACTTCCGCGCCAAGCCCGACACGGCGATGCGCGGCATGCCGGACGCCGAACTGGACGAACTGGTCGCCACGGTCGCCGTCGCCCGGCACATCATGGGCCCCTCCGCCTGCCTCCAGGCCCCGCCGAACCTGGTGGACGCGGAGTACGAGCGGCTGATCGGCGCGGGCGTCGACGACTGGGGCGGCGTCTCCCCGCTCACCATCGACCACGTGAACCCCGAGCGTCCCTGGCCGCAGATCGACGAACTCGCCGCGAAGTCCCGGGCGGCCGGCTTCGAGCTGCGCGAACGCCTCTGCGTGTACCCGGAGTTCGTGCGGCGCGGCGAGCCCTGGCTGGACCCGCGGCTGCGCCCGCACGTGGCGGCGCTCGCCGACCCGGAGACCGGCCTGGCCCGCGAGGACGCGGTGGTCGAGGGGCACGCCTGGCAGGAGCCGGACGAGGCGTTCACCGCCACCGGCCGCACCGACCTGCACGCCACCATCGACACCGAGGGCCGTACGTCGGACCGCCGCGACGACTTCGACGAGGTGTACGGCGACTGGGGCGCCCTGCGCGAGGCCGCCGCCCCCGGCATGGCCCCCGAGCGCATCGACACCGACGTACGCGCCGCGCTGGCCACGGCGGCCGACGACCCCACGAAGCTGACGGACGACGAGGCGCTCGCCCTGCTGCACGCCGACGGCCCGGCGCTGGACGCCCTGTGCAAGGTGGCCGACGACGTGCGCAGGTCGGTGGTCGGCGACGACGTGACGTACATCGTGACCCGCAACATCAACTTCACCAACGTCTGCTACACCGGCTGCCGTTTCTGCGCCTTCGCCCAGCGCCGCACGGACGCCGACGCCTACACGCTCTCCTTGGACCAGGTCGCCGACCGCGCCCAGCAGGCCTGGGACGTGGGCGCGGTGGAGGTCTGCATGCAGGGCGGCATCCACCCCGACCTGCCCGGCACGGCGTACTTCGACATCGCGCGGGCGGTGAAGGAGCGCGTCCCCGGCATGCACGTGCACGCCTTCTCGCCGATGGAGGTCGTCAACGGCGCCACCCGCACCGGGATGTCGGTCAGGGAGTGGCTGAGCGCCGCGAAGGAGGCGGGGCTCGACTCGGTCCCGGGCACGGCGGCGGAGATCCTCGACGACGAGGTCCGCTGGATCCTCACCAAGGGCAAGCTGCCGGCGGCCACCTGGATCGAGGTGATCGAGACCGCCCACGAGCTGGGCATCCGCTCCTCGTCCACGATGATGTACGGCCACGTCGACCAGCCCCGCCACTGGCTGGGCCACCTGCGCACGCTCGCCGGGATCCAGCAGCGCACGGGTGGCTTCACGGAGTTCGTGACGCTCCCCTTCATCCACACCAACGCGCCGGTGTACCTGGCGGGCATCGCGCGGCCCGGGCCCACCCTCCGGGACAACCGCGCGGTGACCGCGATGGCCCGCCTCCTCCTGCACCCGCACATCCCCAACATCCAGACGAGCTGGGTGAAACTGGGCACGGAGGGTGCGGCGGAGATGCTCCGCTCCGGCGCCAACGACCTGGGCGGCACCCTGATGGAGGAGACGATCTCCCGCATGGCGGGCTCGTCCTACGGGTCGTACAAGTCGGTCAAGGACCTGATCGCGGTCGCGGACGCCGCGGGCCGCCCGGCGAAGCCGCGCACCACCCTCTACGGCCCGGTCCCCGCGGAGCGGCAGCGGGCAGCGCGGGACTCGGACGGGCACCTGCCGGAGCTGCTGCCGGTCCTGGACTGAGCGGCGCGGGCGCGCAGTACGATGATCGGGCCCCCGGTGTGTCGGGGTTCTCGTAGCTGAGGAGATGCGTGCCCGTGCCTGCCCGACTTCCCTCATGGGCGTGGGTCTCCGGTCTGACCGTGGGCGCGATCGCGGCGGTGACCGTGCTGGCCGTGCAGGCGGACCAGGGGCCCCAGCCCACCGCCGTGGCGACGAAGCCGAAACCGTCGGCGTCCGCGGACGCGCACCCCACGCCGAAGGAGACCGCGCCGGCCCCGGTGCCGGAGGGCTCCGGCACCGGTCGGCGCGTCGTCTACTCGGTCGGCGAGGACCGGGTGTGGCTGGTCGACGCCAGCGACGCCACCCGGCGCTCCTTCAAGGTGTGGCCGGGCACGGTCGACCCCGACCCCGGCAAGTACAGCGTCGGCACCCGCCGCCAGGACCCGACGACGGGCTCCGACGGGGTCCGGGTCGAGCAGATCATGTACTTCACCCAGGAGGACGGCGTCTGGGTCGCCTTCTCCAACGCCGTGGACGGCTCCTCGCCGCCGCCGCCCGCCGACGGCGCCAGGACCGGCGGCATACGGCTGCCCAAGGCGGACGGCGACGCGCTCTGGGACTTCGGCACGTCCGGCACGACGGTCACCGTGGTCTCGTAGGTCACTGTCGTCTCGTGGGTCACTGTGATCTCGTGGCCTCCGCCTCGCCGGACGGCAGGTGCGCCACGATCAGCACGACGCCGCTGAACAGCAGCACCCGCGTCGCCGCGTCCAGCCCGTTCCAGTCCTCCGACTGCCACATCGCGAACCACTCCCCGCCGATCGCGAGGAAACCGGCGCCGAAGAGGAGCATCAGCATGAGCGTGCCGTAGGTGGTGAAGCGCCGCGCGGGAGCGTGCTGCCGGCGTATCCAGAGCCAGGTCGCCCAGATCAGGACGAGCGCGGCCGCGGTCTCCCACACGATGATCGCCACGTAGGCGGTGTCCTGAAGACCCTTGCTCGTGATCGCCCGCCACATCAGGTCGTCGTCCTTGAACGTCGTGTCCATCGCGAGGACGTGGTGCACGTACTGCTGGTTGTTGTCGAAGTCGGTGATGTTCCCGAGGGCCACCAGGGCGATGTAGAGGGCGAGGACCGCGGTGAGCACGGTGGAGGCGAGTAAAAGGGTGCTGCGGGGGATGTTGGTCATGGCAGCACTATTCCGAAACCGGTGGCGCGGCGAGTGGGTAGGGTCCGGAACGTGATCTCCCCGAAGCGTTCCGCCGACGAACTGCCGGGCGACCCGCGTCGGCTGAACCTGGAGTACCGGACGTGGCACTCGGCGTCTACGACCTCGGCCGGGGCGGCTGCCCGGGGCCGCTGACCGCCGGGCGCCCGCTCACGCCCCACCCGCTCACGCGGCCATCCCCAGGACCAGCGCCGCGGTGTTGAGCGCCAGGTAGCCGAGGGGGAAGGCGATGTTGTGGAAGACCCGGGCGCGGACGTGCGCGGCGAGCGCGCCGACGAAGAAGAGGGCGAGACCGGCCGCCGCCGCGGTCCCGAGCGGCCCGGCGCCCAGCAGGCCGGCCAGGAGCCCGGCGGCACCGGCCGCCTTGAGACCGGCCAGCCAAGGGAGCCACGACGCGGGGACCCCCACCTCGGCCGAGTTGGCGAGGACGAACCGGGCGCGCAGCAGGTCCGCGACGGCGATCCCGGCATTGGCGACGATCGCGGCGGCACCGACGACCACATAGGCGGTGAACACGGGCTCCCCTTCCAGCGGCAACCTGCGTCCAGCCTCACCGCCGCCCACCGCGACGTCCAATACCTGCTTCTATAACCTGGTGGAATGGATGTCGACACCCGATTGCTGCGGTACTTCGCGGCCGTGGCGGAGGAAGGCAGCCTGACCAGGGCGGCTCAGCGGCTGTACGTCTCCCAGCCCGCGCTGACCAAGCAGATCCGCCGGCTGGAGTCCGCACTCGGCACGGCCCTCTTCACGCGCTCCCGCGACGGCATGGCCCTCACCGGGTCGGGCCGGGCGCTCGCGGCCCGGGTCCCCGGCCTCCTGGCCGGGTGGGAGACGGCGCTGCGCGAGACGAGGTCCGCGGGGAGCCGGGCCGACCGCGTCCTGCGGGTCGGCTTCCTGGCCAGCGCGGCCAACGAGGCGACGCAGCCGATCATCGCCGAGTTCGCCCGGCGCCGTCCGGACTGGCGGGCCGAGATGCGGCAGGCCTCGTGGTCGAACCCGTCCGCCGGGCTCGCCGACTCGGACGTCGACGTCGCCCTGGTGCGGCTGCCGTTCCCCGGCCAGGAGGCGTTGCGGGTGGTGGAGCTGTTCAGCGAGCCCCGCTGCGTCGTGCTGCCCGAGACGCACCCGCTGGCCGGGCGCGAGACGATCGACCTCCGTGAACTGCGGGACGAGCCCTTCGTGGCCGCCCCGCCCGAGACGGGTCCCTGGCGCGCGTACTGGCTGGCCGCCGACGAGCGCGACGGCCACCCGGTCCGCGTCGGCGCCGTCACCGCGCAGCCGGACGACTGGCTCACCGCGATCGCCAACGGCTACGGCATCGCCCTCGCGCCCGAGTCGGCGTCCCGCTTCTACACCCGCCCCGGCGTCGTCCACCGCCCCGTCACCGGGGTCGGCCCCAGCCGGGTCGGCGTCGCCTGGGACCCCGCGGACGACGCCGACCCCGTCGTCCAGGACTTCGTCCGCTGCTGCCGCCTGGTGTGCGCCCGCACGTGAACGTTTCCACACCGTTCCGGCCCTGACCGACCACTTCTGTTCGCATACAGTGCTGGACGTCGTACGTACGGACAGTGGTGTGGACAGTGCCGAGGGGAGGTCCGGGTGGGCGGGACAGCCGGCGCCGTCTGGGGGCGTGCCGAGCAGCAGGACTTCCGCAGCCGGGTGCGCGGGACGCTGCTCGGCGTGGCCGTCGGGGACGCCCTCGGCTCGCCCGTCGACCCGCTCGCCCTCGAGGCGATCCGGGCGGCCCACGGCCCCGAAGGGCTGGCCGACCTGGCCGCCGCCCACGGCCGGCGCGGTGCCGTCACCCACCTCACCCAGCTCACCCTGTTCTCGGTCGACGGGCTGATCCGCGCCCAGGTGCGGCGCGACACCGGCGCCTGGCATCCGCCGACCGACCTGCACCGGGCCTACCGGCGCTGGGCCGCCACCCAGCGCGACTGGGGGCCCGACCTGCGGCGCAAGGACGACGGCTGGCTGGCCCACGAGGAGTGGCTGTACGTCCGCCGGGGCGCCCCGCGCGCGCTGCTGCTCGGTCTCGGCGACGAGACGATGGGCACCCCCGAGGCGCCCAAGAACCCCGGCGAGCGCGGCCCCGAGGCCGCCGCCCGCTCGGCGCCGTTCGGGCTCCTGGTCGGCTGGGAGCCGCAGTTGGTCGCCCAGCTCGCCGTGGAGTGCGCGGCGCAGACCCACGGCCACCCCACCGGCTACCTGGCGGCGGGCGCGTACGCCGTGATCGTGCACGGGCTGGCCCGCGGCGAGAGCCTGGACGCCGCCGTGCAGCGGGCCCTGGCGCTGCTCGTCGCCCGGCCGGGGCACGAGCCCGTGACGGACGCCCTGCAGCACGCGCTGGGCGCGGTACGGCAAGGGCTGCCGAGCCCGGCCCGGGTGACCGAGCTGATCGGCGCGGGCACGGGCACGGCGGAGGGCCTGGTCGCCGCCGCCGTGTACTGCGCCCTCGTCGGCGAGGACGTACGGCACGGGCTGCGGCTCGCCGTGAACCACGACGGCGCCTCGGCGGCGGCCGGCGCCCTGACCGGCGGCCTGCTCGGCGCGCTGCACGGCGAGACGGCGCTGCCCCCGGCCTGGCTGGCCGAACTGGAGGGCCGGCCCACCGTCCTGGAACTGGCCGACGACTTCGCCATGGAGATGACCCAGGGCCCCGCGCTCCACGGCCCGGCGGGTTCCTCCCCGGGCTGGCTGACGCGGTACCCACGGGCGTAGCCCCGGCGGAACAGTCACGTTTCGAGAAGCGGTGGTCCGTGCGCCCCGGCTAGCGTGGCAGCCATGGACATCAGCATTCACACCACCGTCCTTCCGCACGACGACCCGGACGCGTCCCTGGCCTTCTACCGGGACGTCCTCGGCTTCGAGGTCCGCAAGGACGTCGGGAACGGCAAGATGCGCTGGATCACGGTCGGACCGGCCGACCAGCCGGACGTCTCGCTGCTCCTGTCGCCGCCCGCCGTGGACCCCGGCATCACCGACGGCGAGCGCCGCACCATCGCCGAGATGATGGCCAAGGGCACCTACGGGTGGATCCTCCTGGCCACCGAGGACCTCGACGGCACCTTCGAGAAGGTGCGCGCCGGGAACACCGAGATCGTCCAGGAGCCGACCGAGCAGCCGTACGGCATCCGGGACTGCGCCTTCCGGGACCCGGCCGGCAACCAGATCCGCATCCAGGAACTGCGCTGAACCGGCCGGCCGGTGACCACGACCCGCGGTCACCGGCCGAGCGGCCTTCTTCTGACAGCCCCTAGTCGCCCACCCGGCTGCGGCCCACCGCGTCGTCCGCCCCGCCCGCGGGCGTCGGGATCGCGGCCGCCGCGCCGGCGGAGTCGCCGTCCCCGTCCGTGTTGACGCGCTCGATGATCGCCAGCCGCTCCGGGGTGTCCTCCGGTTTCAGGTAGCCGATCGCGATGTACAGGACCAGCGAGACCGCCAGCGGGACGGAGACCTGGTACTCCAGGGGCACCCCGCCGTCCACGCTCCAGTTGATCGGGTAGTTGACCAGCCAGAACGCCACCAGGCCCAGGCCCCAGCTGGTGAGCGCCGCCGTCGGGCCCGAGCGGCGGAAGGGCCGCAGCAGACCGAGCATCATCGGGATCGCGATCGGGCCCATCAGCCCGGCGACCCACTTGATCACGACGGTGATGATGTCCTTGAACGTCGGCGAGTCGACCTGCGTCGCCACAGCCATCGAAAGACCGAGGAAGATCACCGTCGTCAGCCGGGCCGCCAGCAGCCCGGACCGCTGCCCCCAGCCGCGCGCCCGCTTCGACAGCACCGGCGCCACGTCACGGGTGAACACGGCCGCGATGGCGTTCGCGTCCGAGGAGCACATGGCCATGGTGTGCGAGAAGAAGCCGACGATGACCAGGCCGAGCAGCCCGTGCGGCAGCAGTTGCTCGGTCATCAGGGCGTAGGAGTCGGAACCGTCCGCCTTCTGCGACTCCACCAGCAGCGGTGACATCCACATCGGGAAGAACAGCACCAGCGGCCAGACCAGCCACAGCACCGCCGACAGCCGCGCCCCCCGCGTGGCCTCGCGGGCGTTGGCCGTGGCCATGTAGCGCTGGGCCTGGTTGAGCATGCCGCCGTTGTACTCGAAGAGCTTGATGAAGAGGAAGGCCAGCAGGAACACCGTCCCGTACGGGCCGACCAGCGGTTTCCCGTGGCCCTGGAGGGCGGGCTCGTCCCAGACGCCGAAGAAGCCGCCGTGGTCGCCGAGCTTCATGACGACGGCCACGAACATCGCGACCCCGGCCAGCAGCTGGATGATGAACTGCCCCAGCTCCGTCAGCGCGTCCGCCCACAGACCGCCGATCGTGCAGTAGATGCCCGTGATGACGCCGGTGATCAGGATGCCCTGGTTGAGCGTGATGCCGGTGAAGACCGACAGGAGCGTGGCGATGGCCGCCCACTTCGCGGCCACGTCCACGATCTTCAGCAGCATGCCGGACCAGGCCAGCGCCTGCTGGGTGGGCAGGTTGTACCGGTTCTTCAGGTACTCCAGCGGCGAGGCCACGTGCAGCCGGGAGCGCAGCCGGTTGATGCGCGGCGCGAACAGCTTGGAGCCGATCGCGACGCCGAGTGCGATGGGGAACGACCACGTCACGAAGGACGTGACGCCGTAGGTGTAGGCGATGCCGGCGTAGCCGGTGAACATCACCGCGCTGTAGCCCGACATGTGGTGCGAGATGCCGGACAGCCACCACGGCATCTTGCCGCCGGCCGTGAAGAAGTCGCTGACGTCGTCGACGCGTTTGTGCGACCAGACACCGATCGCCACCATGACGGCGAAGTAGCCGATGAGCACGGACCAGTCGAGACCGTTCATGTGCCCCCTTCCGGGGTCCGCCTTGTGAACTCCGCTCAGCTGGTTGGCACTTCGCACGAGCGGGGTAGGGGCGTGGCAGGCCGCGAAGTGCCCGCTCATCGTGGGTGCGACGACGCGGGCACGACAAGGAAGCGGAAGGTCAAGAGGGAGTAAAAAGGTTCGACTTGCTGACCTGTGTTCACCTACATGAACGTCAGTGGGGGTGTCCGGTGCCCGGGGCCGGCCGTCCGGTCCGCTACTTCAGCTCGTCCGGGCACGGCGTGCCCCGCTTCAGGCCGTACGGCGCCGACAGCCGGTACGTGCCCGCCTCGGGCGCGACGAGCGTCGTCCACACGTCGCCGTCGGCGGTCTCCTCGGTCTCCGTCAGACAGCCGTTGACGTTGTCGTACGTCTTCGGCGTGCCGTCGGGGGCGTCCTTGGAGGCCTCCGTCTCCCGGGGCGGCTCGAGCTTGTTGCCCTCCTCGTCGACGAGGCTCAGCCACGGCGAGTACGGCATCCGGATCAGGATGCGGCCGGGCTCCTTCACGTCGATGGTCCACTCGTCCTGCTCGGCCCGCTGGACGACGGCGTCGGGTTCGGCCAGCGGCGTCGGGTCGAGCACCTGGAACAGCTGCCAGTTGGCGTCGCCCCAGATCTGCTTCAGGTACGGCAGGCCCCGCTGCAGCAGCTCCCGCTCGCGCTTGCCGCCGTCGCCGTCCGGCTCGCCCTTGGGCAGCACCACGTAGTGCACCGCCCAGCGCTTCAGCCACTCGTGGTAGTTCGCCGAGTTGAGCGTGTCGTCGTAGAAGAGCGGGTTGCGCTCCATGTCGGCCTGGCGGGTCCAGCCGCGGGCCAGGTTCACGTACGGCGCCAGCGCCGACGCCTCCCGGTGGGAGCGGGCCGGCACGGCCTCCACCCGGCCCCGCCCCGCGCCGACCTCCTGGAGCTCGTTGACGAGCGGCGCCAGCTCGCGCGCCCAGGAGGCGGCGGGCTGGGTGTGGACGGCGTCGTCGGCCGACTTGAAGCCGATCCAGACCACGAAGCCGACGATCGAGACCACCAGCGCGTACCACTTGCGCGACTTCACCACCGTGAACGGCAGCGCCGCGACCAGCGCCACCCCGGCGAAGAGCATCGGCAGGCGCGTGATGTTGGAGCCGATCTGCGAGCTGATCAGCCAGACCAGCAGCACGGACAGGCCGTAGACCGCCGTCGTGATCCGCACCGTCTTCCAGGTGCTCGGCACCAGCCAGTAGATCAGGCCCGAGTACACGATCGGCAGCACCGTTGAGCCGAACCCCATCGGCTGCGTGCCGGAGAAGGGGAACAGCACCGCCGACAGCGCGACGACCACGCTCGGGGCCACGCCCAGCGCCCAGGCCCCCGGGCGGCGCTTCTGCAGGAACAGGGCGACCGCCACCAGGCCCACGAACAGCCCCGAGACCGGCGAGGCCATCGTGGACAGCGCGGCCAGCGGCGCCGCGCACAGCCCCTTGGCCCAGCGCTCGTGCCGCCACCGGTGGGGCCAGCAGAACACCGCGGCGACCGCGCCGAGTCCGAACATCATGCCGAGCCCGAACGTCACCCGCCCCGACACCGCGTTGCCCAGCAGCGCGAAGAGCCCCGCCAGCGAGGCCCACAGCGGATTGCGGACCACCCGGCTGCGGATCAGGACCATCGTCAGCAGCCCGGCCGACACCGTGCCCGCGATCATCATCGTGGTGCGCACGCCGAGCACCGACATCAGGTACGGCGAGATCACGCTGTACGACACCGGGTGCATGCCGCCGTACCAGGCGAGGTTGTACGCCGAGGCCGGGTGCCGGCCGACGAACTCGGCCCACGCGTCCTGCGCCGCCAGGTCGCCGCCACTGTTCGCGAAGGTGAAGAACCACGCTATGTGGAGCACCCCGGCCAGGGCGGTCACGGACAGCACCGGATGGCGCAGCATGCGCTCGCGCAGGGCCAGGAAGGCGGCGTTCACCGCCGAGGGCGCTTCCGGCTCGGCGGGCGGCCGCCGCCCGGCAGTCCGGGACTCACCGTCGTCCCTGCGGGGCGCGGGTACGCGTGGTCGCGGGTCGGCTCCCGAACCCGGATCGGCGTCGTCGGCGCGTGTCGGCTCCGCAGTGGCCACCTGAAGGCACTCCCCGTGTCCCGTCTTCTTCTTTGGGCCGTGTCCCGTTCCCGCGACCGGCGACTGCCCCGTTTGGCGACGCTAGCACGCGCCGCCGCACCGCTGCCTCCTCCCTTTCGGCACCTCCGGGGACGCGAACGCCCCCGCGGCCGGGTGACCGCGGGGGCGGGGAGCGCGGGGCGTGGCCGCGGCCCGGACGGGCCGGCCGTCAGCCCAGCCGGGTCAGCTTGTCCGTGAACCCCGGTTCGACGAGGTCCTCGCCCAGGGCCACCGGCACCTTCACCGCGCCGCTGGTACCGCCGTCGCCGACCGTGAGGGTGCCCACCTTGGTCCCGGCCTTCGCCGTGTGCGGCACCTCGTCCGCGGTGAACGTCAGCTTCACGGTCAGCCCGCCCCAGCCGACCGCCTTGACGTCCTGCGTGGCGACGACCGGCGTCCGGCCGCCGAGGCCGTCGTCGACGTACCCGACGACGCTGCCCTTCTTGATGATCGTCGACGACTTCAGGGTGTCCTGCGCCGCCCGGATCAACTCGTCGCTCGCGTCCAGCGCCGCGTCGAGGATGCCCCCGCCGACGTCCGGCTGGCGCACCACGGCTCCGACGATGGTCCGGGTCTCGCCGCCGACCTCCTTCTTCGCCGCGAAGACGAGGTTGCCGAGCGCGGAGGTGGTGGTGCCGGTCTTGATGCCGACGACTCCGTTGTGACCGACCAGCTGGTTCCAGTTGCCGTGGTTCTCGCCCTTGTAGTCGTTGTACGACATCATCGCCGCGACCTCGCGGAAGGCGGGCTCCTTCATCGCGGCCTTGGCCAGCTTCACCTGGTCCACGGCCGTGCTCACCGTCGTGTTGTTCAGCCCCGACGGGTCGGTGTACGTGGTGTTGGTCATGCCGAGGTCCTTGGCGGTGGCGTTCATCTTCTCCACGAACGCCTTCTCCGACCCCGCGTCCCAGCGGGCGAGGAGACGCGCCACGTTGTTCGCGGACGCGATCAGGATGGCCTGCAGGGCCTCGCGCTGGGAGATCGAGTCGCCCGCGAAGACGTCGACCGTCGACTCCTGACCGGCCTGGGACTGGTCCTCCGCCGCCTGGTCGATCTTGATCTTCGGGCCCTCGGCGCCGCTCTTGAGCGGGTGGTCGCGCAGGACGAGGTACGCGGTCATGACCTTGGCCACGCTCGCGATCGGCACGGGCTTCTGGTCGCCGGACGAACCGAACGAGCCGATGCCCTGCACGTCGAGCGCGGCCTGACCGCTCTCGGGCCACGGGATCTGCGGCTTGCCGCCGTCGAACGAGAAGCTGTCCTGCGCCGTGAGGTCGAGGGTCGGCGCGGGCAGCGGGCGCATGGACTGCACGACGCCGAAGACGATCACCAGCAGGATGACCAGCGGCGTCCAGATCTTGACCCGGCGCACCGTCGTCCGCAGCGGGGTCTCCGGCGGCGGCGGCGTGTTCGTCAGCTCCGCCAGCAGGTCCAGCGGCGGCTTGGGCGGCAGCGGCTGCTGGGTGGTCCGGTCGGGCCCGACGTGCGACCTGGCGGCGGTCACCCCCGTACGGGGCGCCGGTGACGCCTTCGGAGCGTCGCCGGGAGGCGTCCGGGACTCCGAGGGCTTACGGGTCGCCGGTTCGTCCGGGTTCCGCAACGCCACGAACTTGCTGGTCCGCTCGGCGTCGCCCTCGGACCGTGCGGGGGCGTCGCTCTCCTGCCCGGACTTCTGCTCGGCCTTCTTGGCGGCGGAGGCGGCGTCCCCCAGCTTCAGCATGGTCGTCGGCTGGTCGACGGCGGGCTTGCCCGGCCGCGGCGCCTTGAACACGGCGGTGGGCTGATCGACCGGCGGGGGGCCGTCGTCGGCGTCGGTGCCGGGGTCGCCACCGTCTGTGTCGCCGTCGCCGTCGCCGTCGCCGTCGCCGTCACGGCCGGACGCCGCCTGCGCGTCGGGGGCCGGCTCGGGGTCCGCCTTCGCTTCCGGGGCGGCCTTCGGCTCCCGGTCCGGCCTCACATCCGGGGCCGGACCCGCGTCCGTGCCGGAGTCCGAGTCGGGGGTGGCGCCGGCTTCGGCGTCAGTGCCCGGGGCCGAGTCGGCTGCGGCGGACGATCCCTCGTCCCCGTCCGATGCGGAGCCCGCGGCCGAGGCCGCGTCCACGTCCGCGTCGGGGCCCTTGTCCGAGCCCCTGTCGGAACCCGTGCCCGATGCGCCGTCGGCGGCGTCCCCGTCGGCCTGCTCGGCCTGCTCGGCCCTTTCGGTGTCCTGCGGGGTGGCGGCCTCATGGCCCAGCCCGTCCCCGGCGTCCTCGGGCGCCTCGGTGTCCTGGTCGTCCTGGTCGCCGTCCCGCGGCGACTCCGCCGCGTCCCGCGAGCCCTCGAGCCGCGCGTTGGCGGCGGCGCGCTCGTCCGCGGTGGCCACCCAGGCCGCGACGGCGTCCCTGAGCCGGCCGTCGCTCCCGGCGGCGGGTGCCGCGTCATCGGCCTCGGACCCCTCCGGAGCGGCGGCAGACGCCTCGGCGGCGTCCTCGCCGGAGGACTCCGGTTCCCGTTCCGGCTCCGACTCGCGGACCGACAACACGCGGGTGGCCGTGTCGACGCCACCGCGGGACCCGGTACCGGTCCCCGCGGAGCGCTTCGCGTCCTCCCGGGCCACCGCCAGCCGCGGATCACGCCGCTCGCTCGCCTCGGTCCTGGCTTCGGGAACCGGACCCGCGCTCCCCGACGTCGGTTCTTCCGACGACTCGCGCTGCTTCGAACTGTCGGGGGACTCGCCCGCCACCGATGCCTCCTCCATGCGCCGCACGTCCTGTGCGCGCTGCCGAACCCGTACCGAAACCATTTACCAGTGTCCTGTGTACGGGTGGAACCCACGCGGAAGACGAGAACGACATACCTACTGGTTCCACTACGAAGCGGTCACGCACCCTCGACAGACCAATGTGAGAGGGGTCACCCTGTCTGTCATCCACGCGGGGAGGCATGGATGGGCAGGAGCCGCAGAACACTTCCGGAGGAGCTTCTGCTGCTGGCGTTGGACCCGACCACGGGTACCACCGCACAGCCGCAGTCGCTCGACCTCGGTCTGGCCGGAGCACAGCTGGTGGAGCTGGCGCTGGCCGGACGGATAGCCCCAGACGGGGATCGTATCGCCGTGGTGGCCCCACGGCCGACAGGAGATCCAACACTGGACTGCGCGTTGGAGTTGCTGCGAAGGCGTGGCGCTCCGGTACGGGCGGTCAACTGGATTGGCGGACCCCGCCTGGGGCTGCGCCAGACCTATCTCTCGCATCTGGAGCGATGCGGCATGGTGCATGCCGTGGAGGGCCAGATGTGCGGGGTGTTGCCGACGACTCGCTACCAGGCGACGGACACGGCGATCAGCAGGGAGATCAAGGCCCGGCTGGACTCGGCGATCCGCACCGGCGTTCCGCCGGACCCGCGGACCGCGGCGCTCGCCGCGCTGGCCCACGCGGTCGGACTCGGCAAGCACCTCTACCCGGGCAACGAAGGACGCTCGTCGCGGTCCCGGCTGCGGGACCTCATCAGGCACGACCCCATGGGCGGTCTGGTGGCGCACGCGGTGATGGACGTCCAGAACGGCGCTGCGGCACAGCCACGCCGCAGCCCGGCCCCGGCCGGCCGCCAGGCCCCGGGACCGGGGGCCAGGCCCGCCCCGGAACCCGCCCGCGGCGTTCCGGCGCAACCGCGCCACGGATCCATGGCGCGGGCGGCGGTCCACTAGCCCGACGGGCGCACCGCACAGCACCGCAGCACCCGCACGACCGCACCACAGCACCGCCGCACCGCCAGTCCCCAAGCCCGGTCACGGGAGCCGCAGGTCCGCGCGGGGTGGCGGAACCGACCGCACGTCCGGCCCACCCGGACCGCGGAAAGGTTCCGCCACCCCGCGCGGCCGCATGCCGGGGTGGCGCCCCGAACTGGCGTGTACGCGGCGCATATCGACCGTTTCCCAGCGGTAGAAAGCACCTTGGTGGCAGTCTGCTCAGCAGCAGATACACAAAGTGGCAAGTATGAGTCACGCAGCCGGAGGTGCACGTCCCGTGGCGTCGAGTGTCAATCCCACCGTAAGGCGGCGTCGGCTGGGCCAGGAGCTGCGCCGGCTCCGTGAGCTCAAGGGCATGACGGCCGAGGAGGTCGCCGAGCGGCTGCTGGTCTCCCAGTCGAAGATCAGCCGCCTGGAGAACGGCCGGCGCAGCATCAGCCAGCGGGACGTCCGCGACCTGTGCGGGGTCTACGAGGTCGAGGACCAGCGGATCGTCGACTCGCTGATGCAGATGGCGAAGGACTCGCGTCAGCAGGGCTGGTGGCACGCCTTCGGGGACATCCCGTACAGCGTCTACATCGGCCTGGAGACCGACGCGGAGTCGCTGCGGACCTACGAACCCCAGATCATCACCGGCCTGTTGCAGACCCGGCCCTATGCCGAGGCCCTCATCCAGGGCGCGTTGCCCGAGACGTCCGTCGCCGACGTGGAGAAACGGGTGCAGGTCCGCATACGGCGGCAGGAGCGCATCTCCGCCGGCCACAACCCGCTGCGGCTGTGGGTGGTCCTCGACGAGGCCAGCCTGCGCCGGGTGGTGGGCAGCAGGCAGGTGATGCGGGAGCAGCTGGAGCACGTCGCCGAGATGTCGCAGCTGCCGCACATCACCGTGCAGGTGCTGCCCTTCGACGTCGGGGCGCACCCCGGCATCAACGGCCAGTACTCCATCCTGGAGTTCGCCGACACGGCCGACTCCAGCGTGGTGTACATCGAGGGCGTGACCAGCGACCTGTACCTGGAGAAGGCGCCGGACGTGCAGAAGTACACGGTGATGTACGAGCACCTGCGGGCCCAGGCCCTGAACGTGGAGCAGTCGCGGCAGCGCATCGAGGACGTGGCGAAGGAGTACGCACGCTGAGCGGTGCGGCATGTTACACCCCTGCCGCGATGTACTGGAAGACTCGCCTGGAATATGCCATCCGGACGAGTGAATGGCTGCTCCGTACGGGATGGCCAGCGAGTAGCGTCGATCACGCCAAAGATCAAACGTCATTGGCGTAAACCACACTCGCGACTCGCCATCGGAGCAGACATGGCAATTCTTCAGGGCGCCCAGGAATCGTGGACCAAGTCCTCCTACTCCGGAGGAAACGGCGCGTGCGTCGAAGTCAGGTCACCGCTCGTGGCGGCACTCGCCGTCCGCGACTCCAAGGTGACCGGCGGACCGGTCCTCGCGTTCCCCGCCGACGCGTGGACCGCCTTCGTGACCTCGGTCAAGGAGTAACGCCGCCACGCGTCACCCGCCGGTACCACCGACGGAGCCCTCTCGACCAGTTCGCCGACCTTGCCGAGAGGGCGCCCGCCGGGGCCCGGTTCAGCTCAGCTCGACCCCGCTCGGCTCAACTCCGTTCAACTCACCGGGAACGCCACGTCGCACACCGGGTCCTCGGGACCCGCGGCCTCCCAGTCGGCGAAGTACACCTCGCGGCACGGCCCCGCCACCGTCAGGCCCTGCGCGGCGATCCACTCCTCCACCGCCCCGAAGGCGGCCAGGATCTGCGGATACGCCACCTGGGCCTTGGTGATCCGGGTGTAGGCCAGCCGCCCGGCCGGCTCCACCCGCACCCGCGTCTGCCACGCCCGCCCCCGCTCCTCGCTCCACGCCCGCGCCGCCGCCGCGTCGGCGACCGGCACGCAGGACTCGGCCGGGCCGTCGCTCTCCATCGACACGTCCGAGTGGTAGACGACGTACGGCGCCGCCGTCACACCCCCGCAGCCCCGGGCAGCCTCCTCCAGGCGGCCCAGCGAGGCGCCGATCCAGGCCGGCAGCTCACTCGCCAGCGTGTGCCGGGTCTCGCTGATCACCACCTGCTCGGGCACGTCCACCGTCTCGACCACGAACTCTCCGTACACCTCGGAATCCCTTCCCGACAGTCGTCCACGGAGGTACGCGACGAGCGTGCGCTGACCGGCCACCCGGGCCTCCACGTCCGCCCAGTAGCCGTCGAGCAGACCGGCCGCCCGGTCGCCGTCCGCGCGGACCACCTCGGCGATCCGCGCGAGCGGCATGTCCAGCCGGCGCAGCAGGGCCACGAGCCGGGCGGATTCGGCCTGCCCGGCCCGGTAGTAGCGGTAGCCGGTCGCCTCGTCCACGTGGGCGGGCGCCAGCAGACCCAGCCGGTCGTACAGCCGCAGGGCCTTGGCCGACAGCCGGGCCCGCGCGGCGAACGCGCCGATGGTCAGCAACTCGTCGCCCACGTAGTCGTCCACGCCGTTGTCCACGTCGTCGTCCTCCGTCGCCGGGCGGCTGTTCCGCCCGACGCCGGAGAGACTCGGCCTTGCCCCAGGGGCAAGGTCAACCGGCGAGGCGTTCCTCGACGGCCGCCACGACCTCGGCCGCCTCCGGCTCGGTCTGCGGCGAGAAGCGGGCGGCGACCTTGCCGTCCCGCCCGATCAGGAACTTCTCGAAGTTCCAGCGGATGTCCCCGCTGTGGCCCTCCGCGTCCGCGAAGCCGGTCAGCCGGTCGTACAGCGGATGCCGCCCCTCGCCGTTGACCTCGGCCTTCTCGGTCATCGGGAAGGTGACCCCGTAGGTCGCCGAGCAGAACTCGGCGATCTCGTCGGCGCTGCCCGGCTCCTGGCCCATGAACTGGTTGCAGGGCACGCCCAGCACGGTGAACCCCTGCTCCGCGTACCGCTCGTGCAGCCGCTCCAGGCCGGCGTACTGCGGGGTGAGCCCGCACTTGGAGGCCACGTTGACCACCAGCACGACCCGGCCGGCGTACTGCGAGAGGTCCGCGGCCCCGCCCTGGAGGGCGCCGATCTCGACGTCGAGGGGAAGGCTGTCGTTGTCGTCGTTCCGCGTGTTCGGTGCGCTAGTCATGCACCGGATGCTAGTTGGGCGCGCCGGCGCGCCCCTCGCTGCCCGCCTCGACGAGGACCTCCCCGGCCGGTGTCCGTGAGTACAGCACCGAGCGGCCCGCGCGGCGGCGCTCCACCAGCCCCGCGTCGAGCAGCACCCGCAGGTGCCGTCCGACCGACCCGAGGCCCTGCCCGGTCACGCCGACCAGCTGGCTGGTGCTCATGGGGGTGCCGAGCAGCGTCAGCACGCCCGCGCGGGCCGGGCCGAGCAGCGCGCCGAGGGCGGCGGGCACGCGCCGGGCGCCGTCGTCCGCGAGGGCGCCCGCGCACGGGTAGACCATCGCGTACCGTTCCGGTTCCTCCCAGGCCACCCAGCCGTGCCGCTGCGCGGTGATCGGCACGAGGAGCAGCTCGGCCCCGGACAGCTCGCGCGGCGGGTACGGGTTCAGGTTGATCTGGAGCCGGTTGTCGCCCAGCCAGCGGGTGCCGGGTCGCAGGGCGTCCAGCACCGTGGCCCAGCCGCCCCGGCTCACCTGCGCGGTCCGTGCGACGACGTCCGCCTCCAGCACCCGGCGGCGCCGGTCCCAGTCCGGCCGTACCGCCTCGGCCCAGACCTGCTCGAGGAGCGCGGCGGCCCGCTCCGGCAGGTCGTCGCGGTCCAGGGCCGCCGGGAGCGTCCCGCCCAGGGAGACGGCCAGGTCGGCGCGTGCCACCTCGGGGCGGGCCGCCCGGATCCGCGCGACGCCGTCCGCGAAGCTCTGGCCCTCGACCGGGGTGGGGGTGAGGAAGTCGGCGTTCCACTCCCGGCCCAGGCCGGAGGCGACCAGCAGTGCGGTCACCGGGTCGGCCGCCATCCGGCGCAGATGGGCGGGCCGGTGGGTGTCGAGCCAGGCCCGCTCACCGGGATGCCCGGCGATCCCCGCGTGCAGCAGCTTCAGACAGGCGAGGGTCTCGTCGAGCGGGGACACGACGAAACGGCCGCGCGCGAGGGTGTCGGCGTTGATCTCCCACCAGCCCATCCGCCCGTCCCCTCGTGACCTTTCGCGTCCGCGCGAAACAATAACGGCCGGTCTCCCGCCCACCCCACACTCCCCGCATGCCGGACACACCCCGCACGACCTACGCGGCCCTCTTCCGCACCCCCGGGTTCAGCCCCCTCTTCCTCTCCTCCGCCGCCAACATCGCCGCCCAGACGGTGAGCGGGCTCGCGCTCGGCACCCTGGTGTTCCGGGCGACGGAATCACCACTGCTCTCCGCGGTCAGCATGTTCGGCCCGGCGCTCGCCCAGGTGCTGGGCGCCACCTTCTTCCTCTCCGGCGCCGACCGGCTGCCGCCCCGCGCGACGCTGGCGGGCCTCTCGCTCTCCTTCGCCGCCGCCACCGCGGCCCTCGCGCTGCCCGGCCTGCCGGTGTGGGCGATGCTCCTCATCGTGCTCGTCGAGGGGCTGATCGCCTCGCTCGGCGGCGGCGTCCGCTGGGGTCTGCTGACCGAGATCCTCGCCAAGGACGGCTATCTGACCGGGCGTTCGCTCTTCAACATGATGAGCGGCCTCATGCAGATCGCCGGATACGCGACCGGCGGCGTCCTGGTGGCCCTGCTGTCGCCGCGCCTGTGCCTGCTGCTCGCGGCCGGTCTGTACGGCACGTCGGCCGCCCTCGCCCTGCGGCTGACCCGCCGTCCGCCCCGGATCTCCGGCCGCCCCTCCGTCCGGGCCACGTGGCGGGCCAACTCCCTGCTCTGGTCGGCCCGTCCGCGCCGCCACGTGTACCTGGCCCTGTGGGTTCCCAACGGCCTCGTCGTGGGCTGCGAGTCGCTGTTCGTCTCCTACGACCCGCGCGCCGCGGGCACCCTGTTCGCCTGCGGGGCGCTGGGCATGCTCGCCGGGGACCTGACGGTCGGCCGGCTGCTGCCCGCCCGGCTGCGCCCGCGGCTCGGCATCCCGCTCCTGGCGCTGCTGGCCGCCCCGTACCTCGTCCTCTTCCTGCGTCCGCCGCTGCCGTTGACGGCCGTACTGGTCGGCCTGGCGTCGGTGGGCTTCGGCGCGAGCCTGGTGCAGCAGGAGCGCCTGGTCGCCCTGACCCCCGACGAACTCTCCGGGCACGCCCTCGGACTGCACTCCGCCGGGATGCTCACCATGCAGGGCCTGGCCGCGGTCCTGGCGGGCACGGTGGCCCAGTTCACCTCACCGGCGACGGCCATGTCCGTGATGGCGCTCGCCTCGCTCACGGTGACGCTCACGCTGACCGCGGCGAGCCGGCGGGGCGCGCCCGACGGGGGACTGCTGCCGACCCGGGCGGCGGTACGGTCCGCGTGACGTGCGGTCGGCGTGACGTGCGGTCGGCGTGACGTGCGGTCCGGCGGGCGCGGCTCGGCCTCGATTGGGTTAAGGACCGTCCGGAAACTCCTGCGCGCACCCTCCCTTGCCTAGGGTGAGAGGCTGGGGAGGGCGCCTGAGGACAGGGAGAGGCGGCTCTTGAGCGCTGCGACACCGGAGTAGTCATGACCGTGAAGAAGTCGCCGTCCGGTCCGGTGGTGCTTTCCTGGATGCCCGTCGCCGCCATGGCCGTGGTCGCCGTCGTGGACCTCACGATGGGCCCCGGGGTGGGCCTGCTGCCGCTGGTGTCGCTGGGACCGGCGTTCGGCTCACTGGTCGGCGGCTGGCGGCGCACCGCGGTGATCGGACTGGCCGCGCTGCTGCTCTGCGTCGGCCTCGGCATGTACAACGGGCTCTTCGACCGCCCCCGCGGCTACACCGCCATGCTGTCGGTGGCCGGTGTGACCGGCGTCGGCATCGCGGCGGCCGTGATGCGCTCGCGCCGCGAGGCGGAACTGGCCAGCGTCCGCTCGATCGCGGAAGCGGCCCAGCGGGTCCTGCTGCGCCCGGTGCCGCTGACCGCGGGCCCGCTGCACGCGGCCGTCTCCTACACCTCGGCGGTCGCCGAGGCCCGGATCGGCGGCGACCTGTACGAGGTGGTGGCCTCGCCGCACGGTGTCCGGGTGATCGTGGGCGACGTCCAGGGCAAGGGGCTGGCCGCGGTGGAGACCGCCGCCCGGGTCCTCGGCGCCTTCCGGGAGGCGGCGTACGACGAGGAGGACCTGGTCGAACTCGGCGAACGGCTCGAACGCAGCGTCGCCCGGGAGCTGGAGGACGAGAAGTTCGTCACCGCGATCCTCGCCGAGATCGGCCACGACCACCGGGTCGTCCTCCTGAACTACGGCCACCCGGCACCGCTGCTCGTCCACGGCGACGGCACCGCCGACTTCCCGGAGCCGCCCGCGTACGCCCTGCCGCTGGGCCTGGCCGCGCACGGCGGCCCCGGCCCCGACCCCTTCCCGGTGCCCTTCCGCCCCGGCGACCAACTGCTCCTCTACACCGACGGCGTCACCGAGGCCCGCGACGAGCGGGGCGGCTTCTACCCGCTCGCCGAACGCGCCCACCTCCTGAAGGACCCGGACATCCACCGCGCCCTGGACGCCCTGCGCGAGGACCTGGTCCGGCACGCGGCGGGGCCCCACCACGACGACGCGGCGATGCTGCTCCTGCGCTACCAGGGCGGGACCGGCGCCGCGCCGAGCACCCCGGCGTGACGGAGTGCCGGAGCAACGCGGTGACCGAGCAACGCGGTGACCGAGCAACGCGGTGACGGCACTCAGGCGTGCCGCGCCCCCGCCGACGCCATCCCGAGCCAGGTGTGCGGGTTGCCCTCCCAGCACCAGCCGAGCTTCGGGGCGCGCTTGCTGATCCACAGCGCCGGTACCCGGCGGTCACCGCACCGTGAACCGCCCAGCGAGAAGCACTTGTTCTTGACCAGGACCTCCGGCACGTGGGTCAGCAGGGCGATGCCCTCCTCGACGGTGAGCGGTGTGCGGCCCCGCTCCGCGACGGTGGCCAGCGCGTCGCCCGGCACGACCCCGCAGAACTCCTCCCCCCGCTCGACGTCGAACAGCAGGTGGACGCCGTCCCGCCCGGGCGGCCGGGTCGTACCGGTGGCGACGAACCGTTCCAGGGAGCCCGGTTCGAAGCTGCGGTCGACGAATCCCGGCAGCCGGCCGCCGCGCAGCGTGGTCAACGGCATGGTCCCCTCGACGGGGGCGAGTTCGCGTCCGACGACCAGGACGAAGGGCACCCGGCCGGTCGCGGCGGGCTCGTACGCCGAGTACGCGGCCCGGTCCGTGCGGGCCACGGCCTCGGCGCGCAGCGGCGCCACCAGTTCGGCGAACTGCTCCGGGGTACGGCCGGACAGCGCCGGGTAGCCGAGCGCGACGAGGGTGCGGACCTGCCGGTCGAACTCGGCGGCGGCGTCGGGGGCGGGGGCGGGGGAGTGCGTCGAGTCGGTCAAACGAGTGTGTCCTTCCGGTGCGGGTGCGGGTGCGGGTGCGGGTGCGGGTGCATGTGCGCGTGGTGCTGGGTGCATGTGCGCGGGTGCGGGTGGGCGAGGTGCGGTCAGGCCGGGACCTGGATCCTGGCCAGGGAGCCGGTTTCCAGGGCGCACCACAGGGCGCCGCCGTGCACGGCGATGCCGTGCGGTTCGCAGTCGGTACGGGAGAGCGGGTACGAGGTGACGCGGCCGTCGACGGTGATCCGGCCGACCCGGCCGCTGCCCCACTCGGTGAACCACAGCGCGCCGTCGGGCCCCGCCGTGACCGCGTGCGGCCGGGCCGCGGGGTCGGGCAGCGGGTACTCGGTGAGGTCGCCGGTCACGGTGATCCGGCCGATCCGCCCGGCCCCGATCTCGGTGAACCACAGGGCGCCGTCGGGCCCCGCGGCGATGCCCACCGGCGCGGCGCCCGGCGTCGGCAGCGGGTAGGCGGTGCCGTGGCCGTCGGGGGTCAGCCGTCCGATGGCGTTGCCCTGGTTGAGCGTGCACCACAGGGCGCCGTCCGGCCCGGTCGTGAGGGCGGACGGGAAGGCGCCGGGCGCCGGATGCTCGGTGACCTCGCCGTCCATGGTGACGCGGCCGACGCGGTCGGCCGAGGAGAGCGTGAACCACATGGCGCCGTCCGGACCCGCGGTGATCCCGAACGGCCCGCCCTCGGGAGTGAGGGGCGCGAAGGACGCGTAGTGGCCCTCGGGGGTGATCCGGCCGATGCGGTGCGCCCGGTACTCGGTGAACCACAGGGCGCCGTCGGGCCCCGGCGCGATCACGGTCGGCCCGTCGCCGACCGGATGGACGGTGACCCGCCCGTCGTCCGGGTCCCTGCGAGCGACGGCGCCCCGGTGGACCAGGGTGAACCACAGGGCGCCGTCCGGTCCCTCGGCGAGCGCGTAGGGGCCGGCGTCCGCGTCGCTCACGGTGAACTCGCGTACGGAGTCGGTGTCGTAGCTCTCGTTGAATTCGTTCATCGAGAATAATTTTACTCAGAGGCTACTCTGTCAGTCAACATAAAAATACTACCGAGGTAAGATTCACCCATGGATCCGAACACCACCACGGCCGCGCCGGGCCTGCGCGAGATCAAGAAGCGCGAGACGCGGCAGCTGATCTCCGACCACGCCACCAGGCTCTTCGTCGAGCGCGGCTTCGAGCACACGACGATCGCGGAGATCGCGGACGCCGCCCGGGTCGCCAAGAAGACCGTGACGAACTACTTCCCGCGCAAGGAGGACCTCGCCCTGGACCACCAGGACGAGTTCGTCGCCGCCCTGGCCGCCACCGTGACGGCACGCGGGGCCGGCCAGACCCCGCTGACGGCGCTGCGCCACGCCTTCCTGGCGGCCGTGGCGGCCCAGGACCCGGTCGCGGGCTTCGCCGGCCAGGCCTTCACCCGCATGATCGCCGACAGCCCCACCCTCACCGCGTGCCTGCGCGGCCTGCACGACCGGCGGGAGGAGGCGCTGACCGCGGCCCTGGCCGGCACCACGGACACCCCGCCCGACGACATCACCCCGCGCACGGCCGCGGCTCTGCTGGGCGGGGTCCACCGCGTCCTGTTCAACCGCATCCAGGAACTGACCCTGGCGGGGCGCGCCGACCCGGAGATCGCCGAGGTGCTGGCGCGGGAGGCGCCCCGCGCCTTCGACCTGCTGACACCGGCCCTCGCGGAGTACGGGCGCCGCCCCTAGACAGGCGACGCCCGGCCCCGGGTTCCCGCGCCCGGAGCGCGCGGATGCGGGGGCACCGGCGCGAGCGCAGACTGGCCGGGTGAGCGGATCACCCCCGAAGCGGGACCGGAGCATGCCCGGTGCCGGTCGCCGGGCCACCTCCCAGTCGCTGGCCCTCGCCGCCATGATGTTCGCGGTGGCGATGACGTTCATCGACCAGACGATCGTCTCGATCGCGGCCCCCGACATCGTCTCCGAACTGGGCCTGTCGGCCTCGGGCATGCAGTGGGTGATCAACGCCTACCTGCTGGCCCTCGCCGCCTTCTTCGCCCTGGGCGGATGTCTGGCGGACCTGTGGGGCCCCCGACGCGTGGTCGTGCTCGGCACCCTGGTCTTCGTCGTCTCCTCGGTCCTGTGCGGCTGCGTGCCCTCCGGCGACTACGCGCTGACCTGGCTGATCGTCTTCCGCGCCACCCAGGGCCTGGGCGCCGCGCTGCTCTTCCCGGCCGCGCTCGCCGTGGTCGTCGCCGTGTTCCCGGTGGAGCGCCGGGGCCGCGCGCTCGCCCTGTTCTTCGGCCTCACCGGCGCCCTGACCGCCGTGGGCCCGCTGCTCGGCGGCTGGCTGACCGCGTGGACCTGGCGGGCGATCTTCTGGGTCAACGTCCCCGTGGCGATCGCGGCGCTGGTCCTGACGGCGCTGGCCGGCATCCCCGACCGCCGGCGCGGGGAGCCACTGGACGTGCGGGGCGCGCTGCTGATCGTCGCCGGCATGGGCCTGAGCGTGCTCGGCTTCCAGCAGTCGGCGGCCTGGGGCTGGGACAACGCGGCGACCTGGGTCTGCATCGCGGGCGGCCTCGCCGTCCTCTACGTCTTCTGCCGCCGTGAACTGCGCACCCGTCACCCCCTGGTCAACCTCGCGGTCTTCCGCGACCGCGCCTTCACGGTGGACGCGCTGGTGCTCTTCTTCGCCATGCTGGCGTTCGTCCCGCTGTTCTTCTTCGCCTCGGTCTACGCCCAGGTCTCGCTCAGCGCCTCGCCCAACCAGGCCGCCCTGTACCTGCTGTACGTCTTCGCGGGGTTCGCCATCGCCTCCCAGTGGGGCGGCCGCATCCTCGACAAGCGGGGCGCCCGCCCGGCGCTGCGGATCGGCTGCGCGCTGGGCGCCGTCGGCTTCGCGCTGTGGGCCGGCAAGCTCACCGACCTGTCCATGCACGACCAGTGGCCCTACGCCGCGCTCGCCGGCGCGGGCATCGGCTTCGTCCTCGCCCCCGCGTCGACGGACGCCGTCAACCGCTCGATCGACTCCTCCTACGGCGAGGTCACCGGCATCACCCAGACCGTCCGCAACTACGCCGCCAGCGTCGGCCTGGCCGTCTTCGGCACCATGCTGACGCACAGCATGACCGACCGGGTCGAGGAGACCCTCCGGGCGCGCGGCGTGCCGCCGGAAGGGCGGCACGCCATGGCCCGGGACGTCACGGAGGCGATCACCGGCAACGCGGACGCTCGCACCCCGACGGGCGACGGCCCGGCCGAGACGGCCATGCGGGACGCGATGCCCGCCGTCCGCCTGGACTTCGCCGAGGCCAACCAGTGGGTCTTCTACGGCATGGCCGTCGCCCTCGCGATCGGCTACTTCTGCGCCCTGCGGCACCCGGGCGGCCGCCCGGCCGACGTGAACGCGGCGCCGGGAGGGCCCGGTTCACCCGCCCCGACCACCGGCGCCCCGGTCACCGGCTCCCACGGCGACGGGAGTTGAGGCGGGCCGCCTGGCGGGTCAGGTGGTCGCGCTCGGCGAGCGCGGGTGCCTCGTGGGCCGCCTCGGCGTACAGCCGCGCGGCCGTGTCCAGGTCGCCGTCGCGCTCGTGCAGGTACGCCGCCACCGCGGTGTGGCGGGGCAGCGTGTAGTCCAGCGCCGCGAGCGCCGCCAGTCCGGCACGCGGTCCGTCGGCCTCCCCGACGGCGACCGCGCGGTTGAGCCGGACGACGGGGTTGTCGGTCAGGCGTGCCAGCTCGTCGTACCACTCCACGATCTGCGGCCAGTCGGTCTCCCCGGCCGTGGGCGCGTCGGCGTGCAGGGCGGCGATCGCGGCCTGGGCCTGGAACTCGCCCAGCCGGTCCCGGGCGAGCGCCGCCTGAAGGATCCGCACGCCCTCCGCGATCGACGCGGTGTCCCACCGGCCGCGGTCCTGTTCGGCGAGCGGCACCAGACTCCCGTCGGGCGCGGTCCGGGCGGCCCGCCGGGCGTGGTGGAGCAGCATCAGCGCCAGCAGCCCGGCCACCTCCGGGTGGTCGACCGAGGCCGCGAGCTGCCGGGTGAGCCGGACGGCCTCGGCGGCGAGGTCGACGTCGCCGGAGTAGCCCTCGTTGAAGACGAGGTAGAGGACGCGCAGCACGGTGGCGACGTCACCGGGCCGGTCGAACCGGACACCGGACACGGTGCGCTTGGCCCGGCTGATCCGCTGCGCCATGGTCGCCTCGGGCACCAGGTACGCCCGGGCGATCTGCCGGGTGGTCAGCCCGCCGACGGCGCGCAGCGTGAGCGCGACCGCGGAGGACGGCGTCAGGGACGGATGCGCGCACAGGAAGTAGAGCTGGAGCGTGTCGTCCACGTCCGGGGCCGGCCCGGGCGCCGGTTCCTCCTCGACGCGGTCCTCGCGCCGCCGGCGGGCGGTGTCGGCGCGGGCCGCGTCCAGGAAGCGCCGCCAGGCGACCGTGACCAGCCAGCCCTTCGGGTCCCGCGGGGGGTCGGCCGGCCACCCGCGGACCGCCTCGACCAGCGCGTCCTGGACCGCGTCCTCGGCCGCCGCGAAGTCGGCTCCGCGGCGGACGAGAACGGTGAGCACGCCGGGCGTGAGGCTCCTGATCAGGGCCTCGTCCATCGGCGGGGTCAGTCCGTGACGGTCGGGGAGGCGGTCAGGAACGGACGCAGCTCCAGCCACTCGTGGATCGGCTTCCCGCCCGCACCCGGGGCGGCGGACAGCTCCCCGGCCAGCTCGACGGCGCGCTCGTAGCTGTCGACGTCGATCACCATCCAGCCGGCGATGAGGTCCTTGGTCTCCGCGAACGGCCCGTCCGTGACCGGCGGCTTCCCCTCGCCGTCGTACCGGACCCACGTCCCCTCGGGGGCGAGCGCCTGCCCGTCGACGAACTCACCGCTCTTCTCGAGCCGGTCCGCGAAGTCCTGCATGTACTGCATGTGGGCCGAGATCTCCTCGGGCGTCCACTGGTCCATCGGCGCGCAGTTGACCGCTTCCGGGGCGCCTCGGTAGTGCTTGAGCAGCAGGTACTTGGCCATGATGGGTGGTCTCCTCGGTGCTGGTGCGGCCCATTGTGGCCGCCTTCACCCCTGGGACGGAGCGGGACGCGCGTTCTCGACACGGCGGGCGGGCCGGGCGGAGATTTTTTTACGAGACGTCCCTCAGGACCCCTTCCACGCCGTGCAGGAAGGTCTCGCAGACCAGCTCGGGGTCGAAGAGGCACCCGGCCGCCATCGCACCGTCCCGGAGCATGACGAGGTGCCGCCCGGCGGCGACGCCGTCACCGTCCCCGACCTGCGCGAGCAGCTCCGTGACGGTGTCCAGGAACCACTGCCGGTGGGCCAGCACGGCCCGGTGCACGGGGTGGGCCGGGTCCGGGTACTCGGCCACGGCGTTGAGGAAGGCGCAGCCGCGGAACCCGGGGGACCGGATCCCGTCCGCGATGGACCGCGCGACGGCCCGGACCTGCCCGTCGGCGGCCGGACTGCTGTCCCTGGCCGCGGTCACCTGCGCCCGGATGCCCCGGTCGGCCTGGTCGAGGTAGGCGAGGATGAGGTCTTCCTTGCCCGAGAAGTGCCGGTACAGCGTGGCGCGGGTGACCTGCGCCTCCGCGGTGATCCGGTCGATGCCGACGGAGTGGATGCCCTCGGCGTAGAAGATCCTCGTGGCGGTGCCGAGCAGCCGGGCTCGCGCTTCGGAGGGGGTGCGGGCGGCGGCTTCCGTGCTCGGGCTCATGGGTCCACCGTATCAAGGTGGCGAGGTAGAACGTTCGGTCTTGACAGGGGAGGGCGGGAAGCCGTTGACTGCGTGACGGGACGAACAAGACCGAACGTTCTACCTCATCGTTCTGCCTCATCGTTCTGCCTCGTCGTTCTGCCTCGTCGTTCTGCCTCGTCGTTCTGTCTCATCGGTCCACCTCATCGGATGCTCCGCTCCGTTTCCCCCTCCCACCCGCCGTACCGAAAGGCACTCACCGTGGACACCGTCGTCGTCGCACCGCCCGCCAGCGTCCCCGTCACGCTCCGGAAGCTGTACTTCCTCCGCTTCGCGTTCGCCGCCGTGTGGGCCGCCCTGGTCTTCGCCACCGCCGACGCACTGGGCCCGCTGAGCACGGCACTGCTGCTGGTCTACCCGCTGTTCGACGTGGCGGCCGCGGTCGTCGACGTCCGGTCGGCGAGGGCGAACGGCGGCCCAGCCGCGCCCCTCTACGCGAACATCGCGATCAGCTCCCTGACCGTCCTCGCCCTCGCCCTCGCCGCCACCTCGGGCATCCCGGCCGTCCTGCGGGTCTGGGGCGCGTGGGCGGTCACCGCGGGAATCGTCCAGCTCGTCGCGGGCGCCGTCCGCCGCCGACTGGGCGGGCAGTGGCCGATGATCGTCAGCGGCGCCGTCTCCACGCTCGCCGGGCTCTCGTTCGTCACGCAGGCCGGCGCCGAGGACCCCTCGCTGAGCAGCCTCGCGGGCTACGCCTTCCTCGGCGGCGTCTTCTTCCTGGTCTCCGCCCTCCGCCTGGGACGCGGGGGAAGCGCTCCGGCCTGAGGGCACCTCGGCGGCGAAACGGCTTGTCCGGCACGCTCCCGCCCCGGGAAGATCGTCACTCGTGCGCCTCGACGAACTCAACGCCCAAGAACGCCGGTTGTGGGACGCCTTCCCGCAGGGCCGCCCCGTCGACCTGCGGGACGACCCCTCACCCTCGGACCCGGTGGTCAGGTCCGAGGTCGTGGCGGCCCTGCTGCTGGGCGCCAACCCCGACCACGACCCCGGCGACCGCCCCGCCCTCCGGCTCACCGGCGCGCACCTCACGGGCCGCCTGGACATCGGCTTCACGGAGGTCGCCGTACCGGTTCGCCTCACCGACTGCCGTTTCGACGAAGCGCCGTTGCTCCAGGGAGCCCGGACCCGTGAGCTGGCCCTGACGGGGTGCGTCCTGCCCGGGCTGCTGGCGGACACGGCGCAGATCGACGGGAGGCTGGTCGTCTCCCACTGCACCCTGACGGGCCCCCTGGTCCTCACCCGCATCCAGGTCAACGGCGACCTGGACCTGCGCGACACGGTGGTCCGCCACCCCGCCGGGGAGGCCATACCGGCCGTCCACGCCCGGGTGGGCGGCGACGCGTTGTGCGCGAACCTGGCCGTCGAGGGGACGTTCCGGCTCTCCGGCGCCTCCGTAGAGGGCGAGTTCGACCTGGAGGGCGCCTCGCTCCGGGCCCCCGGCGGCCACGCCCTGGACGCCTACCACATCCGTGTCGCCGAGGACTTCACCTGCCACCCCGGCTTCAGCGCCGAGGGCCGGATCATCCTCTCCGGCGCCACCGTCGCGGCGGCCGTCGGATTCTGCGGGGCCCGGCTGAGCAACCCGGGCGACATCGCCCTGGAGGCGGTGGACGTCACGGTCGGCCGCAACTTCGACCTGGGCCTCGGGCTCACGGTCGACGGCGCGGTGAAGCTCGACGGCACCCACGTCGGCACGGAACTGAGCTTCCGTGACGCCGAACTGACCCACAAGGACGGCACCGCCCTGTCCCTCCGGGCGGCCCAGGCCCGGGAGACCGACCTGCGTACCCGCCGGCCGGTCGACGCGGTGGTGGACGCCCGCAACGCCCGGCTGGGCACGCTGTACGACGCCCAGGAGACCTGGCCCACCGACCTGCGCCTGGCCGACGCGACGTACGAGACCCTCGCGTTCCCGCTCCCCGCCGCGCAGCGGGTCCGCTGGATCCGTCGCACGACCGGCGACTACTTCCCCCAGCCGTACGAGCAACTGGCGGCGGCCTACCGGCGGCTGGGCCACGAGGACGAGGCCCGCACGGTACTGCTGGCCAAGCAGCGCCACCGCCGTGCCACCCTCCCCGCGCACACCCGCCTGTGGGGCCACGTCCAGGACGTCTCCGTCGGCTACGGCTACCGCCCCCTCCGCGCCGGCCTGTGGCTCCTGGCCCTTCTGGCCTGCGGAGCGCTCTACTTCGCCCAGCACACCCCGGCCCCCCTCGAAGCGGCCAAGGCCCCGCCCTTCAACGCCGTCTTCTACACCCTCGACCTCCTCGTCCCGATCATCACCTTCGGCCAGGAGCCCGCCTTCGCACCCCGGGGTCCCGGCCAGTGGCTGTCCTACGCCCTGATCACGGCGGGCTGGATCCTCGCCACGACGGTCACCGCGGGTCTGTCCCGCACCCTGAACCGGCAGTGACCGGGCGCCTGTTCGGCTACCTTCGGTCCATGGCGCTGAGCGAGATCACCCGAGCCGCGATCCTGCAGTCCGTAGCGGAGTACGACCGACTCGACCGGGACGCGTTCCTGCACCGGTACGGATTCGGGCCGTCGCGTACCTACCTGCTCAGGATCGGCGGCAGGGACTACGACTCGAAGGCCGTGGTCGGGGCGGCGCACGGCCACCTGCCCGGCCGCGACCCGCTGGGCAGCGACGAGTTCTCCGGCGGCAAGGACCACGCCGTCAAGCTGCTGCGGAACCTGGGCTTCGAGGTCGTGGTCCGCGCGGCGGACTGATCCCCGACGCCGTTCACGGGTCGCCGTTGCCGGTCCGGCAGGGCCACGGCGCGGAGTTGGCCGGGCCTGCCCCCGGCCGGCACGGCGGCGGGGTCATACCCGGGTCTGACCTCTCGGTTCAGCTCCTGGTCCGACGCCTGCCGGGGTGGATGGAGGCATCGTCCTCGGCATGAGGAATCCGACCGCGTCCACGACCGCCGTTCCGGACACGAGGACCGGCGTACGCCTGCGTGCCGCGCTCCCCGTGACGCCGTGGGGGGCCACCGGCTTCCCCGGACGTTGGGTGGGCGGCGCCGCCATGGTGCTCGGCCCCCCGTTGATGCTGACCGGCGCGCTGCTGCGGGCCCGCGTCCACTTCTTCTTCCCCGACCAGCTCGCCGCGTACGAGCGGCACCCCACCCTGATGGCCATCGCCTACGGTCTCTTCGCCGCGGGCAGCCTGCTGCTGTGGCCCGCCGTGGCGGTGCTGGCCGGACGGATCGGGGCGCGGAGCGCCGGCTGGGGCCTGTGGGGCGGGGTCCTGGCGATGTCCGGGCTGTTCGCCCGCGCCTTCCACGCCGGGGTCGACCACCTGGCCTTTCAGCTGGTGCGCTCCCAGGGCGCCGGGCCCGCCACCGAAGCCGTCTCGGCCGGATACGGCGCCTTCCACGTCTTCAGCGCGCTGAACCTCGCCGTCCTCGCCGGGTGGATCGTCCTCGCCCTGGGCGCCTGGCGCACCCGTGTTCTCGGTCCGGTCCGCGCCGCCGCACTCGCCCTCACCGCGGCACTGCCCCTCGGAGTCCTCAAGGGGACCACCCCGTTGTCGCTGGTGGCCCTGGCCGGACTGTGCGTCGCACTGGTGCCGTCGGGCCTGGCGCTGCTGTCCCAGGCGCCCCGCCCCGGTCGGGCGGCGGTGCTGCGCTGGGTACCGCTGGCCCTGGCGGTCCTCGGACTCATGACGCTGCTCGGACAGGCCGGTTGAATGCGCCCGCCGCCCCCGTACGGTCGGACCATGAGGCGAACGCGGCAGCACCATCTCCACGCCCTGGATCTCGGCGCGGCCCTGGCGCTGACCGCCGTGTACGTGGGCTTCGCCCGGCTGACCGCCGACGACGGCCAACCCGTCTACACGGGCCCGTTCTGGCTCGGCTGCCTCCTCGCCGCCGCGGTCGGGCTGCCGATCGCCGTACGCCGCCGCCGGCCGCTCGCGGTCCTGGGGACCGTGCTGGCCGCCCTGGCCACGGCGTCGCTCCTCGACATCCCGCGTGAGCCGTACACCGCCGCCGGGCTCGCGGCCTACCTGGTCGCACTCGCGGAGCCCGCCCGCCGGTCCGTGCCCGCCCTCGCGGTGACGCTGCCGGTGGCGTGCGGCGCGGTCTACCTCGGCGAGGCGGTGGTCACCCCCGCCGAGGACGCGCGGGGCGCCGTCGGGGTGGCCGGGCTCGTGCTGCTGGTGATCGCCGGCTCCTGGGGCGCGGGGTTCACCGTGCGCGGCCGCCGGTCCGCGGCCGCGGAGGAACAGCGGCGCCGGGCGGAGCGGGCACTGGACGAGGAACGCCTGCGGATCGCCCGTGAGCTGCACGACATCGTCTCGCACCACCTCGGCATGATCGCCGTCAAGGCGGGCGTCGCCGGGCACGTGGCACAGGACGACCCGGCACAGGCGCGGGCCGCCCTCAAGGTCATCGAGGAGACCAGCCGTTCGGCGTTGGCAGACATGCGGCGCACGCTCGGCGTACTGCGCAGCGACAGCGCGCCCCTGGGCCCCGCCCCGGGCCTGGACCGCCTCGACACGCTGGCGGCGGAGGCGCGCCGGGCGGGCGTGGACGTCGCCCTGACGGTCCGCGTCGGGGAGGAGCCGGCCGAGGGGACCCAGCTGACCGTCTACCGGATCGTCCAGGAGTCCCTCACCAACGCGATCCGGCACGCCGCCCCTACCCGCTGCCGGGTCACGGTGGAGGCGGACGCGGGGGAGATCCGCATCGACGTCGCGGACGAGGGACCCCCGCCCGGACCCGGACGGCAGACCCGCGAACCGACGGGCGGACACGGCCTCCTGGGCATCCGCGAACGGACGACGATGTACGGCGGCAGCTTCGAGGCCGGCCCCCGGCCGGAGGGCGGCTTCGCGGTGTCCGTCCGTCTGCCCATTGAAGGGAACCGATGACCATGACCGACGCGCCCCCGGTCCGGGTACTGATCGCCGACGACCAGGCGATGGTGCGCGGCAGCTTCCGGGTCCTCGTCGACCACACTCCGGGCATGACGGCCGTGGGCGAGGCCGCGAACGGCGCGGAGGCCGTCGAGCTGACCCGCAGCGAACGGCCGGACGTCGTGCTGATGGACGTACGCATGCCGGTCCTCGACGGCATCGGGGCGACCCGGCAGATCTGCTCGGACCCGGCCCTGTCCGCCGCCCGCGTCCTCATCCTCACCACCTTCGACCTGGACGAGTACGTCTACGCCGCCCTGCGCGCCGGCGCCGCGGGCTTCCTGCTCAAGGACACCCCGCCCGCCGACGTACTCACCGCCGTCGGCGTCGTCGCCGCGGGCGAGGCGCTGCTGGCCCCCTCGGTGACCCGCCGCCTGATCGCGGAGTTCGCCCGCCGCCCGGAGCCCGCCCGTCCGCCCCACCGCTCACTGGAGGGGGTCACCGACCGGGAGGTGGAGGTGCTCGGACTGATCGCACGGGGTCTGTCCAACACGGAGATCGCGGAGCACCTCCAGCTGAGCCTGGCCACGGTCAAGACCCACGTCGGCCGCCTCCTCGCCAAGCTGCACGCACGCGACCGCGCCCAGCTCGTGATCGTCGCCTACGAGACCGGGCTGGTGGGCGAGGGCCGGCGCGGAGCGTGAGCCGGATCCCGGGAGCCCGGGAGGCGGATGCCCCGGGCCCGGTGCGGGGCCGACGCCTTCGGCGCCCGCCCCGCACCGGCGTGGTGCGGTCAGCCCTTGCCGAGCAGTGCGTTCATCTGCTCGATCTCCGCGCTCTGCGAGTCGATGATCTCTCCGGCCATCTTCTTGGCCGGGCCGTGGGCGCCGTCGGCCTGCTCGGTCCTCGCCATCTCGACCGCGCCTTCGTGATGCTTGATCATCAGCTCCGTGAACGCGGTGTCGAAGGCCGTGCCCGAGGCGTTCTCGAGTCCGGTCATCTCCTCGGCCGTCATCATGCCGCCCATGCCGCCCATGCCGTGCGCGGAGTGGTCCATGGCACCCTCGGCGGGCACGTCCTCGCCCCACGAGGTCAGCCAGCCGGAGAGCGTCCTGATCTCCGGGTCCTGGGCCTTCTTGATGTCGGCGGCGAGCTTCTTCACCTCGGCCGACCGCGCACGGCCGGGCGCGAGGTCGGCCATCTCGACGGCCTGGCGGTGGTGGGGGATCATCCCCTTCGCGAAGGCGACGTCGGCCGCGTTGTGCTGCCCCTGTGCCGCCGATGCCGATGCCGACGGCGATGACGGGGCGGACGAGGATGCGGTGGCGGCGTGGCCGCCGTGTCCGGCCGAGCCGTCGTCGTCGCCGCTGCCGCCACAGGCGGCCAGGACCAGTGCCGTCGTGCCGGCGGCGGCCACGACGGCGGTGCGGTGCATGAGGGAACGCTTGCGGATCATGGTGGTGCGACTCCTTGACGCGCGCCGTCGCGCGGCACGCGGTGGGAACGGATGTGGAGCGTGCGGAAGCACGGCACCCGCCACCGGCAAGGGCCGGGCGCGCGGGAGCCGGGCGGGCCGCTCTATATCCGCAGGAGCTGCAACTCGGAGAGGTCGGGCGGAGCCCGGCCGTCGCGCGGCGCCCCGGGAACGCCCCGGCGGGCGCGGGGGCCGCGGGCGCGGCCGGCAGGGCGCCGGTCAGCGCGGGCGGCGTGTACGCCGAACCGGTGCCGGCCGCCGCACACGTCCCGTCGGCGTGATCGAGGTGGTGACTCGAACCGCCATCCGTGTGCGTACATCCCCCGTCCGCGTGCGGCACACCGTCCGCCGCGGTCATCACCATCCCGTGACCGGCACCCGCCTGACCCGGCGGCATCGCACCGGGGGCGAGGCCGTGCATGCCCAGCACACCGGCCAGCACCGCCAGCACCAGCAGCACGAACGGCCGCCCGGCCGGACGGCTGCTTGATCGGGTGCTCCTGGTCACGCGCTCATCGTACGGGCCTCCCGTGGCGCGCCCTCGTAGGAGACCATCGGGGCACGCGAACACCACCAGGAGGAACCGGTGTCACACCCGCGACCGCCCGCCCCCGAGGAGACGCTCGCCGACGCGAAGAAGCGGCTGAACCTCCCGCGCATCGTCGTGATCTGCGGCTCCACCCGTTTCATGGCCGAGATGACCGAGGCCGACGTGCGGGAGACCGCAGCCGGAAGGATCGTCGTCAAGCCGGGCTGTGACATGAAGTCGCCGCACGCACTCTGGTCCGATCCCGTCGAGGCCGGGGCACTGAAGGCACGCCTGGACGAGCTGCACCGGGCGAAGATCCGGCTCGCGGACGAGGTGCTCGTGGTCGGCGACTACGTCGGAGACAGCACCCGAGCCGAAATCGCCTACGCCCGGTCACTGGACAAGCCCGTGCGCTTCACCCGTCCCGAAGTCGACCCCGGCACCGCCGTGGAACGGTCCAGCCGTCCATGACGGGGCACCCCCTTGTTCACCGGTGCCGGTCGACGACGGCGCTGACGACGGCGGCGACGTCCTCGCGGGCGGTGGGGCTCAGGTCGACGGAGTTGTGGATGGAGAAGCCTTCGATCAGGGCGTCGAGGGCGCGTGCGGTGAGCGGGTCGAAGTGCCTGGCCAGGGAGTCCCGGCTGGCTCGCATCCAGGAGCGCATGACGGCGCGCACCTCGGGATGGCGGGTGGCGAAGGCGTAGAGCTCGTAGCTGAGCAGGAGGTTGCGGTCGGTTCCCCAGACCTTGCCGCAGATGATCTCGACGACCGCTTCCTCGGCCTCCTGGCGGGTCCGTGCGGCCTCCAGGAGGGCGCCGTAGCGCGTGGAGACGGTCTCGGCGAGCCGGGTGAAGGCGTCGGTCAGCAGGTGCTGCATGTCGTCGAAGTAGTAGGTCAGTGAGCCCAGCGGCACACCCGCCGCTTCGGCGATCCTGCGGAAGGTCACCTTGATGGCGCCGTGCTCGGCGACGACGTCGAGCGCGGCGTCGAGGATGCGTTCGCGGCGCAGGGGGTCGTTGGGGCCACGGGTGCTGCCGGTCATCTCCGTTGTCCGCCTTGTCTTTTCGGGCTCCCCCACCGCTGTGTACATTTGTGCATACTCGGTGGGTGACGCGGGATCGTCGCCTGCCTGTCCTCCATTGTGTCCAACCCCGGCGGAGCCCCTCCTTGACAGACCGCGCTGTTCAGCGACGCCGCCGGGCGCTGTACCTCTTCTTCTTCCTCAACGGCATCGCCATGTCCTCATGGGTCACGCGCACTCCGGACATCCGTGACCGGCTGGGGGTGTCCACGGCGCAGATGGGGCTGGTGCTGTTCGGCCTGTCCGTCGGCTCGATGACCGGCATCCTCTGCTCCGGCCGTCTGGTGTCGCGGTTCGGGACCAGGCCCGTGACGGCGGTCGGCACGCTGTTGATCGTCGCGAGCGTGGCCGTCGTCGGCGCGGGCAGCGCACTCGCCTCCGCGCCACTGGTCACCGCGGGACTGTGTCTGTTCGGCGTGGGGGCCGGGGCGGGCGAGGTGGCGATCAACGTGGACGGCGCCGACGTGGAACGGATCACCGGCAGGCCGGTTCTCCCCACCCTGCACGGGTGCTTCAGCCTGGGCACCGTCGTCGGGGCCCTGGCCGGCATGGCGGCCACCGCCGCGGCGTTCCCCGCCCACTGGCACCTGTCGGCCGTGGCCGTGGTGGCGGCCGGGATCTTCACGTACGCCATCGGCGCCGTACCCGCCGGGACCGGGATCCGTGCCGCGCTGCCCGCCTCGGAATCCGCGGGCCCCTCGAAGCCGCAGGTGTGGCGGGACCGGCGGCTCCTGTTGATCGGGGCCATCGTCCTCGCCATGGCTCTCGCCGAGGGCGCCGCCAACGACTGGCTGCCGCTGCTCATGGTCGACGGCCACGGGCTCGACGCCGCCGCCGGTTCGCTCGTCTACGTGGGGTTCGCCGCGGCGATGACCCTGGGACGCTTCGGCGGCACGTTCTTCCTCAGTCGTCACAGCCGGGCGACCGTCGTGCGGGCCAGCGCCGTCTCCGGGGCCCTCGGGCTGTGCCTGGTCATCTTCTCCGACAACACCGTCGTGGCCGCGGCCGCCGTCCTGTTCTGGGGACTGGGCGCGTCCCTGGGCTTTCCGGTGGCCCTGTCGGCGGCGGGCGACTCGGGGCCCGACGAGACCGCCCGGGTCGGTCTCGTGGCGACGATCGGCTACATCGCCTTCCTGGTGGGGCCGCCGACCCTCGGTTTCCTGGGCGATCACTACGGGCTGCGTCCGGCGATGGTCGTGGTGCTGGCCTTCGTCGCCGCGGCCGCCTTCGCCGCCCCGGCCGCCGGAACCCGCGGTTCCCGCCACCACGGGGCCGACACCCGCGCCCCCGCCGAACCTGCGGCGGAACGGCCGGCCCAGCGCACCGAGGGGTGACCACGGGATTCGCGCATGGCGGCCATGGCCGCCACCACGGCCGACGCACCGGTGGGTGCGACCGTCACCGGTGAGGCGGGTCAGGAGTAGAGGAAGGTCTGGCCGCTGCCGAGTCGTCTCAGGCCCATGGACTCCAGCGATTTGTCCTGTTCCTGCCGCTGGTCGAAGGCGCGCAGCTCGTCGGTCGCCGAGGGCGGCAGCGAGTCCGACACCTCGGTGATCAGGCTCAGGAGCGAGGTGCCGAGCAGGGACGCGGCGTCGTTGAGGGCCACGAGCGGATACAGGTTCTCGCGGGCGTCGCCGAGGCGCGCCTGCGCCATGCCGACGGCGACGAGGCCGCGGCGCAGGGTGTCCACGGACCCGGTACGGACCGCGGCCGAGGCCATGCGCTGTCCGTACACGCTGAGCACGGACGCGCTGCGGGTGTTCAGGTCGTCGATCGCCCGTTGCCCGGCCGGTCCGGCGGCCTCGAGGTACGAGGTGATCACCGCATCGACGACGGCGTCCCGTTTATGGGGAAGGGCATGGCCCAGATAGCCGTCGAAGCGGCTGTCCTTGAGGCGGGACACGGGTATGGGCGGGGCCCCGGGGCCCCGCCCTCTGTCGGAACGGCGTCGGCTCAGGGCCACACCAGGCAGTACGGCTGGTGCCCCGCCTCGTGCAACCGGTGCGAGAAGTCCTGCCACTCGTGCAGCAGCTGGTACACGTTGAACGCGTCCCGCGGGCCGCCGCGGTCCGGGACCGTGGACCATATGAAGGCCGCCGCGCCGACCGCCTCCTCGCCGATGCCGCGCAGGGGGTCGACCACGGTCATCGGAAGTTTGACGACCGCGTAGTCGGGGTGCAGGACGACCAGTTCCAGCGGGGGCACCTTGTGCAGGGGAACGCCCTCGATGCCGGTGAGGACCATGGCGGCCATGGTCTCCGGCTTGATCTTGGTGAACATGCCGTTCATCCCGAGCTCGTCGCCGCCCAGTTCCTCGGGGCGCATCGAGATCGGGACGCGGGCCGCGGTCGCGCCGTCGGGCGCGCCGAAGTACTTGTAGGTCACCCCCACCCGACCACCATTCCCGCTCCCCGCCCCCAGCCGGTCGGCCCGCCGGTCGAGCCGGTCGGGTTCGCCGGGGGTGCCGTGTGTCTGACGTGCTTCGGACGCTTCCTCCGCCTCGCGTCGGTGCCTTCCCCGCCGGGCACGTCGAGGACCCAGGTCATCGGTCCCCTCGCCCAGTCCGCCACCGCGATGCATATCTCCACCCGACTGCTTTTCTAGGACGCGTGGCCCCCGCCGCGCAACCCGATCATCGTGTCAGTGACCTCCCCCACGGCCGCTCGCCGAAACGTGCGGTGGGACATATGCCCGCCGGACGGTCGGCAGCCCCGTCCGCGTCGCCCCGGTGAGCTGCGTGGATGAGTTCCAGTCTGGCAGACGGCACGGCGTTGGGGGCGGTTGTCTACCCTTGACGAAGTCACCCTGGGCAACCAGAGGCCGCGCAGGGTCCGATACGTCGGAGAAGGTCGAGAAGGTCGGAGAAGTCGCAGGTCATGAGCGAACTGGCATATCCATACGAAGCACCGGCCTCGCAGGCTCTGTTCGACCGCGCCGCGGCCGTCACGCCCGGCGGTGTGAACTCCCCGGTGCGCGCCTTCCGCGCCGTCGGCGGCACGCCCCGGTTCATGGTGTCCGGCACCGGGCCGTACCTGACCGACGCCGACGGGCGTGAGTACGTCGACCTCGTCTGCTCCTGGGGGCCGATGATCCTCGGGCACGCGCACCCCGAGGTGATCGCCGCCGTGCAGGAGGCGGTCGCGCGCGGCACGTCGTTCGGCACGCCCGCCGAGGGCGAGGTCGCGCTGGCCGAGGCGATGGTCGAGCGCGTCGCGCCGCTGGAGGAGGTGCGGCTCGTGTCCAGCGGGACCGAGGCCACCATGTCCGCCATCCGGCTCGCCCGCGGGTTCACGCGGCGCACCAAGGTGATCAAGTTCGCCGGGTGCTACCACGGCCACGTCGACTCGCTGCTCGCCGCCGCGGGCTCCGGCGTCGCCACCTTCGCGCTGCCCGACACCCCCGGCGTCACCGGCGCCCAGGCGAGCGACACGATCGTGCTGCCGTACAACGACCTCGACGCCGTGCACGCCGCCTTCGCCGCCCACCCCGGCGAGATCGCCTGCGTGATCACGGAGGCGTCGCCCGGCAACATGGGCGTCGTGCCGCCGCTGCCCGGGTTCAACCAGGGACTCAAGGACGCCTGCGCGGCCAACGGCGCGCTGTTCGTGTCCGACGAGGTCATGACCGGGTTCCGGACCAGCCGCGCCGGGTGGTTCGGCGTGGAGGGGGTCGTGCCCGACCTGATGACCTTCGGGAAGGTGATGGGGGGCGGGTTCCCCGCCGCCGCCTTCGGGGGGCGGGCGGACGTCATGGCGCACCTCGCCCCGGCCGGGCCCGTCTACCAGGCCGGCACCCTCTCCGGGAACCCGGTCGCCACCGCCGCCGGGCTCGCCCAGCTGCGGCTCCTCGACGACGCGGCGTACGCCACCGTCGACGCCGTGTCCGCGCAGATCCAGTCACTCGTGACCGAGGCGCTCACCAAGGAGGGCGTCGCGCACACGCTCCAGAACGCCTCCAACATGTTCTCCGTGTTCTTCACCGACCGGCCGGTCGTCGACTACGAGGACGCGAAGGCGCAGGAGTCCTTCCGGTTCACCGCCTTCTTCCACTCCCTCCTCGCGAACGGCGTCTACCTGCCGCCGTCCTCCTTCGAGTCCTGGTTCGTGTCCACCGCCCACGACGAGCGGGCCGTCCAGCGCATCGCCGACGCCCTCCCGGCGGCGGCCCGAGCCGCCGCGGAGGCCACGGCATGAGCAACGAGAACCACGAGAACGACGAAGAGCTGACCGTCGTCCACGTCATGCGGCACGGCGAGGTCGAGAACCCCACCGGTGTCCTGTACGGGCGGCTGCCCGGCTACCACCTCTCCGAGCTGGGCCGGCGGATGGCCGAGCGGGTCGCCGAGCACCTCGCGCCCCGCGACGTGACGTACGTCGTGGCCTCCCCGCTGGAGCGGGCGCAGGAGACGGCGACCCCGATCGCCAAGACGCACGGGCTCGACCTCGACACCGACGCCCGCCTCATCGAGGCGGAGAACGTCTTCCAGGGCAAGACCTTCGGCATCGGTGACGGCGCGCTGCGCCGGCCCGCCAACTGGAAGCACGTGGTCAACCCGTTCAAGCCGTCCTGGGGCGAGCCGTACGTCGACCAGGTCGTGCGGATGAAGGGCGCGATCGACGCCGCGCGGGACCGGGCGCGCGGCCACGAGGCCGTGGTCGTCAGCCACCAGCTGCCGATCTGGATCCTGCGGTCGTACGTCGAGCGGCGGCGGCTGTGGCACGACCCGCGCAAGCGGCAGTGCACGCTGGCGTCCCTGACCACGTTCACCTACCGGGGCGACCGGATCGTCTCCGTCGGCTACACCGAGCCCGCCCGCGACCTCGTCCCGGCCCACCTCCTCGCCGGGGCCAAGCCGGTGAAGGGGCAGGGCAAGGCGTACGGGGCCTGACGCTCGCTCCGGGGCTCCGGGGCTCCGGGCCTCCGGGCCTCCGGGCCTCCGGGCCCAGGCCCCTTCCTGTGTGGCCCCTGTCCACTGTTACCCAACCCGCACAAATTTCCGGAACCCGCTCGTTCGTCGCGTCCTCTCACCCAGTGACCACCAAGGACGCGACGAACGAGGTTGCGATGCGCACTTCCAACCGCACTCTCACCCGCAGGGGAATGCTCGGACTCGGCGCGGGAGCCGCGGCGGCGGTCGGGCTCGCGGGCTGCGGCACCGGTTCCCACCCCTCGTCGGACGGCTCGCACCAGGCCCCGGGCGCCGGCAAACCGTCGCCCTCCGGCAGCAGCAAGGCCCCGGCGAAGCCCATCGGCGACGGCTCCACGTCGTACACCGGCAAGCAGCCGCACCAGCCGGACGCCCCCGTGCCGCTGGAACCGGGCCAGACGCCGCCGCAGTTCGTCGTCTTCTCCTGGGACGGCGCGGGCGAGGTCGGCAACGGGCTCTTCCCGCGCTTCCTGGACCTGGCCCAGGAGCACGGCGCGCACATGACGTTCTTCCTCTCGGGCCTGTACCTGCTGCCCGAGTCGAAGAAGCGCCTCTACGACCCGCCGAACAACCCGCGCGGCGCCTCCGACATCGGCTACCTCACCGACGAGCACATCAAGGCGACGCTCACCAACGTCCGCCGGGCCTGGCTCGACGGGCACGAGATCGGCACCCACTTCAACGGCCACTTCTGCGGGGGCGGCGGCAGCGTCGGCAACTGGACGTCCGCGCAGTGGCGCAGCGAGATCGACCAGGCGAAGTCCTTCGTCAAGGAGTGGAAGACCAACAGCGGCTGGACCGACCTGCCGTCCCTGCCCTTCGACTACGACAAGGAACTCGTCGGCGGCCGTACGCCCTGTCTGCTCGGCCAGGACAAGCTGCTGCCCACCGCCCGCGAGCTGGGCTGGCGCTACGACGCCTCCTCGCCCGGCGGCCGCCAGGTGTGGCCGGTGAAGAAGGACGGGATCTGGGACCTGCCGCTCCAGCAGATACCGTTCCCCGGCCACTCCTTCGAGGTCCTCTCGATGGACTACAACATCCTCGCCAACCAGTCGGTCAACTCGACCAAGGCCCCCGCGCACAACTACCCGGGCTGGCGCGAGCAGGCCACGAAGGCGTACATATCCGGCTTCAAGCGGGCGTACGAGACGAACCGGGCACCCTTCTTCGTCGGCAACCACTTCGAGGAGTGGAACGGCGGCATCTACATGGACGCCGTGGAGAACGCCCTCAAGCACATCGCGCGGGAGAAGGAGAAGGGCGAGGACATCCGGCTGGTCTCCTTCCGCCAGTTCACCGACTGGCTGGACGTGCAGAAGCCCGAGGTGCTCGCCAGGCTGCGGACCGTCGAGGTGGGGCAGCAGCCGGCGGGGGGCTGGAACGCCTTCCTCAAGGACACCTCCTCCCCGGGCTCGACACCCAGCGGGAACGCCGCCTGAAATGCGGGTTTCCGGCCGTGAGGGGGGTGCGCAAGATCCTCGGAACGGACATGCGAAACTTTTCACATGAGTGCCGCCAGCCGCGCCCCCCTGCGCTCGAACCGCTCGAACCGCACCGCCGAGCGCACCGTCGAGCGCTCCACCGAGCGCACCGCCGACGCCCGCGCCCGTGTCCGTAGCCGGGCCGCCCGGGCCGCCGTCGGCGCGGCCGCCGCGGCGCTCCTCGTGTCCGCGTGCAGCTCCGGCGGCACCTCGGGCGGCGGCGGCCAGACCGGCTTCATCACCGGCTCCGACGGCATCGCCACCGCGAAGAAGGGCGAGCGCGCCGACGCCCCCGAGCTGTCCGGCGAGACCGTCGACGGGGGACAGGTCGACGTCGCCGACTACAAGGGCAAGGTCGTCGTCCTCAACGTCTGGGGCTCGTGGTGCCCGCCCTGCCGCGCCGAGGCCAAGAACTTCGAGAAGGTCTACCAGGACGTCAAGGACCAGGGCGTCCAGTTCGTCGGCATCAACACCCGCGACACCTCCACCGGACCGGCCCGCGCCTTCGAGAAGGACTACGGGGTCACCTACCCGAGCCTGTACGACCCGGCGGGCAGACTGATGCTCCGCTTCGAGAAGGGCACCCTCAACCCGCAGGCCGTCCCCTCCACGCTCGTCATCGACCGGGAGGGCAAGGTCGCCGCGCGCACCCTCCAGGCGCTCAGCGAGGAGAAGCTGCGCAAGATGCTCGCCCCGTACCTCGCCGACGACGGCAAGCCGGAGAAGTGACGTGTCCGCAGCGATCACCCTCGCGGCCGAGGGCTACAACGGCACGGTGCTAAACGGCGCCCTGCTCGTGGCCCTCCCCATCGCGCTGCTCGGCGGCCTGGTCTCCTTCTTCTCGCCCTGCGTCCTGCCGCTCGTCCCCGGCTACCTCTCCTACGTGACCGGCGTCACCGGCACGGACCTCGGCGAGGCCCGGCGCGGCCGGATGGTCGCCGGAGCCTCCCTCTTCGTCCTCGGCTTCACCGCCGTCTTCGTCTCCAGCGGGGCGCTCTTCGGCTACTTCGGCTCCACGCTCCAGGAGGAGCGCGGCACGCTGACCAAGGTGCTCGGCGTGCTCATGATCCTCATGGGCGTCTTCTTCGTCGGCCTCATGCCCTGGTTCACCCAGCGCGAGTTCCGCTTCCACAAGCGCCCCGTGACCGGCCTGGTCGGCGCGCCGCTGCTGGGCGCGCTGTTCGGCATCGGCTGGACGCCCTGCATCGGTCCGACCCTCGCGTCCGTCCTCGCGCTCTCCGCCGACCAGGGCACCGCCGGGCGCGGCGCCATACTGACCGTCGCCTACTGCGTCGGCCTCGGCGTGCCCTTCGTGCTCGCCGCGGTCGCCTTCCGCAAGGCGCTCGGCGCCTTCGGCTGGATCAAGCGCCACTATGTCTGGGTGATGCGGATCGGCGGCGCCATGATGATCGTGACCGGCGTGCTGCTGCTGACCGGCGCGTGGGACAGCATCGTCCAGGACATGCAGACCTGGTCCAACGGCTTCACTGTAGGGATCTGACCGATGAGCAACACCACCACGGGCAAGACCCCGACGACCGACGAGGAGCAGGACCTCGGCGCCGCCGGCTCCCAGCTGTCCACCGCACCCAAGGAGGAGGCCCCGAACCTCCCCTCCCTCGGCGTGATCGGCTGGGCCCGCTGGTTCTGGCGCCAGCTCACCTCCATGCGCGTCGCGCTGCTCCTGCTCCTGCTGCTGTCCCTGGGCGCGATCCCCGGATCGCTGATCCCGCAGGACGGCGTCGACGCCATGAAGGTCCAGGAGTTCCGCGACAACCACGACCTCCTGGCGCCGGTCTACGACAAGCTCGGCCTCTTCCACGTCTACAGCTCGGTGTGGTTCTCCGCGATCTACATCCTGCTGTTCGTCTCCCTCATCGGCTGCATCGTCCCGCGCACCTGGCAGTTCGTCGGCCAGCTCCGCGGGCGTCCGCCCCGCGCGCCCCGGCGCCTGGACCGGCTGCCCGCCTACACCACCTGGCGCACCGGGGCCGAGCCCGAGGAGGTCCGCGAGGCCGCCCTGAAGCTGCTGCGCAAGCGCCGCTTCCGCGCCGACGCGGACGCCGCCGGTGACGCCGTCACGGCCGAGAAGGGCTACCTGCGGGAGGTCGGCAACCTCGCCTTCCACATCGCGCTGATCGTGATGCTGATCGCCTTCGCCTGGGGCCAGCTGTTCAAGTACGAGGGCAACAAGCTGGTCCTGGAGGGCGACGGCTTCTCCAACACCCTCACCCAGTACGACGACTTCAAGTCCGGGAACCTCTTCGACGCGGCCCACGACCTGGCCCCCTTCGGCTTCACCCTGAAGGACTTCCACGGCACCTACGAGGCGACCGGCCCCAACCGCGGCACCCCGCGCGTCTACGAGGCCAAGGTCACCTACAGCGAGGGTGCCCACGGCGCCGAGAAGACGAAGACCATCGAGGTCAACAAGCCGCTGGAGATCGACGGCTCCAAGGTCTACCTGGTCAGCCACGGCTACGCCCCCATCCTCACCGTCAAGGACGCCAAGGGCGACGTCGTGATGGACAAGCAGGCGGTGGCCCTGCTGCCGCTGGACGCCAACGTCACCTCCTCCGGCGCCGTCAAGGTCATGGACGGCTACCGCAACGCCAAGGGCGAGAAGGAGCAGCTCGGCTTCAACGCGTTCTTCCTGCCGACGTACGGCGGCAAGGGCAGCACGATGCTCTCCAGCTTCCCGGCGCTGATCAACCCGATGCTCGCGCTCTCCGCCTACCACGGCGACCTCGGCGTCGACGCGGGCATCCCGCAGAGCATCTACCAGCTCGACAAGACCAACCTGGAGGAGTTCAAGGGCTCCGACGGCAAGCTGTTCAAGCAGCAGCTCAAGGTCGGCGACACCATGACCCTCCCGAACGGCGCCGGCTCGGTCACCTTTAACGGCGTCCAGGAGTGGGCCGGCTTCCAGGTCACGCAGCAGCCCGGCAGCGGCTGGGCCCTCGGCGGTGCCGTCGTCGCCATCCTCGGCCTGGCCGGCTCGCTGTTCATCCAGCGCCGCCGGGTCTGGGTGCGGGCCGTCCGCGGCGCCGACGGCGTCACGGTCGTGGAGATGGCCGGCCTCGGCCGCAGCGAGTCCGCGAAGGTCCCGGAGGAACTGGGCGACCTCGCCGGCGCCCTGTACGACCGGGCAGCACCCGAAGCGTCCGACGCCCCCGAAGCGCCCGACGGACCCGAGAACGACGACACCCCCGATTCCCCCGACACCCACGTCGTACCTGCCGAAGGGGCTGAGAAGTGACTCTCGCCGCCGCAACCGAGTTGGCCGCCGCGACCAACGAGAATCTCGCGAACGTCAGCAACACGCTGATCTACTCCTCGATGGCCGTCTACACGCTGGCCTTCTTCGCGTACATCGCCGAGTGGCTCTTCGGCAGCCGCAGCAAGGTCGGCCGCACCGCCGCCGCGCTCACCACCGACACGGCCGGGTCCAGGGCCGGCGCGAGGTCCGGTCCGGCCGTCACCGTGAAGAAGGCCGGCGGCACCGCGGTACTGGAGCGCCCCGAGGTCGTCGTACGGACCGCGTCCGGCACCCGTGACGTGCCCGACGGCCCCGGCGCGCACGGCGGCACCGAGAAGGGCGACCTGTACGGGCGGGTCGCCATCTCGCTCACGGTCCTCGCCTTCGCCGTCGAGGCGGGCGGCGTCCTCACCCGCGCCCTGTCGGTGGAGCGGGCGCCGTGGGGCAACATGTACGAGTTCAACATCACGTTCACCACGGTCGCCGTCGGCGTGTACCTCGCGCTGCTCGCCCTGAAGAAGAACGTCCGCTGGCTCGGCCTGCCGCTGACCACCACGGTCCTGCTCGACCTCGGACTCGCCGTCACGGTCCTCTACACCGCCAGCGACCAGCTCGTCCCGGCCCTGCACTCGTACTGGCTGTACATCCACGTCTCCACGGCGATCTTCTGCGGCGCGGTCTTCTACGTCGGCGCGGTCTCCACGATCCTGTACCTCTTCAAGGACAGCTTCGAGAACAAGCTCGCCTCCGGCGGCACGCCCGGCCGCTTCGCCAGCTCCGTCCTGGACCGGCTGCCCGCCGCGGCCTCCCTCGACAAGTTCGCCTACCGCGTCAACGCCGCCGTCTTCCCGCTGTGGACCTTCACGATCATCGCGGGCGCGATCTGGGCGGGCGACGCCTGGGGCCGCTACTGGGGCTGGGACCCCAAGGAGACCTGGTCCTTCATCACCTGGGTCGCCTACGCCGGCTACCTGCACGCCCGTGCCACGGCCGGCTGGAAGGGCCGCAAGGCCGCCTACCTGGCCCTGATCGCCTTCGGCTGCTGGCTGTTCAACTACTACGGCGTCAACATCTTCGTCTCCGGCAAGCACTCCTACGCCGACGTGGGCCTGGGCGCCCTCCAGTCCGTCGGCTTCTGATCAAGGCACGGCCAAAGGCCGGTTCCCGTGACCCAGGTCACCGGGACCGGCCTTTCGCGTGCCGTCCGCCCCGACGCGGCTCGCGGCGGCTCCCTCACCGGGCGGTGGGCGGCGGGCCGGAGTCCCCGCGGGCGACGCCGGTGACGACGTCCCGCAGCCGCTCCACGTACAGCCGCAGGTTCTTGTGGGCGACGTCCGTGTCCGGGTAGCGGCTCGCGAACCACAGGCCCTCGGGGAGCCGGGTGACCCAGGCGCACACCTGGTCGCCGTAGGAGACCCGCAGCAGCGCGTACGCCGTCCGGTCCGGCCAGCTGTCGGCGCCGGGGACGCCGCGGGCGTCGACGTACGACACGATCGAGTACAGGTCGGGCGAGGTCGGCCGGAAGTCCGTGCCGAGCAGGCGCAGCACGCGGTCGATCGGCATGCGGGACAGCCGCCGGTTGGCCTGGAGTTCGGCGCGGACGGTGCTCAGGGCGCTGGGGAAGTTGTGGGCCCGGTCCACCGGCACCTCGATCGGCGCGCCGCCGACGTACCAGCCGACGGACTCCGTCCACTGCGACCGCGACCGGGTGTGGAAGGGCACGACCGTGCGGTAGACGGGCTCGCCGCCGATCTCGTGGACGATCAGCGCGGTCGCGGCCAGCACACCGACCAGGCTGCCGCCGTAGGGGCGGCAGTACGCCTCGAACGCGGCGGCGTCGGCCGCGTCCACCAACGGCTCGCGCAGCAGCCGCTGTTCGGGCAGCGGATCGCCGGGCCTGACGCCGAGGTCGACGGGGAAGGACGGCAGCCGCCCGTCGCAGCGGCGGATGAACTCCCGCCAGCGGGCGACGATGTCGTGGCCGCCGTCGATCCGGTCCGCGTCCGCCCGCTCCGCCTCGCAGAAGTCGACGTAGGAGCCGACCCGGGGCTGCGGCACGGTCCGCCCCGCGACCCCCGCCGCGTACAACTCACCGACCTCGGCGGGGATGCGGTAGATGGAGTAGGCGTCGACGTTGCTGTGGTCGAAGGCCATGTAGACGCTGACGCCGTCGTCGCGGACGACCGCCGTGTAGATGAGGTTGGGCCAGCGCAGCGCGTCCGCGACCCGGTCGAAGCGGTCCTGGAGGTGCCGGGCCAGTCCGGCCGCGTCCGGGAAGTCGCCGACGTCCTCGCGGTGCAGGGCCACGGCGTCCGCGTCGAGCGTGAACCGCCGCATCGTGTCGCCGCTCTCGCCGCTCCACCGGAAACCGCTGCGCAGCGTCTCGTGCCGCAGCGTCCAGGCCCGCAACGCCTCCTGGAGCACGTCGAGATCGACCGGCCCCGGGATGTCGAAGGCGGCACCGAGCCAGGTCGGCACGAACAGGCCGTCCTCGCGCACCGACCGTGCCGTCCGGATGTGCGACTCCTGGATGTACGCGGGCGGGCGCGCGTCCTCGGGCAGCGCCGCCGCGATGTCGAGCGTCTGGGGACTGAGCGTCCACTCGACGAGGCGCCCGGGACGGATCTCGCAGCGCTGGATGTCGGTCATTCGCACGAGGAGGTCTCCGTTCGCAGATGTACAGACCCGACCAAGGGAATGCCGTCCGTGCGGCCGCGCACCTGCCGTGTCGGCACTGTTCAACGGAACGGATGGCCTCTCGAACGCCGATACGCTCCACCGCCCGGCTGCCCTTCACCCTTCCCCCGTGCACCCTTCACGCCTCGCCCGTCACTCCAGATACGCGTGCAGGGCGCCCGCCCCCGCCAGCATCGACCGGGCCCGCACGGTGAGGGCCCGCCCGCGCGCCTCGACCGCCGTCCGCAGCGCCGCGCTGCTCCCCGCGCGCCGCAGGTCCTCCAGCACGGGCCGGATCTGCTCGAAGAGGTGGTGGCTGCGGCGCAGGGTGCGCACCACCCGCGCGTCCCGCACGTCGGCGGGCCCGTACACCCGGTACCCGGTGCCGTGTTCCCGGCCGGGCACGAGCAGTCCCGCCGCCTCCCACACCCGCAGCGCGGAGGTCCGTACGCCGACCAGCGCGGCCACCTCGCCGATGCGCAGCCCGTGCGGTCCGTCGCCGGGACGGGGTGGTGGCGCGGCGTCCCGACCGGCCAGCGCGTCCAGCGCCTCACCGGCGGCCCGCAGGGCGACCCGCTCCTCGTGCAGCGCGGCGTGCGCGGCGTCCACCAGCGCGAGGGCACCGGCCACGTCCCCGGTGTGCACCGCCCGCATGACCCGCGTCGCGGTCACCGCCCCGTACCCCGGCCGCAACGCCCGGTACGTCAGCAGCGCGTCCCGGTGCCGCTCGTCGAACACCCGGTACCCGGCGTCGGTGCGTCCGGCCGGGGGCAGGACACCGGCGTCCTCGTAGTTGCGGACCTGCTGCGTCGACAGCCCGACGGCGCGGGCCAGATCGACGGTACGCAGACGACGCTCGCGGTTGCTCACCGGGCGCAGCCTATGCGGGGCCGGGCGGCCATAATGCCGGGCATGTCGCTGCACGGGACGGACGCCCACCGGAACGCCGACGGCACACTCCCGGCGCTGGTCGCCCGGGCCGTGGCGGCGGCACGTGCGCACGGCTTCCGCTACTCGTGCCGCCCCGAACAGGGCCGCCTGCTCCGCCTGCTGGCCGGGGGAGCACCGCGGGGCATCGCCGAGACGGGCACGGGCTGCGGCGTGGGGCTGGCCTGGCTGGCGTCCGGTGCTCCGCCGGGGACCCGGCTGGTCAGCGTCGAACGCGACGCGGAGCGGGCCCGGGTGGCCAGGCAGGTCTTCCACGACCACCCGGGGGTCGAGATCCTCCACGGAGACTGGCGGCGCGTCGGCGAGCACGGCCCGTACGACCTGCTGGTGCTGGACGGCGGCGGCCAGGCGAAGGGCGACGGCGTCGCCGACCCGGCCCGCCTCCTGACCCCCGGCGGCACGCTGGTGGTCGACGACTTCACCCCGGCCGCCACCTGGCCGCCCCGCTTCGACGGCGCCCCCGACCACCCCCGGCTCCACTGGCTGGAGCACCCGGCGCTGCACGCGACCGAACTCCGCCTGGCGCCGGACCTCGGCGTGATCGTCGGGACCCACTGGCCGCGGCGCCCGTGACCGCGGTCGGCGCGGCGCCGTACTCGCCGTGGCGCGTGGTGCGGAACGCGTCGAGACCCTGGGCCGTGGCGGGGGAAGCCACGGCCCAGGGCCGTCTGTGGGGGCAGCGGCTGCTACCGGGCGTCGGCGACGCGGGAGGTGACGCTCTGGACCGCCTCGAGGGCGAGGTCCGGGCGGTCGGTGTGGATGTAGTGGCCGCTGCCCTTCGCGGTGGTCAGCTCGGCGCCGGTGGAGAGCTGCTGCCACTCCTGCTGGCCCTTGGCCCACATCTTCTCCAGGGCGGGGCCGTACTGCGGGACCTTGGCGTACTCGGACTCGTGCCTGAGGATCTCGACGGGAATGTCCCCGGCGGAGTGGACCGGACCGTCGGCGATGACGAACTGCTCCGGGTTCTGGCCCTCGTTGGCCGCGATCGCGCCGTCCCGGACCTGGGTCGCACCGCCGGTGGCGTCGGCGGGGATGGTGCGCTTCATGTCGCGGGTGAGGTGGGGGACGGTGGCGTCCAGGAGGACCAGGCCCTTGACGCGGTCGGGGTGGTCGGGGGTGTAGCGGGCGGCGATGTAGCCGCCCAGGGAGTGGCCGGCCAGGACGACGGGGCGGTCGCCCGCGAGGTGGTCGAGGAGCTTGGTGAGCAGGACGCTGGTGTCGTTGACGGTCTGGAGGGTGCCGGGAGCGGGCTTGTCGCTCTTGCCCTCGCCGAGGCGGTCGTAGGAGCAGACCCGGTCCGTCCTGCCCAGGGACTTCTGCAGGGCGGCCATGTTGTCCAGGCCCTCCCCGCCGCCCGCCATCAGCATCACCAGCGGGCGGTCCGCGTCCGAGTGGCCGGAGCAGGAGACGTTGACCGTGTGGCCGTCGACGTCGATCTTCTTCGTGCCGGTGAAGGAGGCTCCCGCCGAAGCGCTGGTGTCCTTCGCGTCGGAGTCGTCCTTGCCGTACTCCTCGTTCAGGACGAGTCCCGCGCCGGCCACGGCGCAGACGACGGCGATCGCGGCAATCGCCTTGGCGAAGGTGCGGAACATGGGGGGCCTCCAGCGGGCAAGGGTGGGGTAGGGACGCGGTGTTGGGGGGAGTCTCCTCAGTCGGCCCGTGGTGCTCGGCGACTGAGGAAGACTCTATGGATCCACCGGCCCCGGATCGTCACCCCGCGGTGGACACCTGCCCGTAGCTCCCTCGGGGGACAGCCCTCACGGCCCCGGGCACCGCCCCGCGCGACCCCTACGCCCCGTCCGCGCCGATGGACCGCCAGATCCGCTCCGGCAGGATGCGCGCGGCCTCGTCCAGGTCGACGTCCCCGACGGTCAGCCAGCGGCGGCTGACGCCGACGACGGGGCCCAGCAGGAGGGACTCCAGCAGGGCGGGGGAGAGCGGGGCGATCTCGCCGCGCTCGACGTGCCGCAGCACCCAGGAGGTGAGCGGAGGCATCCGGGCCTCCTGGACGTCGCGGAGTTCCCTGGCCTGCTCCATGCCCACCTGGTCGGCTCGCGAGGAGTGCAGGAGTCGGCTCACGTCTGGATGCTTCTGAACGAAGCCGAGGTAGGTGCACACCAGTGCCCGGACGCCGGTGCGCGCGTCGTGGGAGTTCCCCACCGCGTCGGCCAGTTCGCCCAGCAGCCGGCCGAGCCAGCGCGTCAGCAACGCGTTGACGAGCCCGTCGATGCTGCCGAAGTGGTGGTAGAGGCTGCCCAGGCTGACGCCGCTCGCCCTGGTCACGGCACTGACCGTCAGCCCCTGTTCCCCCGCTTCCGCGTACACACGCAGGGCAGCGTCCAGGAGGAGGTCGGAGGTGACCTCACCGCGGTGTTGTTTGGGGCTCATGGGCAGGCACGCTCTCATTCCCTTTTCTAGAATTATTTTCTAGAAGCTTCTTCCAATCCTAGGTCCGCCTGACTCAGACTGTCCCCTGCGGGACGCGCGTGTCCGCCCGGATCTCGGAGGGGAGCGGGTGGGCCGCGGGTCCCCGGTCGTCGGGGCAACGGGGGGACAGGGTCGACGTGTTGGAGCTGGACGGCAGCGGTGCGGAGCCGCTGAGGGACGGGGACCCGCGGTGGATCGGGCCCATCCCGCTGATCGGACGCCTCGGCTCCGGCGGCATGGGCCGCGTGTACCTCGGCGTCCACGAGGGCCGGTACGCGGCCGTCAAGCAGCTCCTGCCCTCGGTCGTCGCCGAGGACGAGGACTTCCTGCGCCGCTTCGGGCACGAGCTGGACAACCTCGCCCGCTTACCCGGGGAGGCGACCGCCCCGCTGCTCGCGGGGGACCGGGAGGCCCGGCCGCCCTGGTTCGCCACCGCCTACGTGCCCGGCCTGACCCTGACCGAGGCGCTGGAGGTCCACGGCGGCCCGCTGCCCGCCGGTGCGCTGTGGCTGCTGCTGCGGGAGGCCGCCAAGGGGCTGGCGGCGGTGCACGCGCTGGACATGGTGCACCGTGATCTGAAGCCGTCCAACGTGATGCTGACGCTGGACGGTCTGACCCTCATCGACTTCGGGGTCGCCCGGGCCGCGGAGCAGAGCCGGCTGACGAGGACCGGCATGGTGGTGGGCACGCCCGCCTACATGTCGCCGGAGCAGGCCTCCGGGAGACGGGCGTCCAGTGGAGCCGTGGACGTCTTCGCGCTGGGTTCGGTGCTGGCGTACGCGGCCTCGGGGCGGCCGCCCTTCGGTGACGAGTCGGGGCACGCGGTGCTGTACCGCATCGTGCACGAGGAGCCCGACCTCGGGCCGCTGCGGGAGCTGGACGCGGAGTTGGCCGACCTGGTCGCGTCCTGCCTGGACAAGGACCACGAGGGGCGGCCCACCGCCGCCGAACTGCTCGAGACCGCCGAACGGCACGGACCGTACGAGCCGCCGCTGTGGCCGGAGGCGCTCACCGAGCGGCTGACCGAACGGGCGGCCTTCGTCACGAAGCCGCCGGAGCAGGCGGACCTCCCCGAACCCGAACCCGAACCCGATCCCGATCCCGGGTCCGCCGTCGTCGGGCGGCGGGATCCGGGTCGGTCCGACCGGCGGCGCGGGCACCGGGTTCTCTTCGCCGTCGTGCCGGTCGTGGTGGCCGCCGGGGCGACCCTCGCCGTGCAACTCCTGCCGTACACCTTCGCCCCCGGTGACCGTGCGGACGCGTCGCCGTCGTCGTCCGCGCCGGTGTCGAGCCCGTCCGCGGCGTCCCCGGCCGGGCCCGGGAAGGCGTCGCGGACGGCGACGCCGGACCAGTCCGCGGTACCCTCCCGATCGCCCGGGGAGCAGGGCGACCGACGGGGCGAGGCGGACGGCGGGGGCGGTGCCGCGGGCGGTTCGCAAGGGGATGCGGATGCCGGTGGGGCCGGGTCGGGTTCTGGTTCCGGTTCTGGTTCCTCCGGTGACAGGGGCGCTGGCACTGGCGTCGGTGCGGGCAGTGGCGATGGTTCCGGTTCCGGATCCGGTTCCGGCTCTGACTCTGGTTCCGACTCCGACTCCGGCTCTGGTTCCGGAGACGGCGACGGCGACGCGTCCGGATCAGGTGTCTTCCTGCTCAAGAACGCCGAGAACGGTCGGTGCATGACCACCGCCCACTCCGACGCCCCGTACGACGGCGACTGCACAGGGGACGCGGCCACCTGGACCTTCCGGAGCAGGCCGGACGGCACCGTGTGGATCATCAACGGGCTCTCGGGCCGGTGCATCTACACCGCGGCTATCGGGCACCCGGTCTTCTCCTTCCCCTGCGGCCGTACCACCGGACAGGAGTGGCGGGTGGGGTCCGGCGGCACCCTCAGGAACGCCGCGACCGGCGGCTGCGTCACCGTCAGCGCGATGAGCGGGACCGGCGTGCGCAACGAGGCCTGCGACCAGTCCGCGGCCCAACGCTGGACGCGGAGCTAGGAGACGTCGTACACCGCGACCGCGAGCCGGACGAACGAGCGGATCAGCGGGTTCGGGTCGGTCCGGGGCCAGGCCACCACCACGGGGCTCGGCGGCAGGCCGGTCAGCGGGACCACGGTGAGGCCGTCGGCGGGCACGTGGTCGGCGAGGGTCATGCCGACCGTGCCGTTCCACAGCACGACCTGCTGGCACTCCCGTACCGTGCGCACCACCGGCCCGGGCCGCGGCTCCCCGCCGTGCCAGTACACCTGCCACTGGGGGTCCGTGCCCTCGGGGAAGCGGAACCAGCGGCGGTCGGCCAGCTCGGCCGGTGTCAGGCTCGCCCGGCCGGCCAGCGGGTCGTCGGTGCGCAGCAGGGCACCCACCGGGTCGGCGCGCAACGCCCGCGTGGCCAGGCCGGTCGGGTCGAAGGGGCCGCGGGTGAGGGCCACGTCGACCAGGCCGGCGTGCAGCCCGCAGGTGGGGTCGGTCAGATCGGTCTCGCGGACGGTGACCTCGACGTGCGGGTGGCGCCGACGGTAGGCGTCCGCCAGCCGGACCACGTCCGGGTCGGTGCTGTCGCCGAGGATGCCGACGGTGAGGGTCGCGGCACCGGCCGCGGCCGCCACGCGAGCGGGTACGCGTTCGGCGCGGTCGAGCAGGGCGCGCGCCTCGTCGAGCAGTACCGCACCGGCCCCGGTGAGGGTGACGCCCGCGGAGGTGCGGTGGAACAGCGTGGCGCCGAGGTCCGTCTCCAGTGCCCTGATCGCCCGGCTCAGCGGCGGCTGGCTCATGTGCAGCCGGACGGCCGCCCGGCCGAAGTGGAGTTCCTCCGCGACCGCCACGAAGTAGCGCAGCGTCCGCAACTCGAGCCGGTCCATCCGGTTCACCCGGTCCATCCTGCGACGATACCCGCGCGGTATCGAGGGTGCGGAAAGGGTCTTGGACGCTCCCGGTGCCCCGGCGGTGGAATCGGGGCATGAGCGACGAACCGAGAAGCAGCGAGAACGGCGAGAACGGCGAGAACAGAGCGAACGGCGAGAACAGAGCGAACGGCGAGAACGGCGAGGCGGGCGCGGACCCCGCCGTGTCGGTGGTCGGCCCCGGAGACGGCGAGACGATCCTCCTCGGCACCACCCGCATGCGCGTCCTGGAGGACGGCAGCCACACCGGCCACCGCCTCGGCATGGCCGAGTCCGTACTCGCCCCGCACACCCCCGGGCCGCCCCAGCACCGTCACGCCCGGCACGACGAGGGCTTCTACGTCATCTCCGGCACGGTGCGGTTCACGGTGGGGGACGAGGACATCGACGCGACGGCGGGCACGCTCGTGATGGTCCCGCCCGGTGCGCCGCACACCTTCGCCAACACCACCGGCGAACCGGCCCGCATGCTCAGCACCTTCACCCCGGACCTGTACGTCCAGTACTTCCGCGACCTGGAGGAGCTGTACGCCGGCGGCCGCACCCCGACTCCGGAGGAGAGCCTCGGGACGATGAGCCGCTACGCGACCGAGCCCGCCACCGGCTCCGCCCGGCCCCGGGGGACCGGGTCGTGAACGTCGCGTACTGGATCGTCGCCGGTCTCCTCGCCGCCTTCTACCTCTACGGCGGCGCGGTGAAGGCGGTGCGCAGCCGGGACGCGCTCCGGCCGATGATGGCCTGGGTGGACGGCACGCCGATGCCCGCCGTCCGCGCCATCGGCGTGGTCGAGGTGCTCGGTGCGGCCGGGCTGGTCCTCCCGCCGCTGACCGGCGTCGCGCCCTGGCTGGCCCCGGCCGCGGCGGCCGGGTTCGTGGTCCTCCAGATCGGCGCCACCGGGGTCCACCTGCGTCTCGGGGACCGGCAGGTCGCCCTCAACCTCACCCTCCTGGTCACCGCCGCCGTCACGGTCTGGCTCGCCGCGGCCCGGCCGTGACCCGGCGGCCGCCGTCAGTCGCGCGGCGGCGGTGTGCCCCGGGCCGCGTCCATGAGCCGGTTCGCGAGGTCCGCGACGAGGCCGCGCAGCTCGTCCGGCCGCTCGACGACGAACGGGCGGTCCAGCGACGCGAGGAGGCCCGGCAGCCAGTCCAGCCGCTCGGCCCGGATCTCGACCCGGCACCAGCCCTCGCCCTCTCCCTCGCCGTCGCCCTCTCCGTCCGCCGCGGCGACGACGGCCACGCTGCCCGGCAGCCGGGCGCGGATCTCCTCGGCCGTCCCCCGGACCCGCACCGTCACCTCGTGCCGGTAGGGCGCCGTGGCGAGGGCCGTCAGCACCCGCTCCGCCGGGCCGGGCCCGGGCGGCGGTGCGAAGGTGCCGGGCAGGACCCGTGCGCCGTGGATGCGGTCGAGGCGGAACGTCCGGTCCGCCCCGGCCGAGAGGTCCCTGCCCGTCACGTACCACCGGCCGGCGTGCGCGACGAGCCCGTACGGGTACACGGTGCGTTCACCGCTCCCGCCGGTGTAGCGGATCGCCAGCGGCCGGTGATGGCGCACGGCGTCGGCGACCGGGAGCAGGACGGCGGCCTCCGGAGCCGCGGCCGCGGTGGACTCGGCCGCCCCGGCCGGGGCGCTCGTGAACGTGAGCGAGTCGAGCACCGCGTCCAGGCGGTGGCGCAGCCGCTCCGGCAGCACCCGCCGGACCTTCGCGGCCGCCGTCTCGCCCGCCGTGCCCGCCGCCGCCGTGATCCCCGTCCGCCGGCCTGCGACCAGGCCGAGGAGTACGGCCAGCGCCTCGTCGTCGGTCAGCATCAGCGGGGGCATGCGGTGTCCGGGGGCCAGCCGGTAGCCGCCGTAGCGGCCGCGCACCGACTCCACCGGGACGTCGAGGTCGACGAGGTGGTCGACGTACCGGCGCACCGTGCGCTCGGCGACGCCGAGCCGCTCGGCCAGTTCGGCCACGGACCGCACACCGCCCGCCTGGAGCAGTTCGAGCAGGGTCAGCACACGGGAGACGGGACGCGACATGCCCCAAGTCTGCCGCCGATACCGGCCGGATTATGACCGGTATCGCTCCTAGCGTGGGACCCGTAGGCACTGATCGCCCCCCAGGAGGCACCCCATGAACCTCGTCTCGCTCCGCGTCATCACGGACGACGTCGCCCGTCTCGTCGGCTTCTACGAGCGGGCCACCGGCCTGCGCGCGACCTGGGCCACCGAGGACTTCGCGGAACTGCGCACCCCGTCCGGGACGCTCGCCATCGGCAGCACCCGCACCGTGCCGCTCTTCGCCCCCGGCTCCGCCCGCCCGGCCGACAACCGCAGCGTGATCGTCGAGTTCCTCGTCGAGGACGTGGACGCCGTGCACCGGAACCTGACCGGCTTCGTGGACGAGTTCGTCAGGGAACCCACCACCATGCCCTGGGGCAACCGCGCGCTCCTCCTCCGCGACCCCGACGGCAACCTGGTCAACTTCTTCACCCCGGTCACCCCGGCCGCCGTCGAGAAGTTCGCCGACGCCGCCCGCTGACGGCCCCCCTATGCTGGACCCGCCCACAGGGGCGAGGAACCGCACGCCGGGAGGGATCTGTGTCAGCGCTGGAGCCGGACGACCCGCGCTCCGTCGGGGAGTACCGGCTGCTGGGCCGGCTGGGTGCGGGCGGCATGGGCCGGGTCTTCCTCGGCCGGTCCCCGGGCGGGCGGCTCGTCGCCGTCAAGGTGGTGCACGCCGAACTGCTGCGCAGGCCCGAGTTCCGCGACCGCTTCCGGCGCGAGGTCCAGGCGGCCAGGATGGTCAGCGGCGCCTTCACCGCCCCCGTCGTCGACGCGGACCCGGACGCGCCGCTGCCCTGGCTGGTCACCAGCTACATCGCCGGTCCTTCGCTGGAACAGGCGGTGGCCGAGCGGGGGCCGTTCGACCCGCAGGCCGTGCTCACGCTGGCCGCGGGGCTCGCCGAGGCGCTGGTGTCGATCCACGCCGCACACCTCGTCCACCGCGACCTCAAGCCCTCCAACGTGCTGCTCGCCGAGGACGGGCCGCGCGTCATCGACTTCGGCATCGTGCGCAGCGTCGACGCCGACTCCCTCACCGGCAGCGGGCACATGGCGGGCTCCCCGGGCTTCATGTCCCCGGAGCAGGTCAACGGGGACGAGGTCACCTGGGCCAGCGACGTGTTCTGCCTCGGCGCGGTGCTGGCCTTCGCGGCGACCGGCACCAACCCGTTCGGCGCCGGTCCGACACCCGCGCTGCTCTACCGCGTCGTGCACAACGCCCCGGACGTCGCCGCCGTCGCCGACCCGGCCCTGCGCTCCCTGATCGCCGACTGCCTCGCCAAGGACCCGGCCCACCGCCCCGCCCCGCGCGAGATCCTCGCCCGCATCGGCCCGCTGGGCGGCGAGAGCGCGACGGCCCTGCCGCACGCCCAGCAGTGGACGCCGGCCGCGCGTCCGACCCGCGCGGACGCCGTGCCCACCCGGATCGTCCCGCCGGTCGCGGCGCCCCGGCGCATCAGCACACCCGCGTCGACACCGCACCTGCGCAGGTGTACCCGCCGGCGCCCGCACCGGCGGTCGTACGCCCGACGTCGACCGGGGACGGCGGCCGCCGGAGCCGACGCGCCTTCCTGCTCTCCGGCGCGGGCGCGCTCGCCGCCCTCGGCGTGGGGACCGGGTTCTGGCTCAACCGCCCGGCGGACCCGGACCCGGACCCGGCGGCCGGTTCCGCGCCCGCGCCGTCGCCGTCCCCCTCGTCCGCGCCGTCCCCGCCCCCGGGCCTGGTCGGACTCTGGCCCCTCGACGAGGCCTCCGGCCAGGTCGCGCGGGACACCGCGGGCGGACACGACGGCACCGTGACCGGCGTCGCCTGGCAGGGCGCCGGGGAAGGCGCCGCCTTCGACGGGACCGGCAGCCAGATCGTGACCGCCGGTCCGGTGCTGAAGACCGGCGAGGGCAGCAGCTTCACCGTCGCCGCCTGGGTCCGCCTCTCCGCCGTGCCGGGCGTCTTCGCCACCGCCGTCAGCCAGGACAGCGCCGACGCCAGCGGCTTCTACCTCCAGTACTCCAGCGAGGACCAGGGCTGGGCCTTCTCCCGTCCCGGTCTGCGCGCCGTCGGCCGGATTGCGCCCGCCGCGCACGTCTGGACCCACCTGACCGGCGTCTGCGACGGCCCGGCCCGCAAGCTGCACCTGTACGTCAACGGCGTCCAGGAGGCGGTCGTCGAGGACACCGGCCCCGCGCCCGCCACCGGCGCCTTCATGATCGGCCGGGCCTCCTTCGACGGGCAGCCCCGGGACTTCTTCCCCGGCGCCATCCGCGACGTACGGGCCTTCGACCGGGCGCTCGCTCCGGCGCGGGTCGCGAAGCTCGCGCAACTCGGCTGACGGGAACTCACCAGCGTTCCGCAGGACAGCGGTTGGGGCGCCCGTGGTAAAGATGTAGCTTCCTGGAGTGGCCGCGGCACCCGCACGGAGCACGCGGCGCCGGCGAACGGGGAGAGAGTTGAGCGGGGAAGCCGGATCCGGCCTCACGGGCAGTGGTGCCGAGCCGTTGGAGGACGACGACCCGCGCCGGATCGGACCGATCCCGCTGCTGGGCCGGCTCGGGGCCGGCGGCATGGGCCGCGTCTACCTCGGCGTCCACGAGGGCCGGTACGCGGCCGTCAAACAGGTGCTGCCGTCGGTCGCCGGGGAGGACAAGGACTTCCTGCGCCGTTTCGGGCACGAGCTGGACAATCTCGCCCGGCTGCCCGAGGAGGCGACCGCGCCGCTGCTGGTCGGGGACCGGGAGGCCCGGCCGCCGTGGTTCGCCACCGCCTACGTCCCCGGCCTCACCCTGCGGGAGGCCGTCGACCTGCACGGGCCCCTGCCCGCCGAGGCGCTGTGGCTCGTCCTGCGGGAGGCCGCCACCGGACTCGCCGCGGTGCACGCGCTGGACATGGTCCACCGGGACCTGAAGCCGTCCAACGTGATGCTGACCCTCGACGGACTCACCCTCATCGACTTCGGCGTCGCCCGGGCCGCCGACCAGAGCCAGTTGACCAGGACCGGCATGGTGGTGGGCACGCCCGCCTACATGTCGCCCGAGCAGGCCTCCGGGAAGCGGGCGTCCAGCGGCGTCGTCGACGTCTTCGCGCTGGGCTCGGTGATCGCGTACGCGGCCTCCGGCCGCCCGCCCTTCGGCGACGAGTCCGGGCACGCCGTGCTCTACCGCATCGTGCACGAGGAGCCCGACCTCCAGCCGCTGCGGGACCTGGACCCCGAACTCGCCGACGTCGTCGCGTCCTGCCTGGACAAGGACCACGAGGGCCGGCCCACCGCCGCCGAACTCGTCGAACGCGCCGCGGCGCACGGGCCGTCGGCGGCCGCGCCGTGGCCGCGGGACATCACCGAGCGGCTGGCCGAACGGGCGGCCTTCGCCGCCCGGGAGCCCGTGCCCCCGCCGCCCGAGCCGGACGCCGCGGTACCGCCCCCGCCGTCCGCCTCCGCCCCCGTGGTCACGGGCGGACGGCCGGAGAAGCGCGAACGGCGACGCCGTACGAGGGTGCTGGCCCTCGTGATCCCGGTCGCCGTGACCGGGGCGACGCTCGGCTTCACGCTGCTGCCGTACGCGATGAACGACGCGGACCGGGACGGGAACGCGGCCGCGCCGCCCGCGGCCACCGGAACGGCGGCCCCGGACCCCGCCGCCTCCGCCACCGGCCCGAGCGCCTCCGCCTCCGCTGCGCCCGGACGGCGGGAAGAAGGACGGTCAGGACAGGGAGAAGAACAAGGACAAGGAAAAGGACAAGGACCCGAACAAGAGCCAGGACGGCGACGGCGGCGCACCCGGCGGAGGCGGGAGCGGGGACGCGGCCGCCGCCGCGCAGGGCGCGTCCGGCGGCGGCTCGGATTCCGGCGCCTCCGGCTCGGGGGGCTCCTCCGGTGCGGGGGGATCGTCCGACTCGGGTACGTCCGCCGGCTCCGGAAGCGGGTCAGGGACGGACGGGGACAGCGGGGACCCCGGGGACGGCTCGGGGGGCGGCGGGTCCGCGTCGGACAGCTTCATGCTGAAGAACGGATCGAGCGGGAAGTGCATGTACGTCGGCACCCCCATCGACGACGGCGCCTGCTCGGGCGACGTCGCCGTCTTCCGCTTCCAGAGCACCTCGGGCGGGGCCTTCAGGATCCTCAACGTGGGCACGGCCCAGTGCATCCACTCCAGGAGCGCGAACGCCTGGCTCGTCAAGGGCACCTGCGGCTCGTTCGGAGGAGAGTGGCAGGAGGGGGCGAACGGTTCGCTCAGGAACCTCAACACCGGTGGCTGCCTCGACCTCAACCGCCGCGCGTCCATGATCGGCCTGACGACCACGACGTGCACGGGCTCCGACTCCCAGCGCTGGACCAGGACGTAGCTCCCGGCCGCCGGTCCTAGTCCTTGCCCCGGTCCCGGTCCTGGTCCCCGTCCTTGTCCCTCTCGTCGTCCTTGTCCAGGGACTTCAGGAAGTCGGGGTTGTCGTCGGGTGCCACCCACTGCCGCCGACCGCCGCCCTGCCAGGGCGAGGAGCCGGCGGGCTGCCGCTTCTTCCCGGCGATGATCCAGGAGATCGAGCCGACCAGCGGGAAGAGCAGCACGAGGATCGCCCACAGCGGCTTGGGCATGTGGCGGATGTCCGCGTCCTTCGTGCTGATGCAGTCGATGAACGCGTAGACGCTCAGGGCCAGTGGTACGAGGAACATCAGCACCCGGAGCATGGGCCTCTCCAGCTCAAGCGAGGGGTGGGGACGCGTCACGGCCCCCAGGTACAGGGCCAGGGTAGCCGCTCGGGGATACTGGACGGCATGGCTTACGACGATCTTCGCTCCCTGCTCAGGACGCTGGAGCGCGAGGGCGACCTCAAGCGCATCAAGGCCGAGGTGGATCCGTACCTGGAGGTCGGGGAGATCGTCGACCGGGTGAACAAGGCGGGCGGCCCCGCGTTGCTCTTCGAGAACGTGAAGGGCTCCGACATGCCCCTCGCGATGAACGTCTTCGGCACCGACCGCCGCCTGCTCAAGGCCCTCGGCCTCAAGTCGTACTCCGAAATCTCGGACAAGATCGGCGGGCTGCTCCGCCCCGAGCTGCCCCAGGGCTTCGTCGGCGTGCGCGAGGCCTTCGGGAAGCTCGGCACGATGACGCACGTACCGCCGAAGAAGGTGAAGCCGGGCAGTGCGCCCGTCCAGGAGGTAGTCCTCACCGGCGACGACGTGGACCTGGAGCGCCTCCCGGCCCTCTTCACCTGGCCGGACGACGGCGGCTCCTTCTTCAACCTCGGGCTCACCCACACCAAGGACCCGGAGACCGGCATCCGGAACCTGGGCCTCTACCGCCTCCAGCGCCACGACAAGCGCACCATCGGCATGCACTGGCAGATCCACAAGGACAGCCGCAACCACTACCAGGTCGCCGCCCGGCGCGGCGAGCGGCTGCCGGTCGCCATCGCCTTCGGCTGCCCGCCCGCCGTGACCTACGCCTCCACGGCCCCGCTCCCCGGCGACATCGACGAGTACCTCTTCGCCGGGTTCCTCCAGGGCAAGCGGGTCGAGATGGTCGACTGCAAGACCGTCCCGCTCCAGGTCCCCGCGCAGGCGGAGGTCGTGATCGAGGGCTGGCTGGAGCCCGGCGAGATGCTCCCCGAGGGCCCCTTCGGCGACCACACCGGCTTCTACACCCCGCAGGAGCCCTTCCCCGCCCTGAAGATCGACTGCGTGACGATGCGCAAGCGCCCGCTGCTCCAGTCGATCGTGGTCGGCCGCCCTCCGACCGAGGACGGCCCCCTCGGCCGGGCCACGGAGCGCTTCTTCCTGCCCCTGCTGAAGATCATCGTCCCGGACATCGTGGACTACCACCTCCCCGAGGCCGGCGGCTTCCACAACTGCGCGATCGTCTCGATCGACAAGAAGTACCCCAAGCACGCCCAGAAGGTGATGCACGCCATCTGGGGCGCCCACATGATGTCCCTGACCAAGCTGATCGTGGTCGTCGACTCCGACTGCGACGTCCACGACCTGCACGAGGTCGCCTGGCGGGCCCTGGGCAACACCGACTACGGCCGTGACCTCACCGTCGTGGAAGGCCCGGTCGACCACCTCGACCATGCCTCCTACCAGCAGTTCTGGGGCGGCAAGGCGGGCATCGACGCGACGAAGAAGCTGCCCGAGGAGGGGTACACCCGCGACGGGGGCTGGCCGGACATGGTGCTGTCCGACCCGGAGACGGCGGCGAAGGTCGACCGCCGCTGGAAGGAGTACGGACTGTGACGTCGGCTTCCGCCGCCCTGCCCCGGCAGCCTGGGCGCACCAAGGCGTTCCTGCGCCTGGTGATGATCGAGCACTCGGTGTTCGCGCTGCCCTTCGCCTACATCGCCGCGCTGACCGCGATGTACCTGTGGGACGAGAACATCCACTGGGGCCGGCTGCTCCTGGTCACCGTCGCCATGGTGGGCCTGCGCACCTTCGCGATGGCGGTCAACCGGATCATCGACCGCGAGATCGACGCCCGCAACCCGCGCACCGCCCACCGCGAGCTGGTCACCGGCGCCATGTCGGTCAGGCACGCCTGGACCGGCGCGCTGATCGCCCTCGTCGTCTTCCTGGGCGCGGCGGCCCTGCTCAACCCGCTCTGCCTGGCCCTGGCCCCCGTCGCGGTGATCCCGATGGTGGTGTACCCGTACGGCAAGCGGTTCACGAACTTCCCGCAGGCCATCCTCGGTCTCGCCCAGGCCATGGGCCCCGTCGGCGGCTGGCTGGCGATCACCGGCGAGTGGTCCTGGGAGGCGGTGATCCTCGGTCTCGCGGTCGGCATCTGGATCGGCGGCTTCGACCTGATCTACGCCTGCCAGGACGTCGAGACCGACCGGCAGGTCGGCGTGAAGTCGGTCCCGGCCCGCTTCGGCGTCCCGGCCGCGATCTGGGGCGCCCGCGCCTGCCACACGGTCACCACGGCCCTGTTCGCCTGGTACGCCGTCGCCACCGACGCCGGTGTCTTCTTCTGGCTCGGCCTGCTGATCGTCGCGGGCGCGTTCCTCTACGAGCACACCATCGTCCGCCCCACCGACCTGTCCCGCCTCAACAGGGCGTTCTTCAGCGTCAACGGCTTCATCGGGATCGCCCTCTTCGTGTGCGCGCTGCTGGATCTGCTCGTAAGGGGCCTCACGGTCTGAAAAGCATGAGCCTGCGACTAGGCTCGGCATCATGAAGCCAGGACAGACGCAGCGCGTGCCTTGGATCGTGGGGGTGTCCGGGGCCTCCGGCACCCCGTACGCCGCCGCCGTGCTGCGTGCGCTGCTCGCCGCCGGCGAGAGCGTCGACCTGGTGGTCAGCCGGGCCTCGCGGCTCACCCTGCTCGACGAGACCGGCATCTCCTTCCGCGACGCCCACTGGCGGCACGACCTGCGCGAATGGCTGGCCCGCGGAGCCGACGGAAAGCCGGACACGTTCGACCCGGACGTCTCCGGCGTACGGCACTGGAGCGCGGGCGACCTCGCGGCGGGGCCGTCCTCGGGGTCGTACCCGACGAAGGGCATGCTGATCGTGCCCGCGTCCACGGCCTGCGTGGCCGGTGTCGCGCTCGGGCTGTCCAAGGACCTGCTCCAGCGCGCCGCGAGCGTGACCCTCAAGGAGCGCCGCAGGCTGGTCGTGGCCGTGCGGGAGACCCCGCTGGACGGCCGGACACTGCGGCACCTGGTGACCCTGGACGACGCCGGCGCGAGCGTGGTGCCCGCCTCCCCGGCCTTCTACGCGGGGGCGACGCACATCCAGGACCTGGTGGATTTCGTCGCCGGACGCGTCCTCGACGCGGCGGGCGTCGGGCACGGCCTCTACCGCCGCTGGCGCGGCGACCTCGGCGGGGCCCGCCCCACCGACTGAGCACCAACTCCCCCCACACGTTTGTTACCCACATCTTCAGAACTCTTCAGTGGAAGGCTTCGATCGCATGGACGCGGTGGACAGGCAGCTCATCCAGGCCCTGAGGGAGAACGGCCGGGCCTCCTACGCGGAGCTGGGGCGCCTGGTCGGACTCTCCGGACCCAGCGTCACCGACCGCATCAACCGGCTGGAGGCGGCCGGCGTCATCACCGGCTACCGGGCCACCGTCGACTCCGCCTCGCTAGGCCTCGGCGTCACCGCCCTGATCGGCGTCTCGCTCTCCGACGCCGCCGACCACGAGGACGTGGCACAGCGCCTCAAGGAGCTGCGGGAGATCGAGGACTGCTGGTTCATCGCCGGCGACGACTCCTACATGCTCAAGGTGCGCGCCGCCGACGTGGACGGCCTGGAGAGCATCATCCGGCGGCTGTCGGGCACCAAGGGCGTGTCCCGGACCCGTACCACCATCGTTCTCTCCACCAAGTGGGAGAACCGGGTGGGCGAGCTGCCCGAAGAGGTCCAGTGACCGGGGCGTACCGTTGACCCGTCTGTCTCAGAAAGAGGTATCGCATGGACGCCGGGCTCAAGCGCGAGCTGGAGCAGAAGGTCCGCTCCGGTGAGCGGCTGACCCGCGAGGACGGCATCGCGCTGTACGAGTCGGACGATCTCGCCTGGCTCGGCGGCCTCGCGCACGAGGTGCGGACGCGGAAGAACGGCGACGTCGTCCACTTCAACGTCAACCGCCACCTCAACATGACCAACGTGTGCACCGCCTCCTGCGCGTACTGCTCCTTCCAGCGCAAGCCGGGGGAGAAGGACGCGTACACGATGCGCATCGAGGAGGCGGTGAAGCTCGCCAAGGCGATGGAGGGCGAGAACCTCACCGAGCTGCACATCGTCAACGGCCTGCACCCCAACCTGCCGTGGCGCTACTACCCGCGCTCGCTCAGGGAGCTGAAGGCCGCGCTGCCGGAGGTCTCGCTCAAGGCGTTCACCGCCACCGAGATCCACCACTTCGAGACCATCTCCGGGATGTCCGCCTCCGACATCCTGGACGAGCTGATCGACGCCGGTCTGGAGTCCCTCACCGGCGGCGGCGCGGAGATCTTCGACTGGGAGGTGCGGCAGCACATCGTCGACCACCGCACCCACTGGGAGGACTGGTCCCGCATCCACCGCCTGGCCCACGAGAAGGGCCTGAAGACCCCGTGCACCATGCTCTACGGCCACATCGAGGAACCCCGCCACCGCGTGGACCACGTGCTGCGCCTGCGTGAGCTGCAGGACGAGACGGGCGGCTTCCAGGTCTTCATCCCGCTGCGGTACCAGCACGACTTCGTGGACATGAAGGACGGCAAGGTCCGAAACCGCCTCCAGGCGCGTACGCAGATGGCGACCGGCGCGGAGGCCCTGAAGACCTTCGCGGTCTCGCGGCTGCTCTTCGACAACGTCCCGCACGTCAAGGTCTTCTGGGTCATGCACGGCGTCCAGACCGCCCAGCTCGCCCTCCAGCACGGGGCGGACGACATGGACGGCTCGGTCGTCGAGTACAAGATCACGCATGACGCGGACGACTTCGGCACGCCGAACAAGCTGACGCGGGAGGACCTGCTGGACCTCATCCGCGACGCCGGGTTCCGGCCGGTCGAGCGGAACACGCGGTACGAGATCCTCCGGGAGTACGAGGGTCCCGACCCGGCACGTCGGGAGTCGCCGCAGCCGATGCGAGTGTGATTCTCGCGGTAGTTTTCCGGCTGCCGGCCGGTGGGGGCCGTTCGCGCAGTTCCCCGCGCCCCTGAGGGCATGTCCTCGCGCCTGCTTGCAAGGCACCGGGACTGTCCCGACCCAGGGGCGCGGGGCTGTATCGATGTGCGGCTCCGCCGCGTGGGCGCGATCAGCCACGAACCACCCGCACCCGGCATGGATCCGAACGACCCACGGCGGGTACCCGCACCCGCATGGCCACCGAGGACGACTACACAGCACAACCCTTCGTTCCTGATCGCGGCGGCCTCACCGCCCTGCGCCGGGCGGCAGCCGAATGCCGCGGCTGCCCGCTGCACCGCGACGCCACCCGGACCGTCTTCGGCGCCGGCAAGGCGTCCGCCCGCGTCATGCTCGTCGGCGAACAGCCCGGCGACCAGGAGGACCGGCAGGGCAAGCCGTTCGTCGGCCCCGCCGGGAACCTCCTGGACCGGGCGCTGGCGGACGCCGGCCTCGATCCGGCGGACGCGTACGTCACCAACGCCGTCAAGCACTTCAAGTTCACCCGGGCCGAGCCCCGCAAGCGCCGTATCCACAAGGCGCCCACCCTGCGCGAGACGGCCGCCTGCGGTCCCTGGCTGGCCGCCGAGCTGGCGCGCGTGGAGCCCGAGCTGATCGTGGTGCTGGGCGCCACCGCGGGCAAGGCGCTGCTCGGCTCCTCCTTCCGGGTCACCCAGGTGCGCGGCACGGTGCTGGAGGAGGAGATCCACGGGCGTCCGGAACGGCTGGTGCCGACCGTGCACCCGTCGGCGGTGCTGCGGGCCGACGACCGGGAGGCGGCCTACCGGGGACTGCTCTCGGACCTGAAAGTCGCCGCACGAGCACTCGCGTAATAGCTACCATGGCCGGGTGTCCCTTACTTTCACTTTCGATCCGGCCGTCACCCCCGACCTCCGCGACGGCGTCCTCGACCTGTGGACCGACGTCTCCAACGCCGGCGGCTCCGTGGGCTTCGTGCCGCCGGTGACGCGCGAGGACGTCCGCCCCGAGCTGCTCAAGCACCTGACGGGCATGGCCGAAGGGCGTACCCGCCTCCTGGTCGGACACGACGAGGAGGGCCGGGTGGCCGCCACCGCGTTCCTCGCCCTCAACACGCACCGGCTGATGCGGCACTGGCTCTGGCTCTACACGGTCATGGTCCACCCGCGTCACCAGGGCCGGGGCTACGGCCGGGACCTGATGGCGGCCGCCGCGGACGCCGCCCGCACCTGCGACGGCATCGAGGCGATACGCCTCACCTGCCGCGGCGGGCTCGGCCTGGAGCGGTTCTACGAGTCCTGCGGCTACAAGGAGGTCGGCCGGGTCCCCGGCGCGATCCGGGTCGCCCCCGGCGACGACCGGGACGACGTCTTCCTGCTGCTGCCCCTGGCCTGAACCCCCGGCCGCCGCCCGGCCGACCCCCGTGCAAGATCGGCGGCCCGGCATGTTTCACTGGACAGTGCCTCTTTGTGCCAGAAACGGAAGAGTGGATTGAGATGCTCCGCTACACGCTGATGCGCCTCGGGATCTTCGTAGGCTGCCTCGTGGTCGTCTGGGGGCTCGTCTACGCCGGGGTGTTCCCGCGCGGCCTCGGCGACTCCAACGGCATGTGGATCCTCCTGCTCTCCCTGCTGGTCTCCGCCCCCATCAGCTACGTCGCGCTGCGCAAGGAGCGGGACCGGGCCTCGGTCCAGGTCGTGGGCCGGGTGGACCGGATGAAGGCCAACCTGGAGGCCAACCGCGGCCAGGAGGACAGCGCCGACGACACGGCGCGGGCGCAGGGCCAGACCTCGTAACGTCCGTCACGCACCCGCACGCCCCGGCTTCCGAATTCACCGGAAACCGGGGCGCTTTGCGTTTTGCGGGCAGTAGGGCACTCCTGCCTCTCAAAGTATGGCTTTGAGTGTCTCAAAGCACGGGTGTTAAAGTCGTGTGCATGAAGCAAGCAGCCGCGCCCACCACACCACAGCGCCTCGCGCTCGTGGCGCGCCTGCACGTGGACCTCTGCCGGTGCGCGTCCGCGAACTGTCGCCCCTGACGTTCCCCCCTCACCAGTCGTCCCCACGTCAGCTCAGCGCGTCCCATTCCGCGTCCCGTCCCCCTACGGAGCATGTCCGTGTCTTCACCCTCTTCTTTCACGAAGTACCTCAAGGTGCCCTTCTGGGCCCAGATACTCGCCGGTCTCGTCCTCGGCGTGCTGCTGGGCTGGCTGGCCCGCAGCCAGGACATATCGTGGCTGGTCACCACCCTGGAGAAGGTCGGTGACACCTTCATCGGCCTGCTGAAGCTGGCCGTCGCCCCGCTGGTCTTCTTCGCGATCCTGGTCTCGATCACCAACCTGCGGAAGGTCAACAACGCGGCCCGCCTGGCGTCCCGCACCCTCCTCTGGTTCATGATCACGTCGCTGATCGCGGTGGCCATCGGCCTCGTCATCGGCCTGGTCACCAACCCCGGCGCCGGCACCGGCCTCACCGCGGCCGACGGCGCCAAGCCCGAACACACCGGTTCCTGGATCGACTTCCTGACCGGCATCGTGCCGACCGACGTCATCACGCCGTTCACCGAGCTGAACGTGCTGCAGATCGTCTTCATGGCCGCCGTCGCCGGCATCGCCGCCCTCCAGCTCGGTGAGAAGGCCCAGCCGATCCTGAACCTGAGCGAGTCGATCCTCGAACTCCTCCAGAAGGCCCTGTGGTGGGTCATCCGCCTCGCCCCGCTCGGCACCGTCGGCCTCATCGGCAAGGCCATCGCCACCTACGGCTGGGACCTCATCGGCAAGTACGCCACTTTCACCGCCGACATCTACGTCGGCTGCGCCATCGTGATGTTCGTGGTCTACCCGACGCTGCTCGCCACCGTCGCCAAGGCCAGCCCGCTCCAGTTCTTCAAGGGCGCCTGGCCCGCCATCCAGCTGGCCTTCGTCTCCCGCTCCTCGGTCGGCACCATGCCGCTGACCCAGAAGGTCACCGAGCGCCTCGGCGTCCCGAAGGAGTACGCGTCCTTCGCCGTGCCGTTCGGCGCGACGACCAAGATGGACGGCTGCGCCGCGATCTACCCGGCGATCGCCGCGATCTTCGTCGCGCAGATCTTCGACATCCAGCTCGGGGTCGGCGACTACCTGCTGATCGCGTTCGTCTCGGTGGTCGGCTCCGCCGCCACGGCCGGCCTCACCGGCGCCACGGTCATGCTGACCCTGACCCTCTCCACCCTGGGCCTGCCCATGGAGGGCGTCGGCCTCCTGCTCGCCATCGACCCGATCCTGGACATGATGCGCACGGCGACCAACGTCGCGGGCCAGGCGCTCGTACCGGTGATCGTCTCGGCCCGCGAGGGGCTGCTCGACCGCAAGGCGTACGACGAGGCCCACGCCTCGCCGATCGACGAGCCGGAGCGGGAGAAGCAGGCGTCGGAGCCGGTTCCGGTCGCCGCCTGACCGTCCCGTCCGGGGCGCTGACGTCCGGAACACCGCCGCACGGACCGTACGCTGATTCGCATGGGTGCAGGGAAGACCAAGCGGATGCCGCGTGCGGTCCGTGAGCAGCAGATGCTGGACGCCGCCGTGAGCGTCTTCGGAAGGCGCGGGTACATGGCGGCGTCGATGGACGAGATCGCCGAACTGGCGGGCGTCTCCAAGCCGCTGGTGTACCTGTACCTGAACTCCAAGGACGACCTCTTCAGCGCCTGCATCGACCGCGAGGCCCGCGCCCTCACCGAGGCGGTGCGGGCCGGCGTGCGTCCGGGGCTGTCCGCCGACGGGCAACTCTGGTCGGGGCTGCGCGCGTTCTTCACGCACACCGCGCGGCACCCGGACGCCTGGCGGGTGCTGCACCTGCACGCCCGTACGCACGGCGAGCGGTTCGCCGCCGAGGTGGCGGCGATGCGCGAGGAGATCGTCGCCTTCGTGACGCAGCTGATCGCCGCCGCCGCGCGCGACGCGCACCGGGATCCGCACCTGGCCGAGGGCGAGGTCGCCGGGCTGGCCGAGGCGCTGGTCGGGGCCGCGGAGTCGCTCGCCGACTGGGCGGGCGCCACCGAGGGCGTCACCGCGAAGCAGGCGGCGGCGACCCTGATGAACTTCGCCTGGGCCGGCCTGGGCGACCTGATGGCGGGGCGGCCGTGGTCCCCACCGGAGGAGCCCGGAACGGGGGAGCCCGCGCCGGAGGCGGAGCCCGCGCCGCAGGAGCAGCCCGCGCCGGTGGCTCAGGCCGCCGGGTAGGGTCCGACCTCGCCGGACAGGTGCAGCCGCCGTCCTCCGTCACCGCCGCGCAGCTCGAACCGGCCGTTCCCGGCCCCGTACGCCACCGTCCCCGGCAGCAGCACGGGCGCCCGGAACTCCGCCCGTACCACGGCCGCGTCCGGCGTCCCGTGCTCGGCGAGACACCGGGCCACCGTCCACATGCCGTGCGCGATGGCCCGCGGGAAGCCGAACAGGCGGGCGGTGAGCGGGTGCAGGTGGATCGGGTTGCGGTCGCCGGAGGCGGCACCGTAGCGGCGTCCGACGTCACCGGCGAGTTGCCACTCGGCGCGCACCGGGAGGGGTTCCCGCTGTGCCGCGGGGGTCTCACCGGCGGTGGAGGGCCGGGCGGTGGTGCGGTGCCGGGCCAGGTAGGTGCTGCGGGACTCCCAGACCAGGTCCGCCCCGGCGCGGACCTCCGTGACCACCGTCGCCTCGGTGCCGCGCCGGTGCGCGGCCAGCCCTTCGACGTACACGGCGAGTTCGTACTCGGCGGTCGCGGGCATGGCGGCCCGGCGGGTGATGCCGATGGACGTGTGGACGAGGCCGAGCAGCGGCAGCGGGAAGCCCCGGCCGCTCATCAGGCGCATGGCCATCGGGAAGCCCAGCACGTGCGGATAGGTCACGGGAAGCGCGTCCGCGCCGGTCGCGAACCCGCACACCCGCTCGTACGCCGCGAGCCGCGCGAGGTCGACGCGCAGGCCGGGCAGGACCAGTCGGGTGCGGGGGAAGTCCGCGTCCGGACGGGGGCGCTTGAGGGGCGACAGCAGCGCGCCGCGCGCGAGGAGCGGGGCCAGGGCGGGGACGCCGGTCAGGGTGCTGGGGGGCGGGGCCGCGGTGGTCATCAGGCCCCCAGCAGGCTCTGGCCGCAGACCCGTACGACCTGGCCGTTGACCGCGCCGGAGGCCGGGTGCGCGAGCCAGGCGGTCGTCTCGGCGACGTCGACGGGCAGTCCGCCCTGCGCGAGGGAGTTCATGCGGCGGCCGGCCTCGCGGATGAGGAGCGGGACCGCCGCCGTCATCCTCGTCTCGATGAACCCCGGCGCCACCGCGTTCACCGTCACCCCGTGATCGGCGAGGGCGCGGGGCGCCAGCGAGCGGACCAGCCCGACGATCCCCGCCTTGCTGGCGCCGTAGTTGGTCTGCCCCGCGTTGCCCGCGAGGCCCGCGATGGAGGCCGTCGCCACGATCCGGCCGCCCCGGTTGACGGCGCCCGCGGCGAGCAGCGCGTCCGTGGTGCGCAGGACGCTCGCCAGGTTCACGTCGAGCACGGAACTCCAGCGGTCGGCCGGCATGTTGACCAGACGCCGGTCGCGGGTGACGCCCGCGTTGTGGACGAGGACGTCGAGCCCGCCGGGCAGCGCGGCGGCGATGCGCTCGCCCGCGTCGGCGGCCGTGATGTCCAGCGCGAGAGCGGTGCCGCCGAGGCGTTCGGCGGCCCGGCGGGCGGCGTCCTCGGCCTGCGGCACGTCGAGGACGACGACCTGGGCGCCCTGGTCGGCCAGCGTCTCGGCGACCGCCGCGCCGATGCCCCGCGCGGCGCCGGTGACCAGGGCGGTGCGTCCGGCCAGCGGCAGCGCCCAGTCGTCGGGGTCGGCGCCCCCGCCCGCCGCCCCGACCTCGATCAGCTGGCCGCTGACGTAGGCGGAGGCGGGGGAGAGGAGGAAGCGGAGGGTGGACTCGGCGGGCGCCGCGCCGGTGAGCCGTACGAGGTTGACCGTCCTGCCCCGCCCGATCTCCTTGCCGAGCGAGCGCGTGAACCCCTCCAACGCCTGCTGGGCGGCGGCCTGGTGGTGGTCGGCCGGGTCGAGCGGGGCCCCGAGCACCACCACCCGGCCGCTCGCGGCGACGGACCGTACGACGGGGTGCAGCGCGGCGTGCACCTCGGCCAGCGCGTCGACGTCCCGTACGCCGGTGGCGTCGAGGACGACGGCGGCGGGGCGGCCGTCCTTGTCCCGGGGCAGGCCGGTGCGGGCCAGTACGGGCGCGAGGTCGAGGTCGGTCTTTCCGGCCGTGAGGTGCAGCAGACCGCCGTCGAGCGCGTCCCGCCGCAGGGCCGCGGGTTGCGGCAGCCCGAGCTGGCGGGTGAGGAAACGTCCGGGTGCGGTGCCGGTGAAGCTGAGATAGCGGTCGGCCATGTCTGTCTCCCAGGCGGCGGATGGGGGTCCCCCCACGCGAGCGTGTTCGAGCGTGGGGGAGTGTCCAGAGACGGGCGGTCGGGCACGTGCCGCCCACTACTGCTTACTCTGGAGTAAGGTTACCGGAGGTAAGCCTATGTCACGGGTGAGGAGCAGGTCGAGATGAGCCCTCTGGCACCGCAGCCCCCACGCCGCGTCGCGGTCATCGGCGGCACGCGCGTCCCCTTCGCCCGCTCCGACGGGCCGTACGCCACCGCCTCCAACCAGGAGATGCTCACCGCCGCCCTGGACGGCCTGGTCGAGCGGTACGGGCTCCGGGAGCCGGGCGCCGTCGGCGAGTTCGTGGCCGGCGCGGTCCTCAAGCACAGCCGGGACTTCAACCTGGCCCGCGAGACGGTCCTCGGTTCGGCCCTCGACCCGCGCACCCCCGCCTACGACATCCAGCAGGCCTGCGGGACCGGACTCCAGGCCGTGATCGCCGCCGCCAACAAGATCGCCCTCGGCCAGACCGAGTCGGCGATCGCGGGCGGCGCCGACACCGCGAGCGACGCCCCGCTCGGCGTCAACGACCGCCTGCGCCGCATCCTCCTTGAGGCTCGCCGGGCCAAGTCCACCGGCGGCAGGCTCAAGGCCCTGGCCAAGGTCCGCCCGGGACACCTGGTCCCCGACATCCCGCGCAACGCCGAGCCGCGCACCGGCCTGTCGATGGGCGAGCACGCCGCGGTGACCGCACGGGCCTCGGGCATCTCCCGTGAGGAACAGGACGCGTTGGCCGCCGCGAGCCACCGGCGGCTGGCGGCGGCGTACGAACGCGGCCTCTTCCAGGACCTGGTGATCCCCTTCCGCGGCCTGGCCCGCGACCAGAACCTGCGCCCGGGCTCGACGGCGGAGAAACTGGCCGCGCTGAAGCCCGTGTTCGGCCTCGACGCCCCCGGCCCCACCATGACGGCGGGAAACTCCACGCCCCTGACGGACGGCGCCGCGACGGTGCTCCTGGCTAGCGAGGAGTGGGCCGAGGCCCGGGGTGTCGAACCCCTCGCGTACCTCACGGCGTACGAGACGGCCGCCGTGGACTTCGTCGGCGGGGACGTGGCCGGTGGCGAGGACGGCCTGCTGATGGCGCCCGCGTACGCGGTCCCGCGGATGCTGGAGCGGGCCGGGCTCGGGATCGGGGACTTCGACCTCGTCGAGATCCACGAGGCGTTCGCCTCCCAGGTGCTGGCCACCCTGGCCGCCTGGGAGAAGCGCGGCCTGGCCCCGGTGGACCGGGCCCGCCTGAACGTGGCAGGCTCCTCCCTCGCCACCGGCCACCCCTTCGCCGCGACCGGCGCCCGCATCGTGGCGACCCTGGCCACCCTGCTCGCCGAGCGGGAAGGGCCGGGGCGCGGCCTGATCTCCGTCTGCGCGGCGGGCGGCCAGGGTGTGACGGCGATACTGGAACGAACGTGACTTACCCTCAGGTAACCCCCAACACTGCACACGTCCGGCGCGGGAAGATCGTGGAACGCGCACCAAGTCCCCACCTGGGCGCCGTACGATCCCGGAACTGACCGCCGGTAACCCATGTCCGCGGAACCGGCGATGAACGCCTCGGCGCGCGAGGCACGTACGTCATGCAGCAGAGCAGCGACAGCAGGAGCAGTGTCTTTGCTGCACGTCCCAGGAGCCGCCCGTGTCCACCCCGCTTCCGTCCTTCGCCGCATCCGCCGCCTACGCCGACTCGCCCGGCCCCACCCTGGTGGCGCCCGAGACGCGGATGCTGGACGGGGCCGTACGGGAGGCGTACGTACCGCCCTTCGCGCCGCCGGTGCGCCGCGGGTCCCTCGCCGACCTGCCCTTCGACAACGCGGCGGCGGTCCCGGGCCAGGTCGTCCTCAGCCGCAGGTCGCCGGAGGGCGACTGGTCCGACGTGACGGCCGCCGAGTTCGCCGGGCAGGTGCTGGCCGTGGCCAAGGGCATGATCGCCGAGGGGCTGATGCCGGGCGACCGCATCGCGATCATGGCCCGGACGACGTACGAGTGGACGCTGCTGGACTTCGCCGCGTGGGCGGCGGGACTGGTCACCGTCCCGATCTACCCCACCTCCTCGCTCTTCCAGACCCGCTGGATCCTCCAGGACTCCGGCGCCGTCACGCTCGTCACCGAGACCACAGCACAGGCCGCGGCGCTCGGCCCCGAACTGGACCGCATCCCCGACCTGGGGCACCTGTGGGTCATGGAGAAGGGCCACGTGGAGCGGCTCGCCGAGCTGGGCGCGCGGGTGCCGGACGCCGAGGTGGAGGTGCGCCGCGGCATGCTCGGCCCGGGCACGCTGGCCACCCTCATCTACACCTCCGGCACCACCGGCCGCCCCAAGGGCTGCGTGCTCACCCACGGCAACTTCTTCGCCGAGGTCGACAACGCCATCGAGCTGCTCTACCCCGTCTTCAAGGCGGAGACCGGCGAGGAGCCCTCGATCCTGCTCTTCCTGCCGATGTCCCACGTCTTCGGCCGCATGGTCGCCGTCGCCTGCGTCCGCGCCCGGGTCCGCCTCGGCCACGCGCCCAGCCTGAAACCCGAGGACCTGCTCCCGGACCTCGCGGCCTTCCGCCCGACCTGCCTGCTGACCATCCCGTACATGCTGGAGAAGGTCTTCAACAGCGCCCGCGCCAAGGCCGAGTCCGGCGGCCGGGCCGCCGCCTTCGACCGGGCCGTCTCGGTGGCGGTGCGCTACGGCGAGGCCAAGGAGGCCCGCCAGACCGGCACCGGCGGCGGCCCCGGCCGCGGCCTGAAGACCGCCCGCTCCTTCTACGACCCGCTCGTCTTCCGGAAGATCCGCAATGCCATGGGCGGCCGGGTCAAGTACGCCATCTGCGGCGGCTCCCCGCTCGGCCGCCGCCTGGCCGCCTTCTACGCCGGCGCCGGCATCGAGATCTTCGAGGGCTACGGCCTCACCGAGACCACCGCCGCGGCCACCGTCACGCCCCCGCTCAAGCCGCGCCTCGGCACGGTCGGCTGGCCGCTGCCCGGCACCCGCATCCGCATCGCCGCCGACGGCGAGATCCTCGTCGCGGGGGAGCAGGTCCTGCACGGCTACTGGGACCCGCAGGCCGGGGGTGTCGTCCAGGCCGCACCCGACGGCTGGTTCGCCACCGGCGACATCGGCAGCCTGGACGACGAGGGCTATCTGACGATCACCGGCCGCAAGAAGGAGCTGCTGATCACCGCGGGCGGCAAGAGCGTCGCCCCGGCCCCGCTGGAGAACTGGCTGCGCTCCCACCCCCTGATCTCCCAGTGCATCGTGCTGGGCGACCGCCGGCCCTACGTCTCCGCCCTGTTCACCCTCGACCCGGACGGCGTCACCCACTGGCGCCGCATGAACGGCAAGCACCCGGTGCCGCCGGAGCTGCTGGTGGACGACGAGGAGGTCCACGCGGTGCTCCAGCGCGCCGTCGACGAGGCCAACAAACTGGTCTCCCGCCCGGAGTCCATCCGCCGCTTCGCCGTCCTGCCCAGGGACTTCACCGAGTGGGAGGGCCACCTGACCCCCTCCATGAAGCTCCGCCGCGAGGTGATCATGCGGGACTTCGCGGGGGCGGTGGAGGGGCTGTACGAGGGGTAGGACGGCCCGTGGGGTCAGCGGCGGGCGATGAGGAACGCCTGCGGGACCTGGGCGAGGGTGGTCTCCTCGGTGATCCGCACCGTCCGGGACAGCACGGTGAACCCGGCCTGCTCCAGCAGCTCCGCCATCGGCTCCGGCCGCCGCCGTTCGAAGTCCAGGGCGACCGGGTGGCCCCACGGGCGGTCGTGGTGGTTGGGCTCGTCACCGACCTGGAAGCCGAGCAGCAGGTGCCCGCCCGGGGCCAGCACGCGCCGCACCTCGCCGAAGAGGTCCGGCAGCCGCTCCCACGGCGTGTGGATCGACGAGTACCAGGAGACCGCCCCCGCGAGGGCGCCGTCCGGCAGGTCGAGGTCCAGCATGGACCCCTGCTCGAACCGCAGCCCCGGGTTCTCCCGGCGCGCGATCGCCAGCATCGAGGAGGACAGGTCGAGGCCGAAGACCCGCAGGCCCAGCGAGGCGAGGTGCGCGGTGACCAGGCCGGGCCCGCAGCCGAGGTCGGCCACCTGCCCCTCGGGTCCGACCAGCTCGGCGAAGGCGCCCATCAGCGCCCGGTCCAGCGGGGCGTCGTCGAGCACGGTGCGGAAGCGGGCGTGGTAGTCCTCGGCGATGGCGTCGTAGAAGGTCCGGGTGGTGACAGTCGGGTCCCGGTGAGGAGTTCACGAAGGATTCATAAAGGGCAGGAGCCCCGTCGCCGAAACCGGCGCGGGGCTCCTTGGGTACTGCTGTCAATCAGACAGGAGTGACATTCTCCGCCTGCGGACCCTTGGGGCCCTGCGTGACGTCGAAGGACACCTGCTGGTTCTCCTCGAGGGAACGGAATCCCTGAGCGTTGATCGCGGAGTAGTGGACGAAGACGTCCGGGCCGCCGCCTTCCTGGGCGATGAAACCAAAGCCCTTTTCGGCGTTGAACCACTTCACGGTTCCGGTAGCCATAAGCCCTCCTTGGGCCCAAAGGGTTGCCCTGCTCCAGAACCAGCAAGTGTGAAGACTTTGAATGCCGCACAACTGCATACGTCTGAGAACGACGAGAGCCCGCGGTCACATGCTCCGCAGGCTCTGTACTGCAAGGGAAACCAAACTGCAACTTGCTGTGAGCCTAGCACGCAGGCCCCCGAGCGCAACAGAGGTCAAGATCACTTCACCCGGACGTTTGAACGCCTGCGCCGTTCGGCTGACGCCGGGGGTCGCCGACGGGCGGATGCGGGCGGAGGGCTAGCCTCGCGATGTGGACAATTCTCGCACCCGGCCGCGTGTCGGCCACATCCAGTTCCTGAACTGCCTGCCCCTGTACTGGGGGCTCGCGAGAACAGGCACGCTCCTCGACTTCGAGCTGACGAAGGACACCCCGGAGAAGCTCAGCGAGCAGCTGGTGCGCGGTGATCTCGACATCGGTCCCGTCACCCTGGTCGAATTCCTCAAGAACGCCGACGACCTCGTCGCCTTCCCCGACATCGCCGTCGGCTGCGACGGCCCGGTGATGTCGTGCGTGATCGTCTCCCAGGTCCCGCTGGACCGCCTGGACGGCGCCCGGGTCGCCCTCGGGTCGACCTCGCGCACCTCCGTACGGCTCGCCCGGCTCCTGCTGGCGGAACGGTTCGGCGTCCAGCCGGACTACTACACCTGCCCGCCGGACCTGAGCCTGATGATGCAGGAGGCCGACGCGGCCGTCCTCATCGGGGACGCGGCCCTGCGCGCCAACATGATCGACGGCCCGCGCTACGGCCTCGACGTGCACGACCTGGGCGCCCTGTGGAAGGAGTGGACGGGCCTGCCGTTCGTCTTCGCGGTCTGGGCGGCCCGGCGCGACTACGCGGAGCGCGAGCCGGACATCACCCGCAAGGTGCACGAGGCCTTCCTCGCCTCCCGCAACCTCTCCCTGGAGGAGGTGGAGAAGGTCGCGGAGCAGGCCGCCCGCTGGGAGGCCTTCGACGAGGACACCCTGGCGAAGTACTTCACCACCCTCGACTTCCGCTTCGGCGCCCCGCAGCTGGAGGCGGTCACGGAGTTCGCCCGCCGTGTCGGCCCCACCACGGGCTTCCCGGCGGACGTGAAGGTGGAGCTGCTCAAGCCCTGACACGGCCGGGGCGTCGCCGCGGGCGGCCCACTACCCTGCTGACAGGTGTCGGCGTACGGGGGAGGGGTGGACGCCATGCGGCCGCTCGAGGACGACGAACCCACCGCCGTGGGGCCCTACCGGCTGCTCGGCCGGCTGGGCTCCGGCGGCATGGGCCGGGTCTACCTGGGCCGCAGCGCCGGCGGCCGCACGGTCGCGGTGAAGATCGTGCACCCGCACTTCGCGCTGGACGAGGAGTTCCGGGCCCGGTTCCGGCGCGAGGTGGCCGCCGCGCGCCGGGTCGGCGGCGCCTGGACCGCACCCGTACTGGACGCCGACCCCGAGGCGCGCGTGCCGTGGGTCGCTACGGCGTACGCGGCCAGCCCGTCCCTGACGGCGGCCGTCGCGGACGGCGGGCCGCTGCCCGCCCACTCGGTACGGGCGCTCGGCGCGGGCCTCGGCGAGGCGCTGGCGGCCGTGCACGAACTGGGCCTGGTCCACCGTGACGTGAAGCCGTCCAACGTCCTGCTCACCCTCGACGGCCCCCTCCTGATCGACTTCGGCATCGCCCGCGCCACCGAGGGCACCGCGTCCCTGACCTCGACGGGCGTGTCCATCGGCTCCCCCGGCTACATGTCCCCCGAGCAGATCCTCGGCAAGGGCGTGACCGGCGCGGCGGACGTCTTCTCGCTGGGGGCCGTGCTGGCGTACGCGACGACGGGGCAGCCGCCCTTCCCGGGCGACTCCTCGGCCGCGCTCCTCTACAAGGTCGTCCACGAGGAGCCGAGCCTCGACGGCCTGGACGACGGGGAGCTGCGCGAGCTGGTCGCCTCCTGCCTGGCGAAGGACCCGTCCGCCCGTCCGGCCCCCGCCGAGGTGGCCCGGCGCCTGGCCCCCGAGGGCGCGGCCCGCCTGGTGACCGGCGGCTGGCTGCCGGGGGCGCTGGTGGAGCGGGTCAGCCGCAGCGCCGTACGGCTGCTGAACCTGGAGGCGGGGGAGCGGGAGGCGGAGACCGGGGCCTCGGGGCCGGTGGGGTTCAGCCGGCCGTCGGTCACGGCGGGCGGCGACGCCGGGGTGGCGACCCCGGCGTCCGGTGTCTTCGGCCCGCCCCCGGTGATGCCGACGCCCACGTCGCCCTCGTACCCACCCTCGCCACCTGCCCCTGCGCCTTCTCCCGGCCACCCGTCCGTTCCCGGCCCGAGGGATTCCGGGCCACCGAACGACGACGCGGGCGCCGGGGCGGGCCCGACGCACCCTCCGGGCAGGCTCGCCCTCTCCGTCGCGGCGACCTCGACGCAGGGCGCCCAGGGACGCGGCCGGCGGATCAGCTGCACCGTGGCACTCGCGGTGGCGGGCGCGCTGGCGGCGGTGACGGTGGGGTCGGTGTTCGTCCTGGACCTGCTGCCGGGCTCGGGCAACGACGCGAACAACGCGGGCGGCAACGAGGCCTCCCACGATCCCCCGGCCGCCACCCCCGGCGGGCTGCCCGCGCGCTACGTCGGCACCTGGGAGGGCCAGGCCGCCGCCCTGGACGGCAAGCTGCCGCTGGGCACCTTCCGGATCACCATCAAGCAGGCGAAGGCCGGCCAGGAACTGGGCAGGCTCCGCCAGACCGACGCGCTGGGCGGCGTCTGCGTCGACGTGATCACCCTCAAGAAGGTGACGGAGAAGCAGCTCGTCGCCGGGTCGGTCGGCGCCGAGGGCAACCACGACGGCTGCAACCCCGCACCCACCACGGTCACCTTCACCCCGGTCGGAGACGACCTCGACTACGCGTCGAAGAGCGAGGAGTCGGGGCGGCCGAAGGCACGGCTGTCGAAGGTCGGGTAGCGGGGCGGCAAGGAGGTGCGGAGCGGGGCCGGGGCCCCGCCCCCTTCCACCGGCTCAGCCCGGCACCACGACCGTGCGCAGTTCGCCGTCGCCGAGGTGCAGCATGCCCTTGCCCGGAGTGACCTGGCCGCCGACCATCTGGCGCGAGACGCGCAGCCCGATGAGGTCGCCGCTGGAGGACTCCTGCGGGGAGAGCAGGATGCCGCGGCGGGCCTTCTTGGCGTCGACCTGCCAGCCGGAGAAGCCGCTGCACACGTC